>JBJTIF010000064.1:0-14085 GCA_046094825.1 Actinomycetota bacterium
GTGCTGTGGTTCGGCGTCGGGCTGTCGTTCGTCCTCGACCTCCTCCACGTCTACCCGACGACGGAGACGAACCCGAACATGATCGGGTTCACCGACGCGTCCGCGATCGTCCTCATCTGGTGGTGGCTGCGGCGGCATCCCGACGTGGACGGGCGGTCGCTCATGGACGGGCTCGACCCTCACGCCCACCGCGCGCCGCGTCTACGGGGCGCTCGCCGCGGTGCTGTGGTTCGGCGTCGGGCTGTCGTTCGTCCTCGACCTCCTCCACGTCTACCCGACGACGGAGACGAACCCGAACATGATCGGGTTCACCGACGCGTCCGCGATCGACCGCATCGTCGACCTCGCGAGCTACTTCACGATCTGGTCGAACGTCGTCGCGGCGTTCGTCCTCACGAAGCTCGCGCTCGGCCATTGGAGCGGGACCCCGCGCGAGCGGGTCCTCCGCGCCGACTCCGTCCTCATGATGTCGGTGACCGGCATCGTGTACTCGTACCTCCTCGCCGGTGGCCGCGAGCTCCAGGGGCTCCAGCACGTGACGAACTCGATCCAGCACTACTGGGGGCCGACGCTCGTCGTCGCGACGTGGGCGATCTTCGGTCCGCGCGGGTGGTTCAAGCCGAGCCACATCGCGACCGCGTTCGCGATCCCGATCGCGTGGCTCCTCTACTCGCTCGTCCGCGGCGTCGCGATCGGTGCGTACCCGTACCCGTTCCTCGACGTCATCGAGTACGGCTACGGCGCCGTGTTCACGACGATCGCGATGATCATCGCGTTCGGCATGGTCCTCGCCGCGGGGTTCCTCGGGCTCGACCGGCTCCTCAGCCGGTTCGTGGGTGCGGGCGCGGCGGACCGCGCGGCCTAGAACACCGTCGCGAGGAGCGTGAGCGCTCCCGCGACCACCGCGGTGATCGCGGGCGGTGCCGTGCCCCGGCCCTTCCGCAGCCGGGCGAGGATCCAGAGCCCTCCGAGCACCATCCCGATCGAGAGGTACTGCGCCCCCGTGAGCCCGAGCACCTCGCGGTCGTACGTGCGGAAGAGATCGGTCACGAACCGCTGCACGCCGTACCAGAGGAAGAACGACGCGGCCATGAGGCCCGGCGCGACGCGGCGTCGCGCCATCGCGAAGAGGGCGACGGCGAGCGGTGCGAGGAACACGATCTCGTAGATCGCGGTGTTGTGGTACGTGAGTCCGACCGTGAGTGGCCCCTCGCGGGTCTCCCCACCGAGGTACGTCCAGCCGAGGACGAACGACGTCGGGTTCCCGAGGTGCTCACCGACGGCGACGCAGCCGAGCCGCCCCACCATGAGACCCGGCACGAGCGCGAGGACGAGCCCGTCCATGAGCGACCGCCCGTCCACGTCGGGATGCCGCCGCAGCCACCACCAGATGAGGACGATCGCGACGAGGAACGACCCCGAGAACTGCAGCCCGCCCTCCCAGAGCGCGAACGCCCGCAGCGGGTTCTCCGCGTAGTCCGAAGGATGCGTGACGACGAACAGGAGCCGCGCGCCGACGATCCCGATGCCGACGACCCAGAAGGCGCGCGAGGAGAGCGCCTCGACATCCATCTCGCGGTCGCGCGCGAACCGCGTGAGGATCCAGACGCCGAGCAGGATGCCGGTCGCGACGAAGAGCCCGAAGGTGCGGATCGGGAGCGGCCCGAGGTGGAAGATCGGGAAGGTCTCGAAGGGGATCGCGCCGAACACGACGACAGCCTACGCGGGTCGGCGGGTCCTCAGCCGATGCCGAGGAGCACCACGGTCGCGATCGCGAACGCGAGCCCGAGGAACTGCGGCCGACCCATCCGCTCCTTCAGGACGATCCGCGCGAGGAGGACGGTGACGGCCGGGAACAGCCCTCCGAGCACCCCGACGAGGATCACCGTGCCGCGCTGGAAGGCGAGCACGAGCGCGGTCGTCGCGAGCGCATCCCCGACGCCGGCGAGCGCGGCGAGCCGGAGCTCGTGGCGCGGGAGGATCCGCGTCTCGGGGCGGATCCGGAGCGCCGGGTACAGGAGGACGAGCGTCGAGACCGATCGCCCGACGGCGACCGCCCACACGCCGCTCGCCGGGCTCGTCTCCGAGAACACGACGTTCGCGAGGCCGAGGAGGAGCCCGCTGGCGAGGCAGATGCGGAGCGTCCGGCGGACGTGGCCGGGGAGGTGGTCCTCGGTGTCCGCGTCGGGCGTCTGCGACACCGCGACGACGGCGATGACGGCGCAGATCGCGCCGAGGAGCGTGATCCCCGTGAAGGTCTCGCCGCGCAGGACGATGCCCCCGAGGACCGCGGTCGCGGTGCCCGCGACGGCGGTGGTCGGCGCGGCGACGTTCATCGGGCCGAGGGCGAGCCCGCGGTAGAGGAGGACGAGGCCGATCGGGCCGACGATGCCGGCGGCCACGCCGAGCAGGGTGTCGCGCCCGGTCGGGTCCGGGTCCGTGAGCGCGACCGCCGCGAACATCGTCGCGGCGCCGGCCACCTGCGTGATCGCGGTGACGAGTTGCGCGGGGAGGCGACGCGAGGCGAACCCGCCGAGGAAGTCCGAGGCGCCCCACCCGAAGGAGGCGGCGAGCGCGAGGAGGTTCGACGGCATCGCGCGAGGCTATCCCACCGCCACCCTCCGGGAGGACCCACCGCCCGCGCTACGCTTCGCCCATCGTGGGAACGAGCGTGGGCACCGACTACGTGGTCGCGCGGGACGTCGACGAGGCGATCCGCCTGAAGGCCGAGGGTCGCACCGTGCTCGCCGGCGGCACCGACCACTACCCGGTCCGCGTCGGCCGCAGCACGACGACCGAACCCATCGTCGACATCACCGGCATCGCGGCGCTCCGTGGGATCGCGCGCGAGGGCGACGTCTGGCGGTTCGGTGCGCTCACGCGGTGGGCCGACGTCGCGCGGTGCAGGTGCAGAACGCCGGCACGATCGCCGGCAACCTCGTCACCGCGTCACCCGCGGGCGACGGCATCCCGTCGTTCCTCGCGCTCGACGCGTCCGTCGAAGTCGCGGGTCCGTCCGGCGTCCGCGTGCTGCCGCTCGCGGACTTCGTGACCGGGTACCGCGCGACCGCGCTCGCCCCCGACGAACTCGTCACGGCCGTGCTCGTCCCGGCGTCGGCCGGCGACGCCGGGAGCGCGTTCCTGAAGCTCGGGCTCCGTCGCTACCTCGTCATCTCGGTCGTCATGGTCGCCGCTCAGGTCGAGGCGCGCGACGGGGCGATCACCGCGGCGCGCGTCGCCGTCGGCGCGTGCTCGCCCGTCGCGCGGCGGCTGCCGGACCTCGAGGCCGACCTCGTCGGTCGTCCGCTCGAGGGCGACCTCGCCCCGCTCGTCACCGCGGACCACCTCGCACCGCTCACGCCGATCGACGACGTCCGCGCGACGGCGGCGTACCGGCTCCGCGCCGCCCGCACGCTCGTCGGTCGCGCGGTCGCCGAGGCCGCCTTGGCCGCCGGTGCCGCCGGGAGGCCCGCGTGAACGTCCGCTTCACCGTGAACGGCGCGACGGTCGAGCTCCCGGCCTCCGCGCGCCGACTCACCGAGGTGCTCCGGGAGGACCTCGGGCTCACCGCGACGAAGGTCGGGTGCGACGCGGGGGACTGCGGCGCGTGCACGGTCCTCGTCGACGGCGAGGCGGTCTGCGCGTGCATGCAGCCGGTCGGTCGCCTCGACGGCGCGTCGGTCGAGACGCTCGAGGGGCTCTCCGACTCGGGCGAGATCGATCGCCTCCAGCGGTCGTTCCTCCACCACGGCGCGGCGCAGTGCGGCATCTGCACGCCGGGGATGCTCGTCTCGGCCGCGGCGCTCCTGCGCGAGGCGCCGGCACCGTCCGAGCCCCAGGTGCGAGATGCGCTCGGCGGCGTCCTCTGCCGCTGCACGGGCTACCGGAAGATCATCTCGGCGGTCGCGAACGCGACGACGTTCGAAGAGGTGGCGTCGGAGGTCCCCGTCGGCAAGGCCGTCGGCCAGCGGATCCCCCGCGTCGACGGGTGGCCGAAGGTCCGCGGCACCGACGTCTTCGGCGCCGATGCGTGGCCGACGGACGCGCTCCTGTGCCGGGTCGTGCGCTCTCCCTTCCACCGCGCCGCGTTCTCGTTCGGTGACCTCGACGCGTGGGTCGCGGCGACCCCCGGCGTCGTCGCGGCGTTCACCGCGGCGGACGTCCCCGGTCGAAACCGCTTCGGCGTCATCGCACCGCTCGCGGACCAGCCGGTCTTCGCCGAGGGCGAGGCACGGTTCCGCGGCGAAGCGGTCGCGATGGTCGTCGGCGACGCCGACGCGATCCGCGGCCTCGACCTCGCGACGTTCCCCGTGACGTGGGACGAGCGACCCGCCGTCCTCGAACCCGGCCCGGCGCGGGAGCCCGACGCGCCACGCATCCACGCGGACCGCGAGGGCAACGTCCTGATCCGCGGCAACGTCGAGCGCGGCGACGCGGTCGCCGCGCTCGACGGGGCCGACGTCGTCGTCCGCGCGTCCTTCACGACCGCGTTCATCGAGCACGCGTACATCGAGCCCGAGGCCGGGTTCGCGCGACGCGTCGGGGACCGGATCGAGATCCAGGTCACGACGCAGTCGCCGCACATGGACCGCGAGGAGATGGAGGCGATCCTCGGCCTCGCCCCCGGCGCGGTGCGCATCCTGCCGACCGCGGTCGGTGGCGGGTTCGGCAGCAAGCTCGACATCTCCGTGCAGCCGTACGTCGCGATCGCGGCCTGGCACCTCGACCGCCCGGTACGCATCGCGTACTCGAGGCCCGAGTCGATGATGTCGACGACGAAGCGCCACCCCTCGGAGATCGAGGTCGCGGTCGGCGCGACGCGCGACGGTCGACTCGTCGCGATGGACTTCACCGGTCGCTTCAACACCGGGGCGTACGCGTCGTGGGGGCCGACCGTCGCGAACCGCGTCCCGGTCCACGCGAGCGGCCCGTACGTGTACGACGCCTACCGCGCCCGGACCGAGGCGGTCCACACGAACGGGCCGATCGCGGGCGCCTTCCGCGGGTTCGGCGTTCCGCAGGCGACCGTCGCGTCCGAGGCCGTCCTCGACGAGCTCGCGGACGCGCTCGACGTCGACCGGCTCGCGTTCCGGTACCGCAACGCCCTCACCGCCGGCGTGCCGACGGTGACCGGCCAGGTCTTCGACGGCGGGGTCGGCTACCGGGAGTGCCTCGATGCGCTCCGACCGCACTGGGACCGCGCGCGTGCGGAGGCCGCGGCGGCGAACGCGGCGGGAGGCGTCCGCCGCCGCGGGGTGGGCCTCGCGGGCATGTGGTACGGCTGCGGCAACACCGCGCTCCCGAACCCCTCGACGGTGAAGATCGGCGTCGACGCCGCGGGTCGCGTCGTGCTCTTCCAGGGTGCGGTCGACATGGGGCAGGGTCCGAACACCGTCATGCAGCAGATAGCCGCCGACGCGCTCGGGGTCGCGTTCGACCGCATCGACCTCCGCGGCCCGGACACCGACACGACGCCGGATGCCGGCAAGAGCTCGGCCTCGCGGCAGACCTTCGTCACCGGCAACGCGACGCTCCTCGCCGCGCAGGCGCTCGGGGCGGAACTCCGCGCGCTCGCGGACGCCTCGGAGGACGCGCGGATCGATCTCGAGGGCGCGACGCTCGTCGTCGTCGACCGCGGCGAGGAGCGCCGCATCGACCTCGGTGGGCGGACGCCGGACGCCGACGGGCTCGTCGTCGTCGCGACCGGCCGCTACGACCCCCCGACCGTCCCGCTCGACGCCTCGGGTCAGGGCGAGCCGTACGCGCAGTTCGGCTACGGGGCGCACCTCGTCGAGCTCGAGGTCGATCTCGAGCTCGGGAGCGTGCGGCTCCTGCGGCTCACCGCCGCGCACGACGTCGGCCGCGCGGTGAACCCGACGCTCCTCGAGGGGCAGATCGAGGGCGGCGTCGCGCAGGGCGTCGGCCTCGCGCTCATGGAGGAGTACCTTCCGGGCCGGACCGAGAACCTGCACGACTACCTGATCCCGACGTTCGGGGACGTGCCGGAGGTGGTGAGCATCCTCGTCGAGTCGCAGGACCCGCGCGGTCCCTTCGGCGCGAAGGGCATCGGCGAACACGCGCTCGTGCCGACCGCGCCGGCGATCGTGAACGCGATCCGCGACGCCGTCGGCGCGCCGGTGCGCGACCTCCCCGCGACGCCGGAGCGCGTCCTCGACGCGATCGCGCGCGGAGGCCGCGCGTGACCGACGAAGCGGCCCTCGCCGACCGCGGCATCGTCGTCTGCGACGCCTGCCCCGTCCGCTGCAAGATCAAGCCGGGCCGCACCGGGTCGTGCGACCGCTCCGGCAACGTCGACGGCCGCCTCGCGCGGATGGACCCGCTCGTCGTCCTCGAGCGCACGCGCGAGGCCGGCGGGCAGCTCGTGCCCTTCGCGGCCCGTGAGGACTGGGACGGCGACCTCATCCAGGGCGAGGAGACCTTCCTCACCGCGATCGGCGCGGGGACGACGTACCCGGACTACAAGCCCGCGCCGTTCATCGTCGGCAGCGTCGTCGACGGCGTCGACACCGTGACGGTCGTGACCGAGGGGATCTTCTCGTACTGCGGCGTCGAGGTGAAGATCGACACCGACCGCCACGTCGGGCACGAGCGGGCGCTCGTGCGGCACGACGGGGAGGCGGTCGGCCACGTGACGACGCAGCAGTACGGGTCGCAGATGCTCGCGCTCGGCGGCGTGAACCACCTCACGGGCGGTACGAAGAAGGAAGGCACCGTGACGATGGAGGTCATGCTCGAGCTCTGCGAGGGCAGGCCCGTCGAACTCACCGTCGACGACGGCGCGACGATGATCCTCCAGGCGGGCGCGCCACCGATCATCAACGGCACCCCCGAGGAGCGGATGCGCGTCGGCTGCGGGTCGGCGACGATCGGGATGTTCGCGAAGCAGTGGTTCGGCCACGTCGACGAGGTCGTCGTCGTCGACGACCACATCACCGGGGTCCTCTCCGAGCACCAGGCGGGGCGCTACCTCGGCGTCGAGCCGACCGGGATCAAGATCCGGGGCCGCCGTTCGACGCCGGGTCGCTACTTCAACGTCGCGCAGCCGGGCACGGGGTGGGGCGGGACCGACCTCACCGACCCGCTCGTCATCATCGAGGGGTTCGATCCCGCGGTCGCCCGACCGGGGCTCCGCCTCCTCATGGTCGGGACGACCGGCGAGCACTACGCGTACTTCGAGCTCGACGCCGACCTCCGCCCCGTCGCGAAGGAACTCCCGGCCGACCTCCGCGGATCGGTCGACCGGATCGCGGAGAACTGCGAACCCGCGATGACGTCGGTCCTGTTCATGGCGGGCGCCGGCGGGTCGCTCCGCGCCGGGGCGACCGAGAACCCCGTCGCGCTCACGCGCTCGGTGAAGGCGAACATCACGAACGTCACGTGCGGCGGCGCGCCGACGTACGTGTTCCCCGGCGGCGGCATCACCTTCATGGTCGACGTGACGCGCGTGCCCCCCGGCGGGTTCGGCTACGTGCCGACGCCGGCGCTCGTCGCCCCGCTCGAGTTCACGATGCCGCGCGCGGACTACGAGGCGATGGGCGGTCACGTCGGATCGATCGTCCCGCTCGCGACCGTCGCCGCGCGCTCCGAGGCGAAGCACCTCGGGAGCCTCCCGGACAACCCCTGGCCGGCGGAGCGGCACTGAGCGGTCCGGTCCTCGCGCGGACGTCGGACGGCGCGCGCCTCCACCTCCAGCACGGCCCGATCGACGTCATCCTCCAGGCGACCGGCGCGCCGTCCGACGTCCGCGAGGCGGAGACGCGCGCGTGGGAGCGCTTCCGCACCGTCCTCGACGAACTCGTCGGCGAGCTCCCGCTCCTGCGTGCCCGGCACGATCCCGCGTCGCCCGCCCCGGTCGAGGGCGCGGTCGCGCGCCGGATGGTCGCGGCGGTCGACGCGTTCGCGGACGCGCGGTTCGTCACGCCGATGGCCGCGGTCGCGGGTTCGGTCGCCGACGAGCTCTGCGCGGTCATGACGCCGGGCCTCGATCTCCGGAAGGTCTATGTGAACGACGGCGGCGACATCGCGATCCACCTCGCGCAGGGGGAGGAGTTCGCGGTCGGGGTCGTCCCCGTCCCCGAGCGCCCCGCGCTCCTCGGCAAGGCGGTGATCCGCGCGTCCGACCCGGTGCGCGGCATCGCGACCTCGGGGCGTCGCGGGCGGTCGTTCTCGCTCGGGATCGCCGCCGCCGTCACCGTGCTCGCGGCGACGGCGGCGACCGCGGACGTCGCCGCGACGCTCCTCGCGAACGCGGTCGACCTCCCGGGCTCCGCGAAGGTGACGCGGACCCCGGCCCGCGAGCTCGACCCCGACTCCGACCTCGGCGATCTCCCCGTGACCCTCGCCGTCGACGACCTCGACGCCCGCGAGGCGGCGGCCGCGATCGCGGCCGGCGTCGCATCCGCGGAGCGGATGCGCGCCGCGGGAACGATCGCGGCCGCCGTCCTCTGCCTCGGCGACGTCGTCGAGGTCGTCGGCGACCCGCGCGGCTGAGCGACCCTTCCGGCCTCCGCAGGCGCGCTGCTACGCTCCGCGCGCGCTCGCACGAGCCGCGCCGTTCGCCGGAAGGGGGCTCCCGTGGACATCCGCAAGGTCGTCACGTTCGTCGAGGAGACGCGGCTCGAGGCAGGTCGTCCCGTGCTGCCGCCCGTCCGCAAGGTCGTGACCGCGGCCGTGCTCGCGAACCCCTTCGCCGGCCGCTACGTCGAGGACCTCACCGAGCTCATCGAGGCGAGCGTCCCGCTCGGCGCCGAACTCACCGCGATCGCGACGCGTGCCCTCGACCACCCGGTCCACAGCTACGGCAAGGGCGGTATCGCGGGCATGCGCGGCGAGCTCGAGCACGTCGCGGCGATGCTCCACCCGAAGTTCGGCACGCCGTTCCGCGAGGGCGTCGGCGGCGGCAAGGCGATCATCCCGTCGGCGAAGAAGCGCGGCGGTCCGGGCACGCCCCTCGACGTTCCGCTCCACTACAAGGACGCGGCCTTCGTCCGCAGCCACTTCGACGCGATCGAGCTCCGCATCCCCGACGCGCCCGGCGACGACGAGCTCGTCATCGCGGTCGCGGTGACGGACGGCGGCCGCCCGCTCCCGCGGATCGGCGGCCTCCAGGTCGGCGAGATCGTCGGCGAGGACGGGCTCCGATGAGCGCGGGCGGCGGCGGCGCGGCGAAGGGGTCGCTCGCGGTCACGAACGTCGGCACGATCGTCACCGGCGACCTCGACGCACCGTTCGCGTCGGGCGACACGATCGTCGTCCGCGACGGGCGGATCGACGCGATCGGCTCGGGCCTCGACCTCTCCGGTGTCACGACGCGGATCGATGCGGCAGGCGCGACGGTGCTGCCGGGACTCCTCGACAACCACGTCCATCCGGTCATCGGCGACTTCACCCCGCGGCAGAACCAGATGGACTGGATCGACTCGAACATGCACGGTGGGGTCACGACGATGCTCTCGGCGGGCGAGCCGCACACGCCCGGGCGGCCGACCGACCCGGCGGGCGTGAAGGCGCTCACGATCCTCGCCGCGAAGGCGTTCGCGAACCTCCGCCCGGCGGGCGTGAAGGTCCACGCGGGCGCGGTGATGCTCGAGGACGGGCTCACGGAGGCGGACTTCCGCGAGATGGCCGACGCGGGGGTCCGGCTCGTCGCGGAGATCGGCATCTCCGGCGTGAAGGATCCCGCGGTCGCCGCCCGCATGACGGGCTGGGCGCACGCGGTCGGGATGAAGGTCATGGTCCACACCGGCGGCGCATCGATCCCCGGCAGCGGCGTCATCGGCGCGGACTTCGTCGTGACGGTGCAGCCCGACGTCGCGGGGCACACGAACGGCGGCCCGACGGCGCTGCCGATCGGCGACGTCGAGCGGATCCTCGCGGAGACCTCCGCGTGCATCGAGATCGTCCACAACGGCAACGTGAAGGCCGCCGGCGACGTCGTCGCGCTCCTCGCGGAGCGCGACGCGCTCGCGCGCCTCGTGATCGGGACGGACAGTCCCGCGGGCTCGGGCGTCCAGCCGCTCGGCATCCTCCGCGTCATGTCGTGGGCGGCGTCGCTCGGTGGCATCGCGCCCGAGGTCGCCGTCGCGGCCGCGACCGGCAACACCGCGCGGCTCCACGGTCTGTCGTCGGGGGTGCTCGCGCCCGGCCGCGACGGCGACCTCGTCGTCGTCGACACGCCGCTCGGCTCGCAGGCCGCGGACGCGCTCGGCGCGCTCGCGATCGGCGACACGCTCGCCGTCGCCGCGACGGTGATCGACGGGGTGATCCGCCACCGGAAGAGCCGCAACACCCCGCCGCCGGTGCGCCCGATCGCGTTCGAGGGCTGAGCCGGTGCCCGGGACGACCTTCTCCGAGCGCCGCGTCGCGCGCGCGCCGGTCGTCCTCGACCCCGCGACGACCGCGGTGCTCGTCGTCGACATGCTGAACGACTTCGTCCATCCGGACGGCAAGATGCCGCTCGAGGGGGGCGACGCGCTCTTCCCGCCGCACCACGCGCTCCTCGAGGTCGCGCGTTCGACCGGTGCCCGCGTGATCTGGGTCTGCGACACGCACGCGCCGGACGACCGCGAGTTCGACAAGCGCGCCGTCCACTGCCTCACGGGGACGTGGGGCGCCGAGATCCCCGAGGCGCTCGGGCCGCTCCCGACGGAGGAGCGCGTCACGAAGCGTCGGTACTCCGGCTTCTTCGAGACCGACCTCGACCTGCGCCTGCGCGAGCGGGGGATCCGTTCGCTCGTCGTGACCGGCGTGGTCACGAACATCTGCGTGCGCTCGACGTGCCACGACGCGTTCTTCCGGGGCTACGAGGTCGTCGTCCCCGAGGAGTGCGTCATGGCCACGGGCGACCGGGAGCAGGCCTCGAGCCTGTACGACATCGACACGCACTACGGGACCGTCGCCGCGCTCGACGAAGTGCTCGCGGCGTTCCGGACGGGAGGCACGCGATGACCGAACAGCTCCGCAACCACGTGGCCGGCGAGTGGGTGGCCGCCGGCGCCGAGGGCACCCTCCCCGTCACCGACCCCGCGACCGACGAGACGATCGCGCTCCTGCCGCTCTCCTCGGACGCCGAGATCGACGCCGCGGTCGCCGCGGCGAAGGCCGCGTTCTGGGAGTGGCGCATGACGCCGGTCCCGCGCCGTGCGGCGATCCTCTTCCGCTACCGGCAGCTCGTCGTCGACGCGCAGGACGAGATCGCGCGCACGATCGTCCGCGAGAACGGCAAGCCCCTCGCGGAGGCGAAGGGGGAGATCGTCCGTGCCGTCCAGTACATCGAGCACGCCGCGGCGGCTCCTGAGCTCATGAAGGGGAGCGTCTCCGAGAACGTCTCGACGGGCGTCGACATCGAGTACATCCGCGAGCCGCTCGGGGTCTTCGCGATCATCGCGCCGTTCAACTTCCCCGCGATGATCCCGCTCTACTTCACGTGGGCGGTCGCGACCGGCAACACCGTCGTCATGAAGCCGTCCGAGCTCTGCCCGCTCACGACGCTGAAGCTCACGGAGCTCGCCGTCGAGGCGGGGCTCCCGAAGGGGGTCCTGAACATCGTCATGGGCGACAAGCGGGTCGTCGAGCGGCTCGCCGCCCACCCCGACGTCGTCGGCGCGACGTTCGTCGGGTCCTCGGAGATCGCCGAGGTCGTCTTCAAGCTCTTCTCGGCGAACGGCAAGCGATGCCAGTCGCAGGGCGGGTCGAAGAACCACCTGGTCGTGACCGACACCGCGGTGCTCGACCGGTGCCTCGGCAACATCGTGAACTCGATGCTCGGGAGCGCGTCGCAGCGGTGCTTCGCGGGGTCGAACCTCCTCGTCTACGACGCCGTGTACGACCGCTTCCTGGAGTCCTACCTCGCGGCGGTGCGGGCGTTGCGGCTCGGTCAGGGCCTGCAGGACGGGGTCGACATGGGTCCCGTGATCTCCGCGAAGGCGCGCGACGGCTTCGTCGCGGCCGTCGAGGGCGGCCTCGCGCAGGGCGCGAGCCTCCTCGTCGACGGCCGCGGTGCCACCGTGGAGGGCTACCCGAACGGCTACTGGCTCGGACCGACCGTCCTCGCGGCCGAACCCGGCATGGACGTCTTCGACCGCGAACTCTTCGGCCCGGTGCGCTGCGTCCGCCGCGTCGCCGGTCTCGACGAGGCGATCGGGATCATCAACCGGAGCACGTACGGCCACACCGCGGCGATCTACACGGAGCAGGGCGGGGTCGCGAGGGAGTTCCGCCAGCGGGCCGAGGTCGGGCAGATCGGGGTGAACATCGGGACACCGGCGCCGATCGCGTTCTACCCGGTCGGCGGCCGCAAGACCTCGCTCTACGGCGCGCTCCGTGGACGGGCGAACGACGCCGTGGACTTCTACACGGACAAGAAGGTGGTGACGTCGACCTGGCACGTCGACGTCACGCAGCGCTCCGGGATCGACCCCGCCTTCGAGGGGACGGCCCGGTAGCCGTTGCGCAGCCGCGCATCCGAGCACGCCCGGACTTCGGTTGACCGCGGTCCGGACGCGGGGGAGGATGCGCTCGGTCGGAGCCCGCTCGCGGGCAGGGATGAAGGGGGAAGTGGCATGGCGGAGGACAAGGACCTGCTGAGCGAGATCGCCCAGCAGTCGATCTCCCGTCGTCGGCTCCTGAAGGGAGCGGCGGTCGGCGGCGCCGGACTCGCGCTCGCCTCGGTGCTCGCGGCGTGCGGGCCGGATGGCGGCAGCGGTGGAGACGGCGGCAGCGGCGGTGGGGACGGCGGCGGATCGACCGAGCCGATCAAGATCGGCATCATCGCCGACCTGACCGGACCGTTCACGATCTACGGCACGAGCCTCTCGCAGAGCGCGCAGCTCGCGGTGGATGAGATCAACGCGGCGGGCGGCATCGCCGGCCGGCAGATCGAGGTCATCGTCGAGGACACGCAGACCGACGTGGCGGTGACCGTGGACAAGGCGACGAAGCTCGTGCAGAGCGACAACGTCGACCTCGTCATGGGGCCGATCGGTTCGGACGCGAACGACGCGGCGTACAAGACCGTCGTCGAGGACAACGGCAAGCTCATGTTCTACACGGAGACGTTCGAGGGCGGGAAGTGCAACGAGCGCTACTTCGCCTTCGGAGCCGTCCCCGCGCAGCAGGTGCGGCCGCTGATCCCGCTCATGCAGGAGAAGTTCGGCACGAACGTCATGCTCTTCGGAGCGGACTACGTGTGGCCGCGTCGGACGTTCGAGATCGCGAAGCCGATCATCGCCGAGAACGGGGGGACGCTCGTCTCCGAGCTCTACCTCCCGCTCGTCGCCGACGACTTCAGCGAGCTCGTCGCCGAGGTGCGCGACAAGAAGCCGGACTACCTGTTCGTCCTCTACCCGGCCGTGTGGGGAGCCGCCGCGAAGGCGCTCGACGACGCGGGGCTCCTGTCGACGGTGGGCGTCTGCACGACGTTCCTCGGCGACCCGGGGCTCGTCGGGATCGAGGCCCTCGCCGAGGGTTCGTACACGGCGCTGCCGTTCTTCACGAGCGCGCCGCAGCCGGGGGTGGCCCCGTTCCTCGAGGCCTTCGCGGCGAAGTGGGGCGAGGGGACCTTCCCGTCCGGTGGTGAGGGCGTCGGCGCGTACAACGCCGTCTACCTCTACAAGCAGGCGGTCGAGGCGGCAGGGTCCACGGACCCGGCGGCCGTCGCCGCTGCGATGGTCGGCCAGTCGTTCGAGGGGCCGACCGGGACCGCGACGGTGACCCCGTCGCACTACCTGCAGCAGACGATCAACGTGGTCCGCGCCGAGGGCGGGAAGTACGTCTCCGCCGGTTCCTTCGACGACATGGACCCCGAGGAAGCCTGCACGCTGTAGGCGCGTAGGCGACCCGCATGTCGGACGAGCATCACGACGGCGGGACGCCGGAGCAGGACCAGGGCGCGGGGGTGGGGGGGGGGGGGGGGGGGGCGGCGGCCGCCACCCGCCCCCCCGGCGCGGGCCGCGACCCCGACGCGCCCCGGGTCGCCGAGGACCGTCGGGCAGCCGCCCACCGGCGACCGGAGCCCCGCGTCGCCGCGCGCCTCCGCGGCGGCTCCCCACACGGCCGGGTAGAGGA
>JBJTIF010000065.1:0-9602 GCA_046094825.1 Actinomycetota bacterium
GCGGGTTCCGGGCGGGGCGCGTCGACGTGGGCCAGATCGTCCTCGAGGGCTGACGCCCCGCGGGCCTCAGCGGGCGGTCGTCCCGTCGTCCGCGTCGACCTCCGCATCGTCGGACGCCTTCGCGAGGCCGACGCGCCACACGTCGCGGACGAGCAGCGGCTCGAGCCCGGCGACGACCATGACGACCGCGGCGATCTCGAGCGTCGCCTGGACGCCGATCGCCGCCGCCACCGACCCGACGACGGCGGTCGCGATCGGCACCGCGGCGAGCGAGCCGAGCGCGTCGTAGGACGCGACGCGCGAGAGCAGGTCCGTCGGCACGTGGGTCTGCAGGAGCGTGTCCCAGAGCACGCCGATGACCGAGAAGGAGACACCGAGGCCGACCGCGGCGACGATCATCCAGGGCAGCGACGCCGGGAGCGCGAGCATCGCGACGAAGAACGTCCCCGGCTGGAAGAGGACCGTGACGACGACCATCGGTCGCTTCGGCTGCACCCGCGTCGCGACGAACGTCCCGAGCACCCCGCCGATCGAGAAGGCGGCGAGGACGAGCGCCCAGCCGGGTGCGCCGCCGAGCGACGACTTCGCGACGACGGGACCGAGGATCGCGAACGAGGCGTGGAACCCCCCGATCCAGATGGTCGCGGCGAGGGTCGTCGCCCAGATCCACTTGAACGAGATGAACCCGCGCCAGCCCTCGCGGAGCTCGTGGAGCATGCTCGCACCGCTCGGCTCGCGGTGCGTCGCGGGGATCCGCGCCACGATGACGACCGCGATCGCGAACGAGGCGGCGTCGAGGGCCATCGTCCACCCGGCGCCGATCACGGCGACGAGGACGCCCGCGAGCGCGGATCCACCGATCTGCGCGCTCGTCTGCGAGAACTTCAGGAACGCGTTCGCCGACTGCAGGCGATCGGCCGGCGCCGTCTCCGGCACGAGCCCCGAGAGCACCGGGAACAGCAGCCCCTCCGCGCCGCCCGCGAGGGCGGCGAGGGCGGCGACGGATCCGGGCGTCGCGCGACCGGAGATGAAGAGGAACGCGACCGCACCCGCGGAGACCCCCGCGAGGGCTTCGGCGATCATGAGCATCTTCGTGCGCGGGAATCGGTCGCCGAGGACCCCGCCGAGGAGGATCGTCGCGACCATCGCGAGCGACGCCGCGGTCACGACGAGCGCGAGCTCGCGCGCCCCCGCGCCCGGGAGGTCGAGGACGCCGAAGGCGAGGGCGACCGGCGTGAGGGCCGATCCGAGGATCGAGATCGTCCGCGCGAGCCAGAGGCGTCGGAACCGCGGCACGCGGAGGAGCTGGAGATCGTCCCGGCGCATGCGTGGAGGCTACCGGACGCGTCGGCGCGGACCGCGTGCGTGCGGCCGCGGAACGGGGGCCGCTCCGCGGCCCCCGTTCCGTCCGGTCCTCGGACGGGTTACGACGCGACGAGGATCGCGTCCAGGTCGAACACCTGCCACATGTTGACCGGGGTCTTCACGCGCTTCGGCGTGAGGACCTTGAACTCGGCCGAGACGGCGTACGTGCCGGCGAGGAGCGTCGAGGTCCCGTCGACCTCGACGGTGAGGTTCTCGCCGGGCGACCCGGGATCGCAGGCGATCCCGGACACGACGACGTGCCGACCGTCGGGGACGGTCACGACGGCGTTCGTGGTGTCACACGTCGCGCCGGTGATCGTCGCCCCGGTGATCGTGACCCCGTCCGGGAACGTCACGTTGAGGATCATCACCGGGTAGATGCTCTCGTTGCCGTAGGTGAACGTGACGCCTTCGTCGGTGATCGCGATCGGCGTGTCCACGTACGGCGCGAGGCCGATGTCAGCGGCCACGGTGCTCGCCGTGCCCGCCGGCAACTTCCGCGGGGTCGCCGCGGTCGATCCGACCGCCGTCATGCCGACCAGCAGCGTGGCCAGCATCGCGACGAAGAGCGCGGATCGGGTCTTGCGCATCGTCCTCCCCCTCCTCGACGGTCGGTACCTCCGCCCGCCATGTACCGAGCGTCTCGCCCAGCGGCGCGGGATACTCCGACGGCGGACCCGCGGTCCGCGGACCATCGGACCTTGCGCCGGAGGGCAACGGCGCGGCGGTCGGCACGGATCGGAGGACGCGATGACGGATGGAGCGGCGACGGACCCGACGACCGCGGTGAACCCCGTCCGGCTGAACCACGCGGTGCTCTTCGTCGCGGACCTCGAACGTTCCCTGTGGTTCTACGGAACGGTGTTCGGGTTCGAGGTCGTCGCGCGCGAACCGCGGGCCAACGCGGCCTTCCTGCGCCTGCCTCGGTCCGGCAACCACCACGACCTCGGACTCTTCGGCGTCGGCGCGCAGGCACCGCGACCGCGCGGGAGCGTCGGGCTCTACCACCTCGCGTGGCAACTCGACACGATCGACGAGCTCGCCGCGGCGCGCCGCACGCTCATCGAGGCCGGCGCCTTCGGCGGCGAGTCGAGCCACGGGGCGACGAAGAGCGTCTACGGCGCCGACCCGGACGGCAACGAGTTCGAGGTCATGTGGATGCTGCCGCGCGCGGAGTGGGGTCGGTGGGAGCACGAGGCTCCGATCGAACGCCTCGACCTCGAGGGCGACCTCGCCCGCTGGTCCGGCGTCCGCACCGCGCACGAACTCGCCGGCGCCTGAGCGCGTCCGGCGGCGGTCCGGAGGCAGGCTCGGACGCTAGGCTCGGGACGACCATGGGCACCGCCACCGAACGCCGTCGCGCGCGCTACCGCAACCGCTACCTGGAGCAGGTCGAGGGCCGCGGGCTCTGGCGCTGGCAGTGGGACCGCATGCGCAACCCGCGCCGCGCGATGCGCGGCCCGATCGTCGGTGTCGAACCCGACCTCGCGCGGATCCACACCCCCACCGCCGAGCCGCGCTTCACCTGGGTGGGCCACGCGACGCTCCTCGCGCAGGTCGGCGGCATCCACGTCCTCACCGACCCGCACTTCGGTCGCGTCGCGTCCCCCCTGCGCTTCGGTCCGACCCGCCACCAGCCCCCCGGGGTGGCGTTCGACGACCTGCCCCGCATCGACGTCGTCGTCGTGTCGCACAACCACTACGACCACCTCGACCTCGGGACGGTGCAGCGCCTCATGCGGCAGGAACCCGAACCCCCGACGTTCCTCGTGCCGCGCGGGGTCGAGCGGTGGTTCCGCCGGTGGGTCCGGGGCGCCGTGACCGAGGGGCCGCACCGCACCGTCATCGGCTGCGACTGGGACGACGAGTTCGTGCACCCGAGCGGGGTCCGGTTCCGGTTCCTCGCGGTGCAGCACTGGAGCGCCCGCGCGCTCCACGATCGCTACCGCACGCTCTGGGGCTCGTGGGGCGTCCTCGCACCGGGGATGACGTTCTGGTTCTCCGGCGACCTCGGCTACTCCCCGGACATCGCGGACGCCCGCGCGAGCCTCGGCGAGGTGGACGTCGCGGCGATCTCGATCGGGGCGTACGACCCGCGGTGGATCATGCGCGCGTCGCACCTCGACCCCGAGGAGGCGGTGCTCGCGCTGGAGGACCTCGCGGCGAAGGCCGCGATCGCGGTGCACTGGGGCACCTTCGAGGACCTCACGGACGAACCCCTCGACGAGCCGCCGGACCTCCTGCGGGCGGCCCTCGGCGCGCGCGGTATCGACCGCGATCGCTTCGTCGTGCCGAAGCACGGGCAGACGCTCGTGTGGGACGGCGCGCGCCTGCGCTGACCGGGCGCGCGCGCCCGGCGACGGCAGGCGCGCGCCGCCCCACGCCGTAGCCTGTCCCCATGGCCCCGCCGCTTCCCCCCGTCGAGACCACGGTCGTCCTGAAGGACGGCTCGACCGTCCGCATCCGCCCCGCGACGCCCGACGACCTCCGACGCGTCGAGGACTACTTCCTCGCGCTCTCCGACCACTCGCGCGAGCTCCGCTTCTGGTCGCGGTCCGTCGACATCTCCGAGCAGGCGCGGCACACCGTCGCCGTCGACGATCGCGACCACGTGACGCTCCTCGCGGTCCTCGGCGACGACGGCGAGCGGATGATCGGCGGGGCGCAGTACGTGCGCATCGGCTCCTCGCCCCGCGCCGAGGTCGGGATGTCCGTCGCCGACGAGTTCCAGGGCCTCGGGCTCGGGTCGATCCTCCTCGGGCAGCTCGCCCACGCGGCGCAGGATCGCGACGTCGAGATCTTCTCCGCGGAGGTCCTCCCGGAGAACCACCGGATGATCGGCGTCTTCCGCGAATCGGGGTTCCGCCCCTCGATCAGCGCGAAGCCCGGCGTCGTCGAGGTGGAGTTCCCGACGACGCTCACCGAGGAGACGATCGAGCAGTTCGACGAACGCGAGCGCCGCGCCGCCGCGAACGCCGTGCGGCGCTTCCTCGAGCCCGCCTCCGTCGCGGTCATCGGCGCCTCGCGCGACCCCGAGTCGATCGGCGGCCGCCTCTTCCGCAACCTCCTCGTCCAGCCCTTCGCGGGCGTCGTGTTCCCCGTGAACCCGAGCACGCCGGTCGTCCAGGGCGTCACCGCCTACCCGACGATCGATGACGTGCCCGGTGCGGTCGAGCTCGCGTTCATCGCGGTGCCCGCCGCCCGGGTGCTCGAGGTCGCCCGCGCGTGCGGCGAGCGCGGCGTCCGCTCGCTCGTCGTCATCTCCGCGGGGTTCGGCGAGACCGGGGCCGAGGGCATCGCGCGCCAGGACGAGCTCGTCCGGATCTGCCGCTCGTACGGCATGCGGCTCATCGGCCCGAACTGCATGGGGATCACGAACTCCGCGCCGGACGTGAAGCTGAACGGGACGTTCTCGAGCGCGTGGGCGCCCGCCGGCAACGTCGCGTTCATGTCGCAGTCCGGCGCGCTCGGCCTCGCCGTCATGAACCACGCGCAGGTCCTCGGCATGGGGCTCTCCTCGTTCGTGAGCATCGGGAACAAGGCGGACATCTCCGGCAACGACCTCCTCGCGTACTGGGGCGAGGACCCGCGGACCGACGTCGTCCTCCTCTACATGGAGTCCTTCGGCAACCCCCGCCGCTTCGGTCGCTACGCCCGGCGGATCGGGCGGACGAAGCCGATCGTCGCGGTGAAGAGCGGCCGGAGCGCCGCCGGGGCGCGGGCGACCTCGTCGCACACCGGTTCGCTCCTCGCGGCGAACGACCGCACGGTGGACGCGGTGTTCGCCCAGCACGGCGTGATCCGCACCGACACCCTCGAGGAGATGTTCGACGTCGCGACGCTCCTCGCGAACCAGCCCGTGCCCCTCGGCAACCGCGTCGCGATCGTGACGAACGCGGGTGGCCTCGGGATCCAGTGCGCGGACACGTGCGAGGCGCGCGGCCTCACCGTCCCCGAGCTCGCACCCGCGACGATCGCCGAGCTCCGGAGCTTCCTCCCCGCGGAGGCCTCGACGGGCAACCCCGTCGACATGATCGCCTCCGCATCGCCCGAGCACTACCGCCGGACGATCGCCACCGTCGCGCGCGACCCGGGGATCGACGCGCTCATCGTGATCTACATCCCGCCGCTCGAGTCCGACGCGCCGCCGATCGCGCACGCGATGGTCGAGGCGATCGGCGCGCGCGAGCGCGACATCCCCGTCCTCACGTGCTTCATGAGCGCCCGCGGCATCCCGGAGGTGCTCCGCTCCCCGGGGGTGCGGATCCCCTCGTACGCGTTCCCCGAGCAGGCGGCGATCGCGCTCGCGCACGCGACGGAGCACGGGCGCTGGCGCTCGAAGCCGGAGGGCCGGGTCCCCGAGGTCGCCGACGTGCGGGCCGACGAGGCGCACGCGGCGCTCGCCTCCGCGCTCGACCGCGGCGCGGGGTGGCTCTCGCCGGACGAGGTGCGGACGCTCCTTGACTGCTACGGCATCCGCGCCGCGCGCGAGGAGACGGTCGCGACGCCCGCCGAGGCGGCGGACGCGGCGCGACGGTTCGGCTCCCCGGTCGCGTTGAAGGCCTCCGGCCCGCTCCACAAGACCGAGGCCGACGCGGTCCGGCTCGACCTCGACGCGTCGGCGGTCGAGGGTGAGGCGGCCGCGATGCGCGACCGCCTCGCGGGGCGCGGGCAGTCGATCGACGGCTTCATCGTCCAGGAGATGGTCGGCGGCGGCACCGAGATGCTCGTCGGCCTCGCAGACGATCCGGTCTTCGGGCCGGTCGTCGCGGTCGGCGCGGGCGGCGTCACCGTCGAACTCACGCGCGACGTCGCCGTGCGCGTCGCACCGCTCACCGACCTCGACGCCGATGAGATGGTCCGCGAGCTCACGACGTTCCCGCTCCTCGACGGGTTCCGCGGCGCGCCGAAGAAGGACGTCGGCGCGCTCGTCGACGTGCTCCTGCGCGTGAGCGCGATGGCGGACGCGCACCCGGCGATCGCGGAGATGGACCTGAACCCCGTGATGGTCCGCACGGACGGCGCGATCGTCGTCGACGCCCGCGTGCGGGTGCGAACCCCTGAGCCGACGACGCCGATCGGTGCTCGGGCGACGGGCCCCATCCGCGGCATCGCGGTCCGCTGACGGACCGCGGCGCCGCCGCGGATCGGGCCCGACCTGTCCCTAGTTCCGGAGGTCCTGCAGGACGTCGCTCGCGTGCGCCCGGCCTCGGAACACCGAGAGCACGACCGCACCGAGGATCGCCCACACGACCGCGGTCATCCAGACCTTGTCGAACGGGTGGCCCTGCTTGTAGACGCCCCCGAAGACCGCGCCGCCGGACACCGCCATCCCGACGAGCGACGCGAGCGTCGCCTTCACGCCGAGGTCCTTCAGCCCGCGGAGCGCGCCCGCGCACATGAGGAAGTACACGACGGTGAGCGAGAAGCCCCCGAACGTCGAGAGCCACGCGAACATCGGGAAGTACCCGTCGAGCGGCGCGACGCCTGGGCCCCACCACTCCCAGAGCACGACGAACAGGCTCCAGCCGGACACGAACGCGATCGCCCCCGTCGGCCCCCCGTGGGTCGGCGAGACCTTCGCGAACACCGCCGGGATGCGACGGTCGCGTGCGAGCGCGAACACGCCGCGCGTCGAGGCCGTCGCGGCACCGACGCCGACCGCCGCGATGTCGAGGACGACGACGAGCTCGAGGAGCTGGAGGACGAGCGTCGAGCCGTACCCCCCGACCTCGGCGGGCGACCCGAGCGCGAACAGCGGCTCCGCCGCGGCCTCGCCGAGGAGCGTGTCGATCGAGAACCCGAAGCCCGCGATCTGCGCGTACGCGGCGATCAGGTAGAAGCCCGACACGATGACGACGCTCGTGAGGATCGCCCGCGGGATCGCCCGCTTCGGTTCGGCCGTCTCCTCGGCGAGGTTCGCCGCGGTCTCGAAGCCGACGAAGATGAGCACGCCGTAGAGGACCCCGAAGAGGATGCCTCCCCAGCCCTGGTCCGCCGCCGCCGGCGTGAAGACCGAGAGGTCCTGCGCCGGCGCCCGGACGATCACCGAGATGAAGAACCCGAGGACCACGACCGCCGACACGAGCGCGAGCGCGAGCTGCACCCGGGTCGAGATCTGCACCCCCGCCCACAGGACGTAGGCGACGAGGCCGACGAACGCGAGGTTCCATCCCCAGTACGGGATGAGCGTGAAGCCGAACTCCGCGGACAGGACGTCGTAGACGAGCCCGCCGATGAGGACGGCGATCGCCGAGGCGAGCACCGTCGTCGCGCCGTAGTAGAGCCACCCGGCGAGCGCACCCGTGCGCTCGCCGAGCCCGTTCGTGACGTAGTCGTAGAGCGACCCCGCGGCGTGGATCCGCTTCGCGTACTCCGCGACGATCCACCCCATCGCGAACGTGCCGATCGCGGCGAGGATGATCGCGAACGGCGTGCCGACGCCCGCGCCGGTACCGGTCGCGTTCAGTCCCGCGATGAGCGGGATGAGGAACGCGGCGGAGAACACCGGTCCCATGAACCCGACGGACTGCGCGACGACGTCGACGAGCGAGAGCTTCTTCGCGCCGAGGCGCTCGTACCCCTGCTCCGTACCCATCCGACCTCCCTCCGTGGACCGACGCACGCCGGTCCTGCGGTCTCCCTCAGGCGGTCCAGCCGCCCGCGGGCCGTTCGAACCACACGTGCACCTGCCCGGTCCCGACGGAGGCCTCGTACTCCGAGAAGCGCTCCCCCTTCGCGGTGACCGCCGTACCCCCGAGGGCGCCGAGCATGATGAGGTAGTGCCCGAACTTCCCCTCCGGACCGAACCTCTTGTAGTCGGGCATCCAGTCCACGACGCCCCGGTGATCGCCGGCCTCGAACATCCCGAGGACCTTGCGGTCGGCCTCGAGCGACTCGGGGCTGATGATGTTCTTCACGTCCGAGGACTCACGGTTGCGGAGCTCGCGGAAGGTGAAGAACCGGTGCGTCATCCCGCCGGAGGCGAGGACGACGACACGGCGGTCGGTCTTCGCGACGGCCTTGCCGATGAGCTCGCCGAAGAGGAGGAAGTCCTCCGTCGTGCAGCACTGGTTGATCGCGACGCTCATCCAGCGTTCGCCGCCGTTCAGGAACGACCAGATGTTCACCGTCCCGTAGAAGATCGGGAGGTGCGGGTCGTCGCAGGCGAGGATCCACGTGTCGTCGCGGCCCTCGGCCTCCTTCGCGATCGCGCGGGCGAGCTCGGGGTCGCCGGGCATGTCGTAGGGGATGCCCGCCATCCCGCGCGGCAGTTCGTGGGACGTGAACTTCCCCTGCCGGCGATCCTGCGCGGTGACGATCTGCTCGAACGTCGACTCCCAGTGGGTGTCGAGCACGATGACCGTGTCGGGCTTCAGCCGGTCGAGGACCTCCGACCGCAGACGGCGGAGCCCCGGGACGAGCGTGATCTCCTTGCCGTCGTTGATCTCGCGCCGGACCTCCTCCGGCAGCATGATCGTGGGTACGTGCGCGACGATCCCTGCTCCGACGATCTCCCCCATCAGTTGCCTCCCCACGGTGCGGTGACGACGTTCTTCACATCGGCGTAGAAGTCGAAGCTCCAGGTGCCGCCCTCGCGGCCGATCCCGGAGTCGCGCGCCCCGCCGAAGGGCGCACGGAGATCCCGGACGAAGAAGCAGTTCACCCAGACGGTGCCGCCGGAGAGCCGCGAGGTGACGCGCTCCGCGCGCGCGGGGTCGCCGGTGTAGACGATGCCGGCGAGCCCGTACGAGGTGTCGTTCGCCATCGCGATGCCCTCCTCCTCGTCCGCGAACGTCTGGAGCGTGAGGACCGGTCCGAAGACCTCCTCGCGGAGGATCTCCGACCCGACCGGCACGTCCGTGAACAGCGTCGGACGGTAGTACAGGCCCCCGAGGTCCGCATCGGGTCCGCCACCGAGCACGACCGTCGCCCCCGCCTCGCGCGCGCGACGCACGTAGCCGTCGACGCGCGTGCAGTGCTCGCGCGAGATGAGCGGTCCGATGTCGGTCGACTCGTCGCGCGGATCGCCGACGCGCAGCCCTGCGGCCCGAGCGGTGAACGCCTCGAGGAAGCGATCGGCGACCGATGCCTCGACGAGGAGCCGCGTGCCGGCGAGGCAGACCTGGCCCGCGTTGTCGAACTGGTTCACCGCTCGGGCCGCAGGGCTGCGCGTCGGCGATCCGCGCGACGGGTCGACCGACATCGGGCCGCTCATCTCGCGCGAGCACTGCACG
>JBJTIF010000066.1:0-11782 GCA_046094825.1 Actinomycetota bacterium
CCCCCCACCGCGCGGACGCGTTACTTCGACAGGACGGCGAGGACGTCGCGGGCGGAGAGGATCAGGTACTCCTCGCCCTTGACCTTCACCTCGGTGCCGCCGTACTTCGAGTAGATGACGGTGTCGCCGACCTTCACGTCGAGCGGCACGCGCTGGCCATCCTCGAAGCGGCCCGGACCGACGGCGACGACGGAGCCCTCCTGGGGCTTCTCCTTCGCGGTGTCGGGGATGACGATGCCGGAGACGGTCGTCTCCTGGCCGTCGCCGGGCTTCACGACGATGCGGTCCTCCAGCGGCTTCAGGTCGAACTCGGCCACCACGTCCTCCTTGTCGATCGGCCGCCCGGTCGGGCGGCGGAACCTGCCTCGGGCGCCGGGTTAGCACTCTCCGGACGCGAGTGCGCACAGGATAGCGAGGGGTCTGCCAACGGTCAACGGGCGGCCCGCCGAGCGCGGGCCCGCGGAGGGGGTGGGCCCCTCAGACGCCCTTCAGGAAGGCGACGGTCTCGGCGAGGCCGTCCGCGAGGTGGGTCCACGGGCGCCAGGCGAGCACCTCGGCGGCGAGCCTCGGATCGAGGGCGCTGCGGCGGAGGTCGCCGGAGGGAAGCGGCCCCCGGGCGGGCTCCACGGCGGCCCCGACGAGGTCGGCGAGCATCCGGTAGACGGCGAGGAGCGGGGTCTCGATCCCGGTTCCGACGTTCACGACCCGGCCGTGCCCGCGCTCGGCGGCGAGCGCGAAGGCGTGGACGACGTCGGCGACGAAGACGTAGTCGCGGGTCTGGTTGCCGTCGCCGAAGATCGTCGGGACCTCCCCCGCGAGGAGCTGCGCGGCGAAGATCGCGATGACGCCGGCCTCCCGCGCAGGGTCCTGGCGCGGGCCGTAGACGTTCGCGAGCGCGAGACCGACCCAGTCGAGGCCACGGAACCGCTCGTAGTACTCGAGGTAGTCGAGCACGACCTTCTTGCTGATGCCGTGCGGCGACAGCGGGTGCGACTGACCGAGGAGGCGCTCCGGCGCGGGCGGCCGCTTCACCTCGCCGTAGAGCGTGTCGCCCGAGGCCGCGTACACGACCTTCGCGACGCCCGTCCGCACGCACTGCTCGAGGAGCGCGAGGGTTCCGAGGACGTTCGTCTCCGCGTCGCCGATCGGATCGGCGAGCGAACGCCGGACGCCGGACTGGGCCGCGAGGTGCATGACGACCTCGGGTCGATGCCGGTCGAAGAGCGACGGGAGACGCTCGGAGGCGAGCCCGAGGTTGTAGAAGGTGAACGCCGCGCCGTAGCCCCGCGCCTCCGCGAGGTTCGCGATCCGACCCGTCGAGAGGTCGTCGATCGCGACGACGCGCGCGCCCTGCGCGAGGAGCCGGTCGCACAGGTGCGAGCCGATGAAGCCGGCGCCACCGGTCACGAGGACGGTCGTCACGCGAGCTCCCAGGCGGGGTCGGCGCCGACGTCGAGCGAGGTGCGTTCGCCGCGGCGCAGGCGGGCGGCACCCGCGCACGCGATCATCGCGCCGTTGTCCGTGCAGAGCGGCATCGAGGGGAACCGCACGTCGAGACCCGCCGCGCCGCCGTCCGCGAGCATCCGGTCGCGCAGCCGCGAGTTCGCCACGACGCCGCCGCCGAGGAGCACGCGCTCGACCCCGAACTCGCGAGCCGCGGCGATCGTCTTGCCGACCTGCACGTCGACGATCGCCTCCTGGAAGGAGGCGGCGAGGTCCGCGGGGTCGACCTCGCGGCCGGCCTCGCGCTCCGCGCGCACGTGGCGGAGCACCGCGGTCTTCAGGCCCGAGAGCGAGAAGTCGTAGTCGCCCGAGCCCGCCATCGATCGGGGGAACGCGATCGCGGACGGGTCGCCGGTCCGGGCGAGCCGGTCGAGCGCCGGCCCGCCCGGGAAGCCGAGCCCGAGGAACCGCGCGATCTTGTCGAACGCCTCGCCGGCCGCATCGTCGAGCGTCTGCCCGAGGATCCGGTACGCGTGGGGCTCGGGCATGTGGACGAGCATCGTGTGACCACCGGAGACGACGCGGCAGACGTAGGGCGTCTCCGCTGGACCCTGCTCGAGGAAGTTCGCCCAGATGTGGCCCTCGAGGTGGTTCACGCCGACGAGCGGAGCGCGCGTCGCGAGCGCGAGCGCCTTCGCGGCGGCGATCCCGACGAGCAGGGCGCCGACGAGGCCGGGTCCGGTCGTGACCGCGATGCCGTCGAGGTCCCCGAAATCGCAGCCGGCCTCGTCGAGCGCCTCCTCGAGGAGGGGGTTCAGCGCCTCGACGTGGGCGCGCGCGGCGACCTCCGGGACGACGCCGCCGAAACGCTCGTGGAGCGCCGTCTGGCTCGCGATGCGGTTCGTCCGCAGGCGGAACCCGTCCTCGACGATCGCGACCGCCGTCTCGTCGCAGGAGGTCTCGATGCCGAGGACGATCCTCACGGGCGGACCTCCTCGGGGAGCCGTTCGACCGCGGCACGCAGGCGCCGGTCGTAGGACGCCGAGCGCACGTCGTTCGCCCACATGATGAGGGCGTCCTCCGGGGACTCCTGGTAGTAGTTGCGACGGATCCCGACGGGCGCGAACCCGAAGCGGGCGTAGAGGCGCTGCGCCCCCCAGTTCGTCACCCGCACCTCGAGCGAGATCGACTCCGCGCCGAGCGCGATGCCCCCGCGGGCGAGGTCGTGGAGGAGCCGCGTGCCGATGTGACGACGGTGGTGCGTCGGATCGACCGCGATGTTCGTCACGTGCGCCTCGTCCCCGTAGCAGATGATCCCGCCGTAGCCGACGACATCCCCGCGCTCGCGGGCGACGAGGTAGCAGCGGTGGATCGGGTCGGCCATCTCCGCGACGAAGAGGTTCGGGCTCCAGGGCCGCGGGTAGACGCGCGTCTCGATGGCCATGACGCCCCGGAGGTGGCGTCGGCGCATCGGCACGACCTCAACCCTGGCCACCGCGAGCCCGCTCATCCCAGGCGATCTCCGCATCCGACCTCCGCAGGTACAGGGGCACGACGTCGGCCCACCGCTCGTGCTCCCCGCGCTCGAAGCGCGGGGCCGCGAGCTCGACGAGCGCCGCGGCTCGAGTTCGCGTCGGTGTCGGACGGGCATCCCCACGCCGCGGGCCGACGCCGGCGAGCTCGTCCCGGTAGAGGATGGCACCGTTGCCGACCGCGAGCACGTGGTCGTCGCGGGACCGGAGCTCCGCCGCGAGGTGGTCGGGTGCCCCGACCCGGAACTCCCCCTCCCGGGCGACCCCGCCCGGCACCGGCCGGTAGATCGACCAGAAGACCTCGCCGCGGCGGGCGTCGATGACGGCGGCGATCGTCTTCGGCGTACGACGGACCCCGAACGCGAGGACGTCGAGCGAGGGGATGCCGACGATCGGGATCCGCAGGACCTGCGCGAGGGTCTTCGCGGTCTCGACGCCGACGCGGAGACCGGTGAAGAGCCCGGGTCCGACGCCGACCGCGACCCCGCGCAGCCGCGCGGGGTCGCGGTCGACCCATGCGAGGAGCCGGTCGACCGCCGAGGCGACGACGTCCTGACGCGCCGGCCCCTGGACGGAGAGCGCCGCGAGGACCTCGCGGTCCGTGCCGAGCGCGACGGAGGTCTTCGGCGTCGACGTGTCGATCCCAAGGACGGTCACGATGGCACCGCCCACGGACCGAGCGCCGTCCGCAGCGCGTCCCATCGGGGCCCCCACGACCCGCCTGCATCGGCGGAGAGGTCGATCCGGCGGGCGTCCTCCGGGCCGACGCGGAGTTCCACGGTGAGGTGGTCGGCAGGCAGGAGCCCCTCGACCGCATCGCCCCACTCGACGACGACGACCGCGTCGGGGTCGTCGTCGAGCCCGAGGTCGACGACGTCCTGGATGCGCTCGAGGCGGTAGACGTCGACGTGCTGGAGCGCAAGGCGTCCGCGGTACTCGCGGATGAGCGTGAACGTCGGCGACGCGACGTGTCCCTCGTAGCCGAGCCCGCGCGCGAGCCCCTGGACGAGCGTCGTCTTCCCCGCGCCGAGGTCCCCCGCGAGCGCGAGCGCGTCGCCGGGGCGGAGCGCCTCGCCGAGGACCGCCCCGATGCCGCGCGTGTCGCGCACCGTCGGCGAGGCGAGCGCGAGGTGGAGTCGGGGACGCATCAGAAGAGGCTCGGCTGGTCGGAGGTCGCCGCGGAGGACTTGGGGCGCGCGGAGACGGCGGTGGGGACGGCGGGAGGCGAGGGGCGCTCCGCGAGCGCGCGGGCGGCCTCCTCGAAGTCGCCGCGGAACTCCGCGAACTGCCGGGATCCCTCGCCGCCGCCGCGGAGGATCGCGGCCGGGTGGAAGGTCGGGATCACGGTCCGACCGTCGACAGAGAAGCGCTGGCCCCGGACGCGGGTGATCGCCACCTGCCGATCGAGGACGAAGCGCGTCGCGAAGTTCCCGAGCGTCACGACGACGCGCGGATCGATGAGCGCGAGCTGCTCCGCGAGCCAGGGTGCGCACGCCGCGATCTCGTCGGGCTGCGGATCACGGTTGCCCGGCGGGCGGCACTTCACGACGTTCGCGATGTAGACGTCGCGGCGGTCGATCCCGACCCCCGCGAGCATCCGGTCGAGGAGGTGACCCGCGGCGCCGACGAACGGCACGCCCTGCCGGTCCTCGTGGAAGCCCGGCCCCTCCCCGACGAAGAGGAGGTCGGCGTCGGGGCGACCGGCGCCGTACACGACCTGCGTCCGCCCCTCGGCGAGACCGCAGCGTGTGCACCCGGCGGCTTCGGCGGCCGCGGCGGCGAGATCGCGCCTCGTCATCGCGACCCCTGAGCGGCGGCGGCACGCACGGCGCGGCGGATCGCGTCGGCGACCGCGACCTCGGCGAGCGCCTCGACCGCCGGCTGCCGCGCGTCGACCGCGCGGGTCGCGAGGGCGAAGACGGTGTCGCCGTCGAAGGACGTGTGGACCGGGCGGATCGCCGCGCGCAGCCCCGCCTGCCCCGCCAGCGCGAGGAGGTTCGCGCGGTCCTTCGTGAGCCGCGCGGTCGTCGCGACGACCGCGAGCGTCGTGTTCCCGCGCGGGAACGGTGGCCCCGCAGGACCGCCCGTCGCGCGGTTCGCCGCGAGCGGCGTGCCGTCCTCCTCGAACACCTCGCCGAGCGCGTTCACGACGGCGAGCGCGCCGACGACGAGGTCGCCGTCCTGGAGCGCGGACGATCCGACCCCGCCCGGAGCCCACCCCGCAGGATCGGGCGTCTTCGCGCAGCTCGCCCCGGTGCCGGCGCCGACTGCGCCCTCCGCGACGATGCCGTCGGCGGCCGCTTCGAGGGCCGCGAGGCCCGCCGCCGCGTCCGGCCGCGCCTTCGGATCCCCGACCGCGAGGTCGAAGAGGACGGCGGCCGGCACGATCGGCACGCGGGCGACGCCGACATCGAATCCGATGCCGCGAGCCTCGAGGCCGCGGACGACGCCGTCCGCGGCGGCGAGCCCGAAGGCGCTCCCGCCGGTGAGCAGGACGGCATGGACCTCGTCGACGAGTGTCCCGGGCCGCAACGCATCGGTCTCGCGGGTCCCCGGTGCGCCGCCGAGGACGCTCACACCGCCCACGGTCCCCGGGGGCGGCACGACGACCGTGCATCCCGTGCGACCGACGGGGTCGGTCCAGTGGCCCACGCGGATCCCCGCGACGCGCGTGATCATCCGCGATGTTCCCGGGGGACGCGCGCGCCCAGACGCGCGACGATCTCGTAGGGGATCGTGCCGGCGAGCGTCGCGAGGCGCTCCGCGTCGATCCGCTCCCCCGCCTGCTCGCCGATGAGCACGACCTCATCGCCCTCGGCGACCGGCTCGTCCCCGCAGTCGACGAGGAGCATGTCCATCGTCACGCGCCCGGCGATCGGCAACCGGCGTCCGCGGATCAGGGCCTCCGCGCCGGGCGACGCGGGACGCGGGAACCCGTCGGCGTAGCCGATCGGGACCGTCGCGACCGTCGCGGGTGCGTGGAGCCGGTACGTCTGCCCGTACGAGAGCGCCTCGCCCGCGTCGAGCCGTCGCACGGCCGCGACCCGCGAGCGGAGCCGGAGCGCCGGACGGAGCCCCGCCTCGAGACCCGGTCCCGCCGGTAACCCGTACATCGCGATCCCGGTGCGGACGAGGTCGAGGTGTGCCGCCGGATGCGTGATCGTCGCCGCGCTGTTCGCCGCGTGGCGGAGGTGCGGACGGATGCCCCGCGCCTCGATCGCCGCGACCGCAGCCTGGAAGCGCCCGAGCTGGACGTCGGTGAACGCGGGATCGGCCTCCGCGCTCGCGAGGTGCGTGAAGACGCCGTCGAGGTGGAGCCCCCCGTCGACGACGGCGCGCGCGAGTTCGGGGGCGTCCTCCGGAGGCCAGACCCCGACCCGGTGCATGCCGGTGTCGATCTTCAGGTGGACGGGCGCGTGGAGGTCGAGCGCGCGCGCGGCCGCCGCGATCGAGGCGACGCCGTCGTGCGAGGCGACCGTCGGCACGAGACCGGCCCCGAGCGCCTCGCGCTCGGCGCCGCGCGGGACCTCCGAGAGGACGAGGATCGGCGTCGCGATGCCCGCATCGCGGAGGGCGATGCCCTCCTCGACGAGGGCGACCGCGAGCCAGGTCGCGCCGGCCTCGGTCGCGGCACGGGCGACCGGCACCGCACCGTGGCCGTACGCGTCGGCCTTCACGACGGCCATGAGCTCGACGCCGGGCGGACGGAGCCGCGCGACGTTGTGGCGGATCGCGCCGAGGTCGACCTCTGCGACGGTCGGCCGGAACGACGTCGCGCGCGCAGGTCCGCTCACGCCGCCCGCACCTCCGCGAACGCTCCCGGGATCGCGTCGGCGAGGTCCGCCGCGGTCGCGCCGTCGCCCCGCGAGGCCGCGGCGCGATCGCCCGCGAGCCCGTGGACGAACGCGCCGGCGACCGCGGCGTCGCGGGGCGCGAGGCCACGCGCGAGGAGTGCGCCGATGAGCCCCGCGAGGACGTCTCCGGAGCCCGCGGTCGCGAGCGTCGGGCCGCCCGTCGGGTTCACCGTCGCGCGACCGTCCGGCGTCGCGACGACCGTGCCCGGTCCCTTGAGGAGCGCGACGGCACCGGTGCGCGCCGCGAGGACGCGGGCGGCGCCAATCCGGTCCGAATCGGGTCGCGGGTCGTCGGATCGGAGCAGCCGTCGGCATTCCGCGACGTGGGGGGTGAGGACGAGTCCGCCGGCCCCGGCCGAGAGCGGGGCGTCGACGAACGCGGCGAGGCCGTCGGCATCGAGGACCGTCGGAAGCGCGAGCGACGCGAGCGTCGCCCGGATCCACGCCGCGGTCGAGGGGTCGCGGCCCGCGCCCGGACCGAGGACGACCGCGTGGGCGCGGTCGAGGGCGGCGGCGAGGGAACCGTCGTCGCCCGCGAGGGCGCCGTCCGCCGTCTCCGGGAGCGGGAGGAACGTCGCGCTCGGCACGAGCACCTCGAGCACCGGGAGGATGCCCGCCGGCACCGCGACCTGGACGAGGCCGGCGCCGCCCCGCATCGCGGCGGACGCCGCGAGCGCCGCGGCGCCGGGCATCACCCGCGAGCCGCCGATCACGACGACGACCGCCTCGCGCTTGTGGGCAGCTCGGTCGCGGCGTGGCAGGACGTCGGCGACGTCGCCGGCTTCGACGAGGCAGCAGCCGTCGGGGATGAGGTCGTCGGGGAACCCGATCTCGGCGACGTCGACGGGACCCGCGGTCTCGGGTGCGGCGACGAGCCCGGTCTTCAGCGACCCGAACGTGACGGTGGCGTCCGCCCGGACCACGGGTCCGGCGATCGCGCCGGTGCCCGCGTCGAGCCCCGACGGGACGTCGACGGCGAGCACCGGACATGCGCCGGCATCGAGCGCGACGATCGCGGCGGCGACCGCATCGCGGGCGGGCCCGCGGAAGCCGATACCGACGATCGCGTCGACGGCCGCGTCGGAGCGCGCGAGCTCGCGCGCGAGGACGTCGCCGTCGAGCCGGAGCACCGGCACCCCGAGTTCCTCCGCGGCGCGGCGGGCCGACGCGGCCGGCACGCGCGTCGCCGGCCCGCCGACCGCGACGACGGTCACCGCGACGCCCCATCCGTGGAGCACGCGCGCGGCGACGAACCCGTCGCCGCCGTTGTTCCCCGCGCCGCAGACGACGGTGACGCGTCGTCCGTAGCGGCCGCCCGCGAGCGCGACGGCGGCGCGGGCGACGGCGTGCCCCGCGCGCTCCATGAGCGTGGCCGCGGGGATGCCCCTCGCCTGGGTCGCCGCGTCGAGCGCGGCGGCCTCGTCCGGCGTGAGGATCGGCCTCACGGGCGCACCGCCACCGCGAACGCGACCGCGTTCGTCTTCTCGTGCGTGAACGTCACGAGCACCTCGGACACGCCGAGCGACTCGGCGCGACGGAGCGCGTTGCCCACGAGCCGGATCGCGGGCGCGCCGGAAGGCGCGCGGACGACGCTGATGTCCTTCCACCCGCGGCGGGGGTAGCCGCCGAGGGCCTTCAGGACGGCCTCCCGGGCCGCGAACCGACCGGCGTAGGACTCGGCCGGACGCGCCTTCCGCTCGCAGTACGTGCGCTCCTCGTCGGTGAACACGCGCTCCCGCATCGAGGGGTGCCGCTCGAGGGCGCGCTCCATCCGGGCGATCTCGCAGATGTCCACGCCGAGGCCCGCGATCTCCACGGCCGCAAGCGTAGCGGGGGTGGCCGAGGCGGGGTCCCGCCGCGCCGGACCCTGCGGACCGGGGCCGTGCGCGCGGGGCGCTCCCTCCGTGCGGGGATCCCCGACCCTGCGCGGCTCCCGGTCCCGCATCGGGCGGCCCGGCGTCACTCCACGGTGACGCTCTTCGCGAGGTTCCGGGGACGATCGACGTCGCAACCCCGAAGCCGCGCGACGTGGTACGCGAGGAGCTGGAGGGGCGGCGTCACGACGACCGGCGCGAGGAGCTCGGGCGTCTCCGGGACCCAGAGCACGTCGTCCGCGAGGTCCGCGACCTCCGCGGTCCCCTCCGTCGCGACCGCGACGATCCGCGCGCCCCGCGCCTTCACCTCCTGGATGTTCGAGAGCATCTTCGGCAGCACGTGGCACGCCGGCGCGATCGCGACGACGGGCATCCCCTCGTCGACGAGCGCGATGGGGCCGTGCTTCAGTTCGCCGGCCGCGTACCCCTCCGCGTGGAGGTACGAGATCTCCTTCAGCTTCAGCGCTCCCTCGAGGGCTGCGGGGTACCCCGTGTGGCGACCGATGAAGAGCGCGTCGCGCGCGTCCGCGAGCCACGCGGCGATCCCGCGCACCTGGGGCTCGAGCTCGAGCGTCCGCGCGACCTGCGTCGGCAGGTCGGCGAGGCGGGCCATCGCGTCGCGGGCTTCCTCGGGGACGAGGCCGCCCCGCACCTGCGCGAGGTAGAGCGCGACGAGGTGGAGCGCGACCATCTGGGTCGCGAACGTCTTCGTCGCGGCGACGCCGATCTCCGGGCCCGCGTGGGTGTAGAGGACGGCGTCCGCGTCGCGCGCGAGCGACGACCCGACCGTGTTCGTCACCGCCAGGACCCGGGACCCCTGTCGCCGCGCGTACCGCGCCGCCTCGAGCGTGTCGATCGTCTCCCCCGACTGCGACACCGCGAGCGTGAGCGTGTCGGGACCGAGGACGGGCGCGCGGTAGCGGAACTCCGACGCGATGTCGATCTCGACCGGGAGCCGCGTGTGGTGCTCGATCGCGTACTTGCCGACCAGTCCGGAGTGGTACGCGGTACCGCACGCGACGACGAAGACCTTCCCCACGTCGCGCAGGAGCTCGGGGTCGAGCTTCACCTCGTCGAGCACGAGGAGCCCCGCCGCGTCGGTGCGGGCGGCGAGCGTGTCGCGGATCGCCGCGGGCTGCTCGTCGATCTCCTTGCGCATGAAGTCCTCGTACCCGCCCTTGCGGGCCCGCACGACATCCCAGTCGACCGCGATCGCCTCGGCGGCGACCGGGTCGCCCGCGAGGTCGGTGATCCGGACGCCGTCCGGCCGCAGCTCTGCCACCTGCCCCTCCTCGAGGGGGATGACGCGGCGGGTGCGGTCGAGGATCGCGGGGATGTCGGAGGCGAGGAGGGCCTCGCCGTCCCCGACGCCGACGACGAGCGGCGAGGAGACCTTCACGCCGACGACGAGCCCCGGGTCCTCGGCGGAGACGACGACGAGCGCGTACGCCCCGCGGAGACGCCGGGTCACGGCACGGACGCGATCCGCGAGCGGTCCCTCGGCCTCCTCGAGGAGGTGCGCGACCACCTCGGTGTCGGTGGCGGAGGCGACGACGTGACCGCGCTCCTCGAGCTCGGCGCGCAGCGCGGCGTGGTTCTCGACGATCCCGTTGTGGATCACCGCGATCCGTCCCGTGCAGTCGAGGTGGGGGTGGGCGTTCGCATCCGTCGGTGCGCCGTGCGTCGCCCACCGCGTGTGACCGATCGCCGTCACGCCGCCCGGGGCGCCGGCGGCGGCGATCGCCTCGTCGAGGGCCGCGAGGCGACCCGCGCGGCGCAGGACGGTGAGCCCGCCGTCACCGACGACCGCGACGCCGGCCGAGTCGTACCCGCGGTACTCGAGCCGACGGAGCCCCTCGAGCACGATCGGGAGCGCCTCGTCCGGACCGACGTAGCCGACGATGCCGCACACGCGGCGAGGCTAGCAGTGCGGCGCTGCGTGGGTCGCGCGTCCGAGGTCGATCAGCCGAGCGCCACGCGGACGATGCCCGCGATCGTGTCGGCGTGGCGCGCGGCGGCCTCGGCGGTCGTCGCCTCGACCATGACCCGCACGAGCTCCTCGGTCCCCGAGGCACGGACGAGGATGCGCCCGTCGTCGCCGAGGTCCTCCTCCGCGGAGCGCACCGCCGTCCACACGGCGACCGCGCCGGCGAGCTCGGCGCGGTCGCGGACCGGGACGTTCACGAGGACCTGCGGGAGCCGCCGCATCGAGGCGGCGAGGGCATCCACGCCGACCCCGCGCCGCGACGCGAGGGAGAGGAACCGCACCGCGGTGAGGAGCCCGTCACCCGTCGACGCGTCGTCGAGGAAGATCACGTGCCCGGACTGCTCACCCCCGAGGTTCGCCCCGTGCGCGACCATCGCCTCGAGGACGTAGCGGTCGCCGACGGGCGTCTCGAGGACGCGGATGCCCGCCTCGCGCATCGCGAGTCGGAACCCGAGGTTCGCCATGACGGTCGCGACGACCGTGTCCCCCGCGAGCGTCCCCGCCTCGCGCATCGCGATCGCGCACGCCGCGAGCACCTGGTCGCCGTCGATGACCGCGCCGCCCCGGTCGGCGAAGAGCGCCCGGTCCGCATCGCCGTCGAAGGCCACCCCGGCGTCTGCACCCGTGCGGCGCACCTCCGCCGCCACGACCTCCGGATGGAGCGCGCCGCACGCGAGGTTGATGTTCGACCCGTCGGGCGCGTCGTGGATCGCGTGGACCTCGGCCCCGAGCGCGGCGAGGGCGCGCGGAGCGACGTGCGACGCGGCGCCGTTCGCGCAGTCGACGACGATCCGCAGGCCGTCGAGTCGCGCCTCGGCCCGCCCGACGACGTGGTCCGCGTACGTGGCCTCCGCGTCGGGGAACGGCAGGATGCTCCCCCGCGACGCGCCGTCGTCCCCGACGTCGAGCGCAGCCTCGATCGCGTCCTCCGTCGCGTCCGCGAGCTTGCGGCCTCCGCGACCGAAGAGCTTGATCCCGTTGTACTCGGGCGGGTTGTGCGACGCGGAGGCCACGTACGCGGACCACGTCGTCGGGCGGGCCGAGGCGCGACTCGACGGCCTGCGGATCGTCGTCGACTGCGCGAACGGCGCC
>JBJTIF010000067.1:0-7862 GCA_046094825.1 Actinomycetota bacterium
CGGATGCGGCGATCGCGCGCGGGGAGTTCCTCGAGGCGGCCGACCGCGACGGCGCCGCCTTCGACCGCGTCATGGCGGCGTTCCGTCTCCCCCGGACCACCGACGGGGAACGGGCCGCGCGGACGGCGGCGATCCAGGATGCGTACGCGGGGGCCGCCGCGGTCCCGCTCGAGGTCGCGGCGCTCGCGACCGACCTGCTCGCGACCGCGGCGACGTCGATCGCGGAGGGCAACCGCAACGCCGCGTCCGACGGCCTGTCGGCCGCGGAACTCCTCGCCGCCGCAGCGCGGTCGGCGGCCGCGAACGTCGCGATCAACGCGCGATCGCTCCGGGACCGCGACCGCGCCGCGTCGCTCGACGCGGCGGTCGCCGGGCTCCTCGCCCGGATCGACCTCGGCCTGCGCGCGGCGCGCGATGCGTTCGCCGCGACCGCGACCGCGGACGCGTGACGGAGCGACGCTCCCCCGGTGAGGCCATCGTCCTCCGGGAGTTCCACGGTGACCGGCTCTGGGCCGCGCGACCCGCGTTCGTCCTGCGCGACGAGGACGAGGCGCTCGCGTTCTTCATCCCCGAGGGGACGCGCGGCGTCGAGGCCGTCGACGGCGACGGGGCCGAGCTGCGGCTCCCCCACGCGGCGTGGCGGCTCGAGCGCGCGGCCCGTCCCGGTCGTCGCTCGGTGCGATCGTTCGCCTCGACCCGCGACCCGCACGCCGTCCTCGCGATCTGGGACGCCGGCTGGCGACCACGCTGCTGGTACGTGAACCTCCAACTGCCGCTGCGCCGGAGCGCGGTCGGGTTCGACACGACGGACCTCGTCCTGGACCTCGTCGGGAGCCCCGACGCCTCGACCTGGCGCTGGAAGGACGAGGACGAGCTCGCGGAGGCGATCGCCGCGGGGACGGTCGACGCCGGGACGGCGGAGCGGATCCGCGGGGAGGCGCGAGCGCTCGCCGACGCGGTGCGCGCTGGCCGCCCGCCCTTCGACGGCGACCCGTGGTCGTGGCGGCCGGACCCCGCGTGGGGCGTGCCCGACCTCCCGGAGGACTGGGACCGCCGGTAGGCTGTCCGCCGTGCCTCCCGCGACGACCATCGCGCCGTTCGACCCCGCCGCGATCCGCGGCCGGTTCCCCGCGCTCGCGCGCGAACAGGACGGGCGCCCCGTGGTCTTCGCCGACGGCCCGGGCGGGACGCAGGTGCCCCGCAGCGTCATCGACGCGATGGTCGGCTACCTCGAGCGGAGCAACGCGAACTCCCACGGGGCGTTCGCGACGAGCGAGGAGACCGACGCCGTCCTCGCGGCGGCGCACCGCGCCGCGGCCGACCTCCTCGGCGCCGCGCCCGACGAGGTCGTCTTCGGGCCCAACGCCACGTCGCTCCTGTTCGCCGTCTCGCGCGCGATCGGCCGGACGCTCGCCCCCGGCGATGAGGTCGTCGTGACGCGGCTCGACCACGACGCGAACGTCCGGCCGTGGGTCCGGATGGCCGAGGACGCCGGCGCGACGCTCCGCTGGATCGACGTGCGGCCCGAGGACGCGACGCTCGACCTCGCGTCGTTCGACGCGGCGCTCTCGCCGCGCACGAGGATCGTCGCGGTCACCCTCGCGTCGAACGCCGTCGGGTCCCGCACCCCCGCCACCGAGCTCGCCGCCCGCGCGCACGCGGTCGGCGCGCTCGTCGCGATGGACGCCGTCCACGCGACCCCGCACGGCCCGATCGATGTCGCCGCGCTCGGCGCGGACCTCCTCGCGTGCTCGCCGTACAAGTTCTTCGGCCCGCACCTCGGCACGCTCTTCGCGCGTCGCGAGCTCCTCGCGTCGTGGCCGGCGTACAAGGTCCGGCCGGCGACCGAGGAGCTCCCCGGTCGCTGGGAGACCGGGACGCAGAACCACGAGGGCCTCGCCGGCCTCGTCGCGGCGATCGACTACCTCGCGGACCTCGCGCCGGACGGCGGGGCGGGGCGGCGCGAGCGCCTCCTCGCCGCGATGCGCGGGATCGAGGCGCACGAGTCGCGACTGACCGAGCGCTTCCTCCGGGGCATCGCCGAGCGGCCGGAGGTCGAGCTCTTCGGGATCGCGGATCCGGCGCGGGCCGCCGAGCGCACGCCGACGTTCGCGGTCCGCGTCGCGGGCGAGCGGCCGCGCGAGACCGCGGAGCGCCTCGCCGCGCGCGGGATCTACGTCTGGGACGGCAACTACTACGCCCTCGAGCTCATGGAACGGCTCGGGCTCCAGGAGGGTGGCGGCGCCGTGCGGATCGGGTTCTGCCACTACACCACCGAGGACGAGGTCGACCGCGTCCTCGCCGACCTCGTCCGGTAGGGCGTCGCGCGTGCGGATCCTCGTCCTCGGCGCCGATGGCTACCTCGGTTGGCCGACCGCGATGCACTTCTCGGCCCGCGGGCACGAGGTGCTCGCCGTCGACTCGCTCCTGAAGCGCCGCCTCCAGCGCGAGATGGGCGTCGACACCCTCACGCCGATCGGGGACTCGCTGGCCGCGCGGGCCGCCGCGTGGGCAGCCGTCACCGGCCGCGAGATCGGGGTCATCGAGGGCGACCTCACGGATTGGGACGTCGTCGCGCGGGCGTTCCGCGACCTCCGTCCGGAAGCGATCGTCCACTACGGGCAGATCCCGAGCGCGCCGTACTCGATGCGGGGCCGCGAGGAGGCGGTGTTCACGCAGACGAACAACGTCGTGAACAACCTCAACGTCCTCTACGCGATGCTCGAGTTCGCCCCCGACGCCCACCTCGTGAAGCTCGGCACGATGGGTGAGTACGGCCAGCCGAACATCGACATCGAGGAGGGGTACCTCGAGGTCCACCACAAGGGACGTTCCGACGTCCTCCCGTTCCCGAAGCTCCCCGGATCGCTGTACCACCTCTCGAAGGTCCACGACTCGCACAACATCCACTTCGCGTGCCGCGTGTGGAACCTCCGCGCGACGGACCTGAACCAGGGGGTCGTCTACGGCGTCGAGACGCCGGAGACCGCGCTCGACGAACGGCTGCTCACGCGCTTCGAGTACGACGAGGTCTGGGGCACCGCGCTGAACCGCTTCTGCCTCCAGGCGGTGATCGGCCACCCGCTCACCGTCTACGGGTCGGGCGGTCAGACCCGCGGCTACCTGAATCTCGTCGACACCCTCGCCTGCGTCGAGCTCGCGGTGCTCCACCCCGCGGCTCCCGGGGAGTTCCGGGTCTTCAACCAGTTCACCGAGCAGTTCTCCGTGAACGAGCTCGCGGAACTCGTGCGGCGGGCCGGCGCGGAGGTGGGCATCGACGTCGAGATCGCGCACGTCGAGAACCCGCGCATCGAGAAGGAGGAGCACTACTACCACGCGGTGCACACGAAGCTCCTCGACCTCGGGCTCGAGCCCCACCCCCTGTCGGAGACCCTCGTCGAGTCGGTGTTCGAGCGCCTCGCGCGCCACCGCGACCGGGTGCTCGAGGGCGGGATCATGCCGGCCACGCGCTGGCGCCCCGGCGGGCGATGACCCCGCTCACGCCGCTGCGGGTCGTCGGCATCGTCCTCGCCGTCGCGATCATCGCCTGGAGCTTCCGGCGACACCGGGCGTGGCGGATCAGCCGCCTGAACCTCATCACGACGACGATCCTCGCCCTGGCCCTCCTCGTCCTGTCGGTGGACCCGAGCATCTTCGACCCGGTGTTCGACACGCTGAACTTCCGGCCGGGGACCGGCCAGCGCCTCACCGCGTCGCTCCTGTTCGCGGTCCTCGTGCTGTTCGTCCTCGTGTTCCGGCTCCAGTCCGCCGTCGACGTCACCGAGCGGAGCCTCCGCGTCCTCGTCGAGTCGCTCGCCCGGCAGGCCTTCGACCGCGAGTCGACGCGCGCCCTGCCCGCGGGGCGGCGGATCGTCGTCCTGTCCCCCGCCTACAACGAGGCCGAGAACGTCGGGGCGGTCCTCGCCGCGATGCCGCGGGAGGTCGACGGCCACGCGGTGATCCCGATCGTGATCGACGACCACTCGGACGACGGCACCGCAGACGTCGCCCGGGCCGCGGGCGCGCTCGCGGTGCGCCTGCCGATCCGTCGCGGGGGCGGGCTCGCGCTCCGGGTCGGCTACGACCTCGCGCTCGAGCTCGGCGCCGACATCGTCGTGTCGATCGACGCCGACGGGCAGCACCAACCCGAAGAACTGCCGCTCCTCGTCCGCCCGATCATCGAGGGTCGGGCCGACCACGTGAACGGCTCCCGGATGCTCGGCGCGTTCGAGCGCGACAGCATCGTCCGCCACATCGGCGTCCACTTCTTCTCGCGGCTCGTCACGATCCTCACCGGCCAGCGCGTCACGGACATCTCGAGCGGCTACCGCGCGACCTCAGCGGCGACGCTCCGCGACCTCGTCCTCGAGCAGGACCAGTTCTGGGCCTCGGAGGTGACGATCGAGGCGCTCCGTCGGAAGGCGCGCGTCCTCGAGGTGCCGGTCACGTTCCTCACCCGGCGCGGTGGCGTCACGAAGAAGCCGAAGTCGCTGCGCTACGGGTGGAACTTCACGAAGGCGATCGTGAAGACCTGGCTCCGGTAGGAGCGGGATCCGCCGACCTCAGGCACGTCCTGCGCCGAGCGCGGCGTACGCGATCGCGACGTCCGCGGCGACCGCGGCGTTGTCCTCGAGGAGCGCGAGGTTCGCCTCGAGGCTCCGTCCCCCCGTGTGCTCGGCGATGCGGCCGAGGAGGAACGGCGTGAGCGCCTTGCCGGCGATCCCCGCGACGGCCGCCTCGGCCTCGGCGGCGACGACGGCCTCCTCGACGGCGGCGGCGTCGAGCGCGTCGGCGGCGGGGACGGGGTTGCACAGGAGCGTCGCGCCGGGCGCGGCGGTCGCGAGGGTCGCCGCGACGAGCGCCGCCGCGCCGGCGGGGTCGTCGACGCGGTGCTCGAGGTGGACGGGCGCCTCGCGCGCGAGGAAGTACGGGAGTCGGTCCACCCGGTAGCCGACGAGCGCGACGCCGAGCTCCTCGAGGCGGTCGGCGGTCGCGACCGGGTCGATGATCGACTTCGCACCCGAGCACACGAGGAGGACGGGCGTCCGGCCGAGCTCGAGGAGGTCGGCGGAGACGTCGCGACCGCCGTCGGCGGTCGGGCGGTGGACGCCGCCGATACCCCCGGTCGCGCCGATCGCGATGCCGGCGAGGTGCGCCGCGTGGATCGTCGCGCTCACGGTCGTCGCACCGAGCGCGCGGTCCGCGACGGCCGCGGGCACGTCACGGCGCGCGACCTTGCGCGCCGTCCCCGGCGTCGCCATCCGGTCGAGCGTCGCGGCGTCGACGCCGACACGCACCGCGCCGCCCTCGACCGCGATCCAGGCCGGCACCGCGCCGCGGGAGCGGATCGCCCCGTCCATCCGGCGGACGCACTCGCGGTTGCGGGGTTCGGGCAGCCCCTGGCCGACGACGCTCGTCTCGAGGGCGACGACGGCGCGACGCGTCGCGAGCGCCTCGCGGACCTCCTCGTGGACGACGACCGCGCTCACGACGGCCACGCCTCCGGGCTCGCCGCGACACGCGCGCCGGCGGCGCAGCCCGCCTGGAGGGCGTCGGCGGGCGTGCCACCGAGGGCGAGCGTCGCGAGGAACGCGCCGTCGAACGCATCGCCCGCCCCCGTGCTGTCGACCTCGAGCACCTCGCTGCCGCCGAAGCGGAGCACGAGTCCCTCCCAGGACAGGACGGCGCCCTTCGGTCCGAGCTTCACGGCGGCCGCGCCGTAGCGCTGGCCGAGCACCTCGACCGCATCCTCCGCGTCGCGCCCGGTGAGGGCGGTCGCCTCGCGCTCGTTCGCGAACACGAGCGTCGCCCCCTCGGTCGCCCGGAAGAACGCCTCGGGGCCGATCGCGTCGATGAGCGGCCACGATCCGGCGTCGACCGCGACGTGCGAGGCGGCGGCGCGCTCGATGGCCGCCCGCGCGACGGGCGCGGTCCGCGGGTCGCAGGCGAGGTAGCCCGACACGAGCACCGCGCCGGCGGTGAGCCGCTGCGGGAGGTCCTCGGGGGTGATCCGGGCGTTCGCGCCGCGGTCCGCGACCATCGAGCGCTCGCCCTTCGTCGTGACGACGAGCATCGTCCCGGTCTCCGCCGTCGGGTCGACGCTCAGGAGCGCTCGCACCCCGGCGCGTTCGAGCGCCTCGGCGAGGAGCCGCCCGATGAGGTCATCGCCGACGCGGGCGCACAGGACGGCGCGCGCGCCCGTCGCGGCCGCCCAGACGGCGGCGTTCGCGGACGTCCCCGCGGGTCGCACGCGCACCCGGCCCGCGACGTCGCCACCGGCGACGAGCGCGTCGGCCGACACCCGGACGTCGAGCATGAGGTCGCCCACGGCGAGGACGTCGAACACGCGCGGAGCCTACCCCGCGGGGCTACGACGAGCGGTCGATGCCGGCGGCCTCGGTCGCCCATCGACCGAACGCGGCCCAGAAGGGATCGAGCCCCGGGTGGACGAGCGGCCGCTCGCCCTCGGGCGTCACGAGCACGAGCCCCTCGCGCGCCGGGACCACGGTGCCGACCGCGGCGGCGGCGATGCCGGCGGCATCGAGCGCGGCGAGGAACGCCGCGGCGCGGTCGGGGACCACCGTCGCGAGGAGCGACCCCTCGCTGATCGAGACGTACGGATCGATGCCGACGTGGTCGCAGACCGCCCGGACCGCGCGCGGCACGGGGATCGCCTCGATGTCGATCCGCAGGCCGACGCCGGAGGCAGCGGCGACCTCGGTGAGGCCGCCGAGGACACCGCCCTCGGTCGCGTCGTGCATCGAGGTGACCCCCGCGTCACGGAGCCCGAAGGTGCGCGCGACCGTCGCCTCCGGGACGACGGTCATCGCCTCGAAGAGCGCATCCGCCTCGCGGACGAGGTCGGCGCCGATCGCCGCGGAGAGCCGGTCGGGGAACGTCGCCGCGAAGAGCGCGGTCGCCTCGATCGCGGCGCCCTTCGTGACGACGACGACGTCGCCGGGCCGCGCCATCGTCGGCGTCACGTAGCGATCCTCCGGGCCCGACGCCATGCACACCGCTCCACCGACCATCGGCCACGCGCACCCGTCGTAGCGGGCGGTGTGGCCGGTGACGACGGCGATCCCGAGGTCCTCGCACGCCCGGTGGAACGCGTCCCAGAGCGCGGTGAGGTCGGCGTCGGAGATCTCCGGGGGGAGGTTCAGGTCGACGGCCATCCAGCGAAGCGGCAGGCCGCTCGTCGCGGCGTCCGAGGCGAGGATGTGGACCGCGAACCACGCGGCGCGTTCCCACCCGTACGCGGGGACGACGAAGACGGGGTCGGCGGTGAGCGCCATCGCGACGCCGTCCGCGACGCGGACGACGCCCACGTCGACGCCGTGGCGGGGTCCGACGAGGACGTCGGGATCCTGGGCCCCGAGCCGGCGGAGGATCACCTGCTCGAAGAGCTCGGCGGTCGCCTTGCCGGTCCGCTGCTCGCTCATGCGCGCACCGCCCGTCGCGCGACCGACTCGGCGATCGCGCGCGTCGCGGCGACCGGATCGACCGCAGCGGCGATCGCGGAGATGACCGCGACCCCGGCGGCGCCGGCCGCGAGGACCTCCGCGGCGTTGCGGGCGTCGATCCCGCCGATGCCGACGACCGGGAGGTCGGTCGCGGCGGCGACCGCCGCGACGCCGGCGAGCCCCGCCGGGCGCGCCTCGGGCTTCGTCGGGGTCGCCCACCCGGTGACGCCGAGGTAGTCGGCGCCGGCGGAGGCCGCGACCGCGGCCTCTACCGGCGATCCGACGCTCACGCCGAGGATGCGCTCCGCGCCGAGCCGGGCGCGGACGGCGACCGCGTCGGCGTCCTGGCCGACGTGGACGCCGTCCGCGCCCGCGGCGAGCGCCGCCTCGACGTCGTCG
>JBJTIF010000068.1:0-13492 GCA_046094825.1 Actinomycetota bacterium
CGCGGGTTCGAAGGGGGTGCCGTCGCCGAAGGCCGCGGTGCTCGTCTCCGGGCTCGTGATCCTCGCCGGGGCGCTCATGACGCTCCTCGGGGTCTACGCCGACCTCGGCGCGCTCCTGCTCGTCGCGTTCCTCATCCCGACCGCGTTCCTCATGCACGCGTTCTGGAAGGAGACCGACCAGATGGCGCGGATGAACGAGACGATCGCGTTCTTCAAGGACCTCGGCCTCGCCGGCGGAGCCCTCGCGCTCTACGTCCTCGCCTCGGCGGAGACCTTCGGCGCGACGCTCACCGGGCCGCTCTTCTAGGCGTCCATCCGCGCCCGACCGGCCCCGCCGCGTTCGGCTACCGTCTGGCCATGACGGAACGCATCCTCCGCGTCGGCCTCGTCGGCTACGGCCTCGGCGGTCGGGTCTTCCACGCGCCGCTCATCGCGGCCGAGCCGCGGATGGAGCTCACCGCGATCGTGACACGCGACCCCGAGCGGAGCGCGCGGGCGCGCGAGGACTTCCCCGACGCGGCGATCCTCGCGAGCGTCGACGACCTCCTCGCGCGCGCCGGGTCGCTCGATCTCGTCGTGGTCACGACGACGAACCGCGTCCACGTCCCGATCGGCCTCGCGGTCCTCGACGCGGGGCTCGGCCTCGTGATGGACAAGCCGCTCGCGCCGACGTCGATCGACGGCGCGCACCTCCTCGAACGTGCGCGCGAACGCGGGCTCCCGTTCTCGGTGTTCCAGAACCGCCGGTTCGACGGGGACTTCCGGACGATCGAGCGCCTCCTCGGCGACGGCCGGCTCGGCAGGGTCGTGCGGTTCGAGTCCCGATACGAGCGTTGGCGTCCGACGCCGCGCGAGCACGCCTGGCGCGAGAGCGGGGAGGCCGAGGATGCGGGCGGGCTCCTCTTCGATCTCGGCTCGCACCTCATCGATCAGGCGCTCCACCTGTTCGGTCGTCCGTCGTCCGTCTACGCGGAGATCCACCGTCGACGCACCGGCGTCGTCGTCGACGACGACACGTTCGTCGCCCTCACGCACCGCGGGGGCGAGGTCTCGCACCTGTGGATGAACGTCCTCGCTGCGATCCCGGGGCCGCGGTTCCGCGTCCTCGGCACCGCGGCGACGTACGAGAAGGACGGCATGGACGTCCAGGAGGCCGCGCTGAACGCCGGTGGCCGTCCGGGGGACGCCGGCTGGGGCATCGAGCCCGAGTCGGCGTGGGGCCGGATCTCGGGCGGCGACGGCATCGAAGCCGTCCCGACGGAACCCGGTGCGTACGACGCCTACTACGCGGCGATCGCGGGGGCGATCATCGACGGGCTGCACCTGCCGGTCGATCCGCTCGACAGCGTCGTCGGCCTCGAGATCATCGAGGCGGCGTTCCGGAGCGCCCGCGAGGGTCGCGTCGTGCCGTTCCCCGCGGGCTCGTAACCCCCGCGATCAGGCGACGCCGCCGAAGTACCGCAGGGCGAGGTCCCACGCGTCACGCCCGCACGTCTGCCCGAGCCGACGGCCCGCGTAGTCGTCCCACGGGAAGTGGATGCCGCCGAGGATCCGCGACCGCCCCGCGGCGTCGGCCGCATCGAAGTACGTCGCCCAGCCGAGCGTGACGGTCTCGGACGGTCCGACGTCCGTGTGGAGGTCGCCGGGCGACACCGTCATCTGCCGGAGCCCGCCCGGGAAGAACGGGTCGCCGGTGAACGATGCGAGGACCTCGGCCGCCGCGCGGCTGAACGTGCTGTGCCCCGACACGTACCCCGGGAACGCCGGCGTGACGAAGGTCGGCGCCTGGTACGGGAGCCACGCGGTGCCGGGGATCCACATGACGCGACCGGGCACATCGGGATCGTCGCCGCGCGTCCACGAACGGACCTCGACGACACCGTCCGCCCCGAGGCGGACGAGCCCGTCGGCGAGCGGCAGCCCGAGCGGGTCGTAGTTCGGGAGCGCGGGATCGCTCGACTGGCCGTGGTCGGCCATCCAGCGGATCACCGAGATCGGTCGCGCGGTCGCGTACGCGCGCTTCACGCCCCACGCGGCGACCGCCGCGTCGTGGAGCGCACCGTTCAGCGCGAGGTAGAGCTTCACGTCCCATTCGAGCCGATCGACCACCGCACCGTCGCCCTCGACGCGGAGCTCCGGCAGTTCGTCCGACACCTCGTTCGCGATGACGTTCCAGTGCCCGGGCGGCGTCTCCGACGCAGGGCCGTCGGCCCAGTACTCCGTGAGCGCGCGGCCGACGTCGCCGCGGAGGAACGACCGCGCCGCGTACGGCTCGCCCGTCGAGGGATCCGTCGCGTGCCCGTCACCGTCGTCCGTGCCGAGCGGGTTGTCGCCGACCGCACCGGGGTCGGTGCGGACGCGCACGCCATCGGTCGCGTCGAGCGACGCGGAGGCCGCGATGACCGCGAGGACGCCGCGCCCGAACTCCGCGCGCGTCGCGGGATCGCCGAGGGTCGGCGCGGGACCGGGGTCGATCGGCAGGAAGTCCACGGCCGGCGGCAGACCGAAGGCGCGCACCCGCCCCCAGATCGCGCCCTGGAACCGCTGGACGCCGGCGGGTACCGGCAGGCCGTTCTGCGCGACGGCGACGGAGAGCGACAGCGGCTGCCAGCGATCCGGATCGCGGGCGGACGGTGCCTGCGAGAGCACGAGCGGCGGGTTCGCCTCGCGGCGGTCCGGGTCGGCGTACGTGATCGCCTCGTTCGCACCGTCCGCGCCGCCCCACGCGATGATCGCCGAGGCGATGCGGTTGCCGAGCGCCGCGGGCGCGTCGCCCTCGGTCGTCGTCACCCCGGGGTCGAAGCAGAGCGCCCGCATCGTCGCGGTGAGGTCGTCGAACGTCGGCTGCATCCCCGTCTCGAACCCCGCGCGCCACAGCAGCAGGCGGTAGGCGGCGTAGGAGATCGCTTCCTCGCGCGCGGCCTCGACGTCGACGGCGCTGCGGTCCTCGTCGACGACGACGCCGCGCGCGATCGGGTCGTAGGCCGCCCACGCGTCCCACATCGCGACCGAGAGGTGGAAGAGGTTGCGCGCGTGCACGGTCGGCGACGGGATGTCCCGGCGGATGGCGCCGAGCCACGTCTCGTCCCAGACGCGCGCGACCGACCGACCGCCGGTGTCCGGGACGCAGCCCTCGAGGCGGGCGCCGGCGTCGCCGCCGCAGGCCGGGAGGACCCCGACGACGAGCGCGGCGACGGCGGCGCCCGCCCCGCGGCGGAGCGACGCGCGCGTCACGGCCACACCCGGACGACGCGCTGGGCGGCCACCTCGTCGAGGACCTTCCGGCGACCGTCGGGCCAGACGACCTCGACACGCACGCTCGCGGCCGCCGCGCCGAACCCGACGAGGCAGCGCGGGTCCTCCGACGACAGGTAGCTGCTCCCCGCCCGGAGCTCGCACGACCACCGACGACCGTCCGCGGTCGTCACGGTGACGAGCGTCCCCGGCGTCGCGGGCGAGGGTACGACCGCGATCCACCCGGGGTCGCCGCCGGTCCCGCGGAGCAGGACGACCCGACCGCCCACGGTCGCGATCGCGACGTCGAGCCGCCCGTCGTTGTCGAAGTCGGCGACCGCGCTGCCGCGCGCGACGAGGGGGCCGACGGCGGCGAGCCCGACCGCGGCGCTCGCGTCGCGGATCACGAGCGCGTCGGTCGCCGGGGCCGCGGATCCGAACAGGAGCGGTTCCGCGTCGGCGGCGAGCGACTCGACGGGCACGTCGCCGTTCGCGAGGAGGAGATCCGGGTCGCCGTCGCGGTCGAAGTCCGCGAGCGCGACGCCGAACCCCGTGGCGTCCAGGAAGGAGGTCGGGACGTCCTCGGCGGCGGCGCGCGCGAACCGGAGCGTCGGCCCGTCCGCCCGCAGCGCGAGGAGGTGCCCCTGGCTCCGGGCGTTCGTGATGAGGAGGTCGTCGCGTCCGTCGCGGTCGAGGTCGCCGAGCGCGACGCCCATGCCGGCGTTCGGGTCGGCGACGCCCGCCGGTGCGGCGACCTCGTCGAAGCGGAACCCGAGCCCCGCCGGGTCGGCGTCGGCCCCGTCCGGCCATCGCACGTTCTCGTAGAGCTCGTCGGGATCGAGGTCGTTCGCGACGACGAGGTCGAGGTCGCCGTCGCGGTCGACGTCGCCGAACGACGCGCCGAGGCCGTGCTTGAACCCGACGGCCTCGAGACCGGCCTCGACGCCGACCTCGCGGAACGCGACGCGACCGCCGACGAGCCCGGTGCTCAGGAAGAGCAGGTCGCGGACGCCGGCGTACGTCCTCGGGAACCCCCCGGGCGCGCCCTCGATCGGCGCGTTCAGGTCCGCGTACCCCGCGAGGAACACGTCCTGCCACCCGTCGCCGTCCACGTCGCCGATCGCGATCCCCGCGTACCACCCGTAGGGCGCGAGGCCCGCCGCCGCGCCGCCCTCGGTGAACGTGCCGTCGCCGTCGTTCCACAGGAGCGAGGTCGGCCCGGCCGACGTCACGACGAGGTCGGTGTCGCCGTCGCGGTCGAGGTCCGCCGCGGCGCACCCGGTGCCGCGGACCTCGAGGTCGGCCCCCGAGCCCGCGCTCACGTCGACGAACGTGCCGCGGTCGTTGCGCAGGAGCATCGCGCGCGGGGCGCCGCCGGCCTCGCGCCAGCGCCCGAGTTCGGCCTCGGACCACGTGTTCACGACGTAGAGGTCGAGCCACCCGTCGCGATCGGCGTCGAGCCAGCAGAGCCCCGTCCCCATCGTCGCGACGGGATCGGGGGTCACCGCGTCCCGGAACGCACCGGTCCGCACGTCGCCGAGGCCGACGGCGGCGGACACATCGACGAACCGGAAGGGTGCGGACGAGGACGCGTCGGGCGTCGGCGACGCCGCGCACGCCGAGGCGGTGAGGAGGAGGGCGACGAGGAGGAGCGGCGCGGGGACCCGCGCCCGGCGGGACGGCATCGTCGGGGGATGCTACCGCCGGTCCCCGGGTGCGATGCTGCGGGCGACCGCCGACCGCGGCGGATGGGAGGGAACCCATGACCATGGGACTCGGAGGTCGCGTCGCGCTCATCACGGGGGCGAGCAGGGGGATCGGGGCGGCCGTCGCGCGGTCGCTCCACGCGCAGGGCGTCCGGCTCGGGCTCGCGTCGCGGAGCGGCGACGACCTCGGCATCCCGGGCGCCGTCGCGATGCCGTGCGACGTCCGCGACGCCGCGCAGGTCGACGCGATCGCGCGCGCGTCCGCGGATCGGTTCGGCGGCATCGACATCGTCGTCGCGAACGCCGGCGTCGGCGCGTACGGTCTGTTCCTCGACCTCGATCCCGAGCACCTCGAGGAGATGATCGACGTGAACGTGAAGGGGACCCTGTACGCGGTGCGCGCCGCGCTCCCCTTCCTCCTCGCGAGCGAGGCCGCCGACATCGTGACGCTCGCCTCCGAGGCCGGCCGACGCGGCCTCCCGTTCGAGGCGACGTACTGCGCGTCGAAGTTCGCGCAGGTGGGCTTCACGCGCGCGCTCGACCACGAGCTCCGGCCGCACGGCGTCCGGTGCACGAACGTGTGCCCCGGCGGCGTCGCGACGGACTTCGCGATGGGCCGCGGTCGCACCCCCGACATGCCGGAGCTCGCGGGCATGATGTCGGCGGAGGACGTCGCGGAGATGGTGCTCTTCGTCCTCACGCGACCGAGGAACCACCGGATCCTCGAGGTCGCGATGCGACCGGTCACCGAGACCTCGTGGGGATGACCGGGCGTCCGCTCCACTGGGGGATCCTCTCGACCGCCGACATCGGCGTGGCGAAGGTGATCCCCGCGATCCAGCGCGCCGCCCGCTGCGAGGTCGTCGCCATCGCCTCGCGCGACGCGAGCCGCGCCGCGGACGCCGCCGCGCGGCTCGCGATCCCCCGCGCGCACGGCTCGTACGAGGCGCTCCTCGCCGACCCCGAGGTGGACGCGATCTACAACCCGCTCCCGAACCACCTCCACGAGGAGTGGACGCTCGCGGCGGCGCGTGCGGGCAAGCACGTGCTGTGCGAGAAGCCCCTCGCGATGGACGCGGCGGGCGCCGAGCGGATCGTCGCCGGGTGCCGCGAGGCGGGCGTCCTGCTCATGGAGGCCTTCATGTACCGGCTGCACCCGTCGTGGGTCGCGGTCCGCGAAGCCATCGCCGACGGACGGATCGGCCGGGTGTCGGCGATCCAGGCCTGGTTCTCCTACCGCAACGACGACCCGACGAACATCCGGAACATCGCCGCGTACGGGGGTGGCGCGCTCCTCGACATCGGGTGCTACGCGGTGAACCTCTCGCGCCTGCTGTTCGGCGGCGAACCGGAGGTGATCGGCGCGTCGGTCACCCGTGACCCCGCGATGGGCGTCGATGTCCTCGCATCGGCGATCCTGCGGTTCGCGTCCGGCGTCGCGACCTTCACGGTGTCGACGCGCGTCGAGACGGACCAGCGCGTCCACGTGTACGGCGACCGCGGTCGCATCGAGGTGCCGATCCCCTTCAACATCCCGCCGGACCGACCGACCGAGCTCCGCATCGTCGCCGGTGGCGACCCGCCGGTCGCCCCCGCCGTCGAGACGCGCACGTTCCCCCCGTGCGACCAGTACGCGGTGCAGGCCGAGACGTTCGCGCGCGCGGTGCTCGACGGCGAACCGCTCCCCTTCGCCCCCGAGGACGCGGTCGCGAACCTGCGCGTCCTCGACGCGATCGTCAGCATCGGCGGCTAGGCCGCGTCGTGCGTCGGCCTCAGCCGAGCGCGTGGAACGTCGGCGCGAGCGCCGGGTAGAGCGCGCGGTAGCGCGCGTGCGCCTCGCGGTAGACGGTGACCGAGGGCGACGGAGCGACGGGGTCGCCGACCGAGACGAACGCCCCGCAGGCCGCCTCGACCGAGGCGAACCAGCCCGCGCCGACCGCGGCGAGGATCGCCGCCCCCTGCGCGGCACCCTCCGCCGTGGAGGTCGTCCGCACGTCCGCCTCGAGCACATCGGCGAGCACCTGTCGCCAGAGCGGGCTCCGGCTCCCTCCGCCCGTGACCCGCACCTCCGCGGCACGGACGCCGACCTCGCCCATGAGGTCGAGGCCGTCGCGGAGCCCGAACGCGACGCCCTCGAGGACCGAGCGCACGAGGTGCCCGCGACCGTGGCCGACGGTGAGGCCGACGAACGCGCCGCGGGCGAGCGGGTCGGGGTGCGGCGTCCGCTCGCCGGTGAGGTAGGGGAGGAACAGCAGCCCCTCCGACCCCGGCGCGACGCCCTGCGCCTCGGCGACGAGCGCGTCGAAGGACTCGCCGGGCGCGACGGCGTCGCGGAACCACCGGAGGCTGCCCGCGGCCGAGAGCATGACGCCCATCACGTGCCACCGGTCGGGCACCGCGTGGCAGAACGCGTGGACGCGACCGCGCGGTTCGACGAGCGGACGGTCCGTCGTCGCGAACACGACGCCGGAGGTGCCGAGCGACACCGACACGACGCCGGGCGACACCGAGCCGAGTCCGACGGCCGCCGCGGCCTGATCGCCTCCCCCCGCGACGATCGGCGTCCCCGCACGCAGCCCCGTCGCCGACGCGCCCGCCGCCGAGACGACGCCGGTGACCTCCGATCCCTCGAAGGTCCGCGGCAACCACGCCGGATCGATGCCGAGCGCCCCGAGCACCTCGGGTGACCAGTCGCGCCGCGCGAGGTCGAACAGGAGCGTCCCGGCGCCGTCCGCACGGTCCACCGCGAGGTCGCCGGAGAGCCGCAGCCGCACGTAGTCCTTCGGGAGCAGGACGTGGGCGATCCGCGCGAACACCTCGGGCTCCTCGTCGCGCACCCACAGGAGCTTCGGCGCGGTGAACCCGGTGAGCGCGTCGTTGCCCGTGACCGCGATGAGCCGCTCGGCGCCGACCGCCGCGCGGATCGCGTCGCACTGCGCGCCGGTGCGCTGGTCGTTCCACAGGATCGCGGGACGGAGCACCGCGCCGTCCGCGTCGAGGAGCACGAGGCCGTGCATCTGCCCGGTGAGGCCGACGGCGTCGATCGCCCCGGAGGCCGCGCGCCACCAGAGCTCGGGATCCTGCTCGCTCCACCGCGGTCGCGGCGTCGCGTACGGGTACTCCTCCGACGCGAGGCCGACGACGGCGCCCCCGCGGTCGAGGACGATCGCCTTCGTCGCCGTCGTCGAGACGTCGAGGCCGAGGACGTGGCTCACGCGACCGCCCGAAGCGTCCACGTCTCGACGTGCTCGACCGACTCGCCGGGCGCGAGCCGCGCGAGCGCGCCGAGCGTCTCGAGTTCGAGGAAGCGTTCGCACGTGAACACCTGCGCGGCCGCGCCGCGGTCGGGCACCACGCCCCCGGGCACCGCCGCGGCGATCCGGAGCTCCTCGCCGTCGATCCGGTACGCGAGCCATCCCGCACCCGGCGCCGCGCCGACCTTCGTCGCGGGACCGGACTCCCCGGAGACCTCCACGCCGCCGTCCGCGAAGCGGTAGCGCTCGTCGGCGAGGTCGGTGTACGGCCAGAGCACGAGCGCGCGGTCCGCCCGCGGCGGCTCGCCGACCGGGGGCAGCGGCAGGAAGGCCCTTCCCCCGAGCCGCACCTGCGTGATCGCCCACGGCGCGACCTCGACGGACGCGCTGCCGGCGTTGCGGATCGCATGCCGCAGGCGCCATCCCTCCGCGACCGGCGTCACCGCGATCGACCGGACGAGCCCCGTCACCGGGCCCACGGCCCCCACGACGCGCACGCCGCCCTCGACCTCCTCGACCGCGCACGGGGCGTCATCGGGTTCGTACGTCGACGCGGGCACCTCCGGCGCCGCCCACAGCCGGTGCCCGCCGAGGAAGCGGAACGGCGGGAGCCCGGGATGCTCGATCGCATCGTCGGGGAGCACCGCGAGGAGGTTCGCGCCGGCGCCCGAGAACGCGAGGATCCGGGGACCGACGTCGGTCGTCATCGCGAGCGTCTGCCCGTGCGCGACGAGGCGCACGGCCTCGTGCCCCTCGACGGTGAGCCGCTCGACGCTCACCGGACGCCGAGCAGGAGCTCCACGGTCAGCTGGTCGAGCCGCTCGTACGGCTGGCCGCGCGAGGCGATCATCCGACGATCGAACGTCGCCTCCTTGAGCGCCGCCGCACCCTGCGGCGTGAACGGCCGCAGGTGCGCGCTCGCCGCGGCGTCGTCCGCGGTGATCTCCGCGACGAGCGCACGGATCTCCGGGTCGGCGTTCCAGCGTTCGGCCTTCTCCTTGAGGATCAGGTACGTCCGCATGCAGCCGCGCGCGAAGGCCTGCACGTCCCCGTGGTCCGACGTTCGGTACGCGTGCGCGTCGAAGTGGCGACTGCCCGCGTAGCCGACGTCCTCGAGGAACTTCACGAGGAAGAACGCGGCCTTCGGGTTCGCCGCACCGAACCGGAGGTCCTGGTCGTAGCGCCCGGGGATCTGGTCGTTCAGGTCGATGTGGAAGAGCTTCCCCATCGCCCACGCCTGCGCGACGTGGTGCGTGAAGTTCAGCCCCGCCATGTGCTCGTGGGCGACCTCGGGGTTCACGCCGACCATCTCCGAGTGCTCGAGGGTCTCGATGAACGCGAGCATCGCGCCGACGGTCGGCAGGTAGATGTCGCCGCGCGGCTCGTTCGGCTTCGGCTCGAGCGCGAAGCGCAGGTCGTAGCCCTGGCTCTTCACGTACGCGCAGAGGTAGTCCATCGCGTCGCGGTACCAACCGAGCGCGGCGAGCGGGTCCTTCGACGAGTCCGTCTCGACGCCCTCCCGGCCGCCCCAGAACACGTACGTCGTCGCGCCGAGCTCGACCCCGAGATCGATCGCGCGCATCGTCTTCTGGATCGCGAACGCGCGGACGCGGGGGTCGTTCGCGGTGAAGGCCCCGTCGCGGAAGACGGGGTCGCGGAAGAGGTTCGTCGTCGCCATCGGGACGACGAGGCCGTGCGCGTCGAGCGCGGCCTTGAAGTCCGCGACGATCCGGTCGCGCTCGGCCGCGGTCGCATCGATCGGGACGAGGTCGTTGTCGTGGAGGTTCACGCCCCACGCACCGACCTCGCCGAGGATCCGGACGAGCTCGACGGGCGTCTTCACCTCGCGGACGGCCTCTCCGAACGGGTCGATGCCGGGGTTGCCCACCGTCCACAGGCCGAACGTGAACCGGTGTTCGGGTCGCGGGTCGTACGCCATCGTGCCTCCCTCCGGTCGGGGGCCTATACGACGCCGCGCGCGGACCGCCGACGCTTCGAGAGCGCGTCGACGAGGACCGCCGCGAGGAGCACGAGGCCGGTGATGACGAACTTCGTCCCGGACGCGAGTCCGAGGAGGTTCATGCCGTTCTCGATCGAGGCGATCACGATCGCCCCGAGGAGCGCCGCGATGACGCGGCCCTTGCCGCCGAACAGGCTCGTCCCACCGATCACCGCGGCCGCGATCGCGTTCAGGAGGAGGTTGCCGCCCCCGGTGTTCGTCGCGACCGAGCGCAGCCGCGAGGCGAGGATGATGCCACCGACCCCCGCCATGAAGCTCGAGATCATGAAGACGGCGATCCGCACGCGGTCGACGTTGATGCCCGCCCGGCGCGCGGCCTCGGCGTTGCCGCCGACCGCGTACACGTGCCGACCGAAGCGCGTGCGCGACGCGACGAACGACCAGATGACGAGGAACACGAGGAGGATGAGCGTCACGGTCGGGACACCCCGGTCGCGGTTCGCGTAGCCGACGGCGGCGAGCGTCGCGATCGCGACGCCGAGCACCTGGAGCGCGATGAGCGAGACCGGCTTCGCCTCGAGGCCGCCCTCGCGGCGGATCTGCGCGAAGCGGAACTGCGCCGCGCCGAAGCCGACGGCGACGAGGAGGCCGACGATCCAGCCCGCCATCGGCGTGAGGAACTGGTTCGCGATGCCGACGACCGTCGTGTCCTGGATCCGGATCGTGCCGGCGGTCGAGAACTGCGTCGTGAGGACGAGGACGACACCCGACCACGTGAGGAGCCCCGCGAGCGTCACGACGAACGACGGCACGCCGGCCTTCGTGATGACGATCGCGTGGAGGAACCCGATCGTCGTCGTGATCGCGAGCGCGGCGAGGATCGAGGCCCACCAGGGCCAGCCAGGGTCCCCGGGACGCAGCAGGAGCGTCATGACGACGGCGCCGACCGCGCTCACGAACGCCGCGGAGAGGTCGATCTCGCCGATGAGGAGGACGAAGACGATGCCGATCGCGATCGTCGCGACGGCGGCGAGCTGCAGGAGGAGGTTCGTGAAGTTCCGCTCGAGGAAGAACCGGCTGTCGAGGATGCCGAAGACGACGACGATCGCGAGGATGCCGATGACGATCGGCAGCGACCCGAGGTCGCCCGAGCGGACGCGCGTCCACCAGGCGGTGAGGTACTCGCGCAGGCCCTGCTCGCCGCGGGCCGCCGCCCGGTCCGGCGTCGTCGCGCTCACGCCGAGGCTCCGGGCTCCGGCGCCATGCCGGGCACGCGTTCGATCGATCCCGCGGTGATCGCGCGGACGACGTCCTCCTCGGTCACGTCCTTGCGGGCGAAGAGCGCGGAACGCTTGCCGAGGCGCAGGACCGTGATGCGGTCCGAGACCTCGAAGATGTCGTGGAGGTTGTGGGAGATGATCACGACGCCGAGGTCCTTCTCGGCGAGGCGGCGCACGAGGTCGAGGACCTGGCGCGTCTGCGCGACGCCGAGCGCGGCGGTCGGTTCGTCGAGGATCACGACCTTCGAGTTCCACATCACGGACTTCGCGACCGCGACGGCCTGTCGCTGGCCGCCGGAGAGCCCGGACACCGCCTGGCGGACCGACTTCAGCGTCGTGACCGAGAGGCCGTCGAGGGTCGTGCGCGCGTCCTTCTCCATGCTCGGTTCGTCGAGGAGGAGGTGGTTCCGGAGGCGCTCGCGTCCGAGGAACATGTTCGCGACGACGTCGAGGTTATCGGCGAGCGCGAGGTCCTGGTAGACGAACTCGATGCCGAGGGCGGACGCGTCCTTCGGCTCGTGGATGCGGACGGGCTTGCCCTCGAAGAGGACCTCGCCCTCGTCGAACGGGTGGATGCCGGCGATCCCCTTGATGAGCGTCGTCTTGCCGGCGCCGTTGTCACCGACGAGGGCCATGACCTCGCCGCGCCGGACCTCGAAGTCGACGTCCTGGAGGGCGTGGACCGCGCCGAAGGACTTCGAGACACCACGGCACTCGAGGATCGGTGCGTCCGTCACAAGCCCTCCGCGCGGTCGTCCGGTGGGAAGGAACCGGGGCGCGGGCTGTGCCCGCGCCCCGGAACCCTACTCCCTGTGCTGCTTAGGCGTTGTCCTGGCAGAACTGCGTCGCCGCGACGTCGCCGGTGCAGATCTCCTCGATCGTGCGGAACCCGTCCGCGATGACCGTCTCGAGGATGTTGTCCGCCGTCACGCCGATCGGCACGAGGGCGATGTACGGGACCGAACCAGCGGCACCCGCCTCGGTCGGCTTCCCGTCGGCGGCACCGATGCCGATGACGGTGAAGTCGTACGTCGACGTGGCGTCCGTGGCCTCGAGACCGTCGCGGAGCGCGAGCGCCACCGCAGCGGCGACAGCCGCCTCGGCCGCGATCGGCTTGTAGACGGTCATCGTCTGGCGGCCGAGGAGGATGTTCTGGATCCCCGCAGCCGTCGCGTCCTGGCCGCTGATCGGGGCGCCGGTGATGCCGGCGGCCTCGAGCGCGTTCGCAGCCGAGTTCGCGAGCCCGTCGTTCGCCGCGAAGACGGCGTCGACCGAGTTGTCGGCGTCCACGATCATCTGCTCCATGATCGTCTGCGCCTCGGCGTTGTCCCAGCCCGGGGTGAACTGGTCACCGACGAGCTCCCAGTCGCCGGCGGCGACGCGAGCGTCGACCGTGGCCTGGTAGCCGGACTTGAAGAGGAACGCGTTGTTGTCCTCCTCACCACCGTTCAGCATCACGACGCGCGGCTTGTCGAGCCCGAGGGCGTCGATCGCCGGCTCGAGGATCGTCGCCATCGTCGCGCCGACCTGGACGTTGTCGAACGAGACGTACGCGGCGCCGCCGGAACCACCGGTGTTGAACCGGTCGTACTCGACGACTTCCACGCCCGCTTCCTTCGCCTGGTCGATGATCGTCGCGCCCGAACCCGTGTCGAGGCTCGTGAGCACGATGACGCTCGCGCCATCGGCGATGGCCTGCTCCGCCTGGCTCTGCTGCGTCGCAGCGTCACCCTCGGCGTTCACGATCGTGAAGTCGGTCCCCTCGACGAGGCCCGCCTCCTCGAACGCCGCCTTGAAGTAGCGACGGTCGTCCTTCTCCCAGCGGTCCGAAGAAGCGGAGTCGGGGAGGAGGACCCAGATGCTGCCCTTCTCCTCGGTGCCGCCGCCCGACCCGCCGTCTCCACCGGTCTCCCCGCTGGAGCACGCCCCGGCGATGAGGCCGAAGATGGCCACCGCCGCCAGGAACTTGCGGAACGAACCCTTCATGCATTCCCCCTTGCTGAACTACCCGACCCCGGACGGGTCCGGCGTAGTCCGTAGGCTAGGCAAGGTTCGCCG
>JBJTIF010000069.1:0-2445 GCA_046094825.1 Actinomycetota bacterium
GAAGGCGAGGAGCAGGAGCGCGAGGGGGAGGTTGTCCCCGACGAGCCCGAACGCCGCGATCCCCGCGCCCCAGAGCACGACCGCCCAGAGGACCGCCGCGCCCTGGCGGCGGACGCCCCCGACCCAGCCGGCGGTGAGCGCGCCCGCGAGCGCGCCGATGGCCGGCGCGGCGAACAGGAGCCCGACGACCTCCGCGCCGCGGTCGAACTGCGTCGCGGCGAGGATGGGGAAGAGCGCCCGCGGCATGCCGAACACCATCGCGATGAGGTCGACGGTGAAGGTCGACTGGATCACCGGACGCCCGCGGAGGAACCGGAAGCCCTCGGCGACGGCCGCCCAGCCCCGCCGGGCGTCCTCGCGCCGCTCGGGTTCCATCTCCGGCAGCAGGAACGCCGCCCAGAGCATCGCGACGTAGGTCACGAGGTCGATCGCGTACGCGGCGGCGACGTCGAAGCGCGCGATGACCACGCCGGCGACGGCGGGACCGAGGAGCGCCGTGCCGTTCCACACCACCTGGTTCAACGTGATCGCTGCGGGGAGCAGGTCGTGGCCGACGAGGCGCGGCGTCATCGCCGAGCGGGTCGGCGAGTCGACCGCGGAGACGAACGCGATGAGCGCGACCGCTCCGTAGATGAGGACGAGCGGGGGGTCGCCGAGCAGCGCGCCGGCGAGGAGCACCGCGGCCCCGACCATGAACCCGACCTGCGCGACGAGGAGGATCGCGCGTCGGTCGTGGTGGTCGAGGAAGGCGCTGCCGAGGAGCGTCCCCGCCACGAGCCCCACGAGCCCCACGAGCCCGATGAGACCGACCGCCGCGGGTGATCCCGTGAGCGCGTTCACCTGGACGAACGTCGCGACGATCGTGAACTGGTAGCCGAACTCCGAGACCGCGAGGCCGATCCAGAGCCGTCGGAAGGGACGCGAGACGCGGAAGGGCGCGACGTCGATCGCGATCCGCCGCAGGGCGGCGCGGAGGCGGTCGGTCACCCGGCCGCTTCGACGGTGCCGATCGCCGCGTCGAGGACGTCGAGGCCCTCGTCGAGGAGCCCCTCGTCGATCGTGAGGGGCGGCAGGAGCCGGATCACGTTGTCGTACGTCCCGGCCTTCAGGATGAGGACGCCCTGCCGCAGGCACTCCGCGGCGATCGCCGAGCCGCGCGCGCCGTCGAGGGGCTCCTTCGTCGCGCGGTCCGCGACGAGCTCGATCGCGGTCATCATCCCGCGACCGCGCACCTCGCCGATGAGCGGGTGGCGCTCCTCCATCGCGCGGAGCCGGTCGAGGATCCGGTCGCCGAGCCGCCGCGAGCGCTCGAGCAGGCCGTCGCGCTCGATGAGGTCGAGGACGGCGAGGCCCGCGGCCGCGGCGACGGGGTTGCCGCTGTACGTGCCGCCGAGGCCGCCGGGGTGGACCGCGTCCATGATCGCGGCGCGGCCCGTGACCGCGGAGATCGGGAGCCCGCCCGCGAGGGACTTCGCGGTGAGGACGAGGTCGGGTTCGACGCCTTCGTCCTCGATCGCGTACCAGCGTCCCGCGCGTCCCATGCCGGACTGGATCTCGTCGGCGATGAACACGATGCCGTGCTCGCGGCAGAACTCCGCGATCCCGTGGAGGAACCCCGGGGACGGGACGACGAAGCCGCCCTCGCCCTGGATCGGTTCGACGAGGACGCAGGCGATGTTCTCCTCGCCGATCGCCTTGTGCATCTCGTCGCGCGCGTAGGCGAGCGCCTCCTCGGTCGCGCGCTCGGGACCCGAGGGCCAGCGGTACGGGTACGCGAACGGAAGCCGGTACACCTCGGGGGCGAACGGCCCCATGCCCTGCTTGTACGGCATGACCTTCGCGGTGAGCGTCATCGCGAGGAGCGTCCGTCCGTGGAACGCGTGGTCGAACGTCACGACCGCCGGGCGTCCCGTCGCCTTCCGCGCGATCTTCACGGCGTTCTCGACCGCTTCCGCGCCGGAGTTCACGAACATCGTCTTGTTCGGCCCGGGGATCGGGACGAGCGCGTTCAGCCGCTCCGCGAGCTCGATGTAGACCTCGGTCGGCGAGACGTTCACGCAGGTGTGGGTCTCGAGCTCGAGCTGCCGCTGCGCCGCCGCGACGACCTCGGGGGCGGTGTGGCCGACGTTCAGGACGGCGATGCCGGTGCCGAAGTCGATGAGTCGGTTGCCGTCGACGTCCTCGATGATCGCGCCGCTCGCCCGCGCGGTCACGATCGGGTGGATCGCCCCGACCCCCTGCGCGACGGCGGCGTTCCGGCGCTCGAACCACGCGCGCGACCGCGGCCCGGGGATCTCCGTGACGAGCTTGCGCTCCTGCGGGATGTCCACGGCCGCAGTCTGCCACGGCGCGCCCCCGCGGGTCGCGCCGGGTGGGGCCACCCGCCCGGCGGCGGGGCGGGGCGTCGCATCGCGGCCGGTCGGGGACTTGGGCCCGGGGTGGTGC
>JBJTIF010000070.1:0-30203 GCA_046094825.1 Actinomycetota bacterium
GTCGCGCTCTCGCTCCCCGAGGCCCTTTGCCGCCTCCACATAGTCCTGCCGATCGCGATCCGCGAAGACCGGCTCGACCTCGCGGCCGGTGATCGTGCGGACATCGTCGAGGGCGAAGACGTTGCCGGGGTCGGCCATCGCGAGGACGAGCCGGTCGTCGCGGATCGCGATCGGCAGGACGATGTGGCGGCGGCAGAGGGCCTCGGGGAGCGAGAGCGCGACGGCGGAATCGATCGCGAAGACCTCGAGCTCGACGAATTCGAGGCCGCGGGCCGCGGCGACGGCGCGGGGATCGGCGCTCAAGCCGTTGCCGCGCAGCGGAACGACGGTGTCCACGTCGAGGCCCGTGTCGAGCATCGGGACGTCGTCCGACCCGTCGAACGTCAGGGTCGGTTCGGTGGCTTCGTCGCTCAACTGCTCTCCTCGCTCCACGGAGCCCACCCGTCCGTCCGGGAGACCGGGGGGCCCGGGCACCCCCTCGTGCGTGACGTGATTCTGGCGGACGGGGGCGAGACAGTCCACCCCCTCGGCCGGGCCCCGGACAGACTCCACGGGAAGGGCACACGCAGGCACGGTCCTCACCACCGGGAGGGGTAGACTCGCCCCCTCATGGCGACGACCGAGGACGCCCCCGCCCGCAGCGTCGAGGCCCGGATCGCCGACCTCCGCGCGCGGAAGGCCGCCCTCGAGGACGCCGCCCGGACCGAACCGGTCCGCCGACAGCACGAGCGGGGCAAGCAGACCGCCCGCGAGCGGATCGCCCTGCTCCTCGACCGGGGGTCGTTCCAGGAGACCGACCCGTTCGCCGTCCACCGGTCGAACGACCTCGGCATGGATCGCGACCGGCCGCCGGGCGACGGCGTCGTGACGGGCTACGGGACGGTCGACGGCCGGAAGGTCTTCGTCGCCTCCCAGGACTTCACGGTCATGGGCGGCTCGCTCGGCGAGGTCCATGCCCAGAAGATCTGCAAGGTGCTCGACCTCGCCGCCGCGACCGGCGCGCCCTTCATCCAGATCAACGACTCCGGCGGCGCGCGGATCCAGGAGGGCGCGGCCTCGCTCGCCGGCTACGGCTACATCTTCGACCGCAACGTCCGCGCGTCCGGCGTCATCCCGCAGCTCTCGCTCATCATGGGTCCGTGCGCCGGCGGCGCGGTCTACTCCCCGGCCGTCACCGACTTCACGTTCATGGTCCGCGAGACCTCGCACATGTTCATCACCGGACCCGAGGTCATCAAGGCGGTGACCGGCGAGGAGGTCTCGTTCGAGGAGCTCGGCGGCGCGATGACGCACGCGTCGAAGTCCGGCGTCGCGTCGTTCGTCGCGCAGGACGAGGAGGAGTGCCTCGCGATGGTGCGGCACCTCCTCTCCTTCCTGCCGTCGAACAACCTCGAGGACCCTCCCGCGTACGCGACGGTCGACGATCCCGACCGACGCGACGACGGCCTCTCGGGCATCATCCCGGAGTCCTCGAAGGAGCCCTACGACATGCACGACGTGATCCGTCGCGTCGTCGACGACGGGGAGTTCTTCGAGGTGTTCCCGTTCTGGGCGATGAACATCGTCACGGGGTTCGCGCGGCTCGACGGCAGGAGCATCGGCGTCGTCGCGAACCAGCCGAAGGTCCTCGCGGGGACGCTCGACATCGAGTCGAGCGAGAAGGCGTCGCGGTTCGTCCGCTTCTGCGACGCCTTCAACATCCCGCTCGTGACCTTCGTGGACGTGCCCGGGTTCCTCCCGGGCGCGCAGCAGGAGTACAACGGGATCATCCGCCACGGCGCGAAGCTCCTCTACGCGTTCGCGGAGGCCACCGTGCCCCGGATGACGGTCATCACCCGCAAGGCGTACGGCGGCGCGTACCTCGTCATGAACTCGAAGCACCTGCGCGCCGACGTCTCGTTCGCGTGGCCGACCGCGGAGATCGCCGTCATGGGCCCCGAGGGCGCGGTGAACGTCGTCCACCGCAAGGAGCTCGAGAAGGCGAAGGATCCCGACGCCGAGCGGGCGCGGCTGATCGGCGAGTACCAGGATGCGTTCGCGAACCCCTACGTCGCCGCGCAGCGCGGGTTCATCGACGACGTCATCGAGCCCGCGGAGACGCGGCAGCGCCTCGTACGGGCGCTCCGGATGCTCTCGACGAAGCGCGAGTCCGTCCCGGCCCGCAAGCACGGGAACATCCCGCTGTGACGACCGGCACCGGACGCTTCGCGCTCCCGCCCGACCTGCCGGAGGACGACGCCCGCGTCGTCGTGTCCGCGCTCGAGCGCTTCTTCCTCCAGGAGAGCCCGCACCCGCACACGTGGGTGCTCGCGGGGCGCGTCGAGGCGACCGGCATCGGGGGTCTCCAGGTGCGGCGGTTCACCGACCGTCCGTGGACCGCGACGGCCGGGACGACGTTCGTGCGTCCCGGCGTGCCGCCGATGCACGGACGCGGCGACGCCCGCTAGCGGCGTGCGCGTCGCCCTCCAGACCGATCAGCTCGGCTTCCGCGCGCCCGGCGGCATCGGCACGTACGTCCGCGCGCTCGGCACCGCGCTCGCGGCGCGCGACGACGTCGACCTGCGGACGTTCCACGCCCGGATCGAGGGGTGGCGCGACGAGGCGTGGATGCGCGGGCGCCCGATCGTCGAGGTGCCGCGAGGCGTGCGCTCGCTCTACCCCCTCTGGGACACGATCGGGCGCCCGCGCCCACCCGCCGCGGTCGACCTCGCCGACGTCGTCCACGTGACGAACCCGGCGGGCGTCCCCGGCGCGCGTCGCACGCCCGGCAAGGCTCTCGTCGTGACGATCCACGACCTCGCGTTCCTGCGGTTCCCGGAGGCCTTCCCGCCCGCGTGGCGCGTGCTCTACCGCCTCGGGCTCCGCGCGGCGGCGCGGCGCGCCGACGTGATCGTCGTGCCCTCGGAGGCGACGGCGGCGGAACTCCGCGCCGCGACCGGGGTCGCGGCGGATCGCGTCGCGGTGACGCCGCTCGCGGCGGCACCGACGTCGTCCGCCGCCGGGCCGGACCGCGGCGACGACCGCCTCGCGGGCGTGACCTTCCCCGAGCGCTACGTCCTCGCGGTCGGGACGATCGAGCCGCGGAAGAACCTCGTGCGGCTGATCCGCGGCTACCGACGCGCGGTCGCAGGCGCCGGGCTGCCGCACGCGCTCGTCCTCGCCGGGCCCTCGGGATGGCGCGCCGACGAGGTCCTGCGCGAACTGCGGCCGGGCGAGCCGGGCCGGATCGTCCTCGTCGGCGCGCTCGGCGCCGCCGACCTCGAGTCCGCCTACGCGGGTGCCGACGTCGTCGCGTACCCGTCGCTCCACGAGGGGTTCGGGCTCCCGGTCCTCGAGGCGATGGCGCGGGGCGTCCCCGTCGTCGCGTCCTCGACGTCGTCGATCCCGGAGGTCGCGGGCGACGCCGCGCTCCTCGTCGACCCGCGCTCCGCCGACCTCATCGGCGATGCGATCGCCCAGGTGCTCCGCGACCCCGATCTCGCGACGCGGCTCGCGGCCGCCGGACGTGCGCGAGCCGCGACGTTCACGTGGGAACGCACGGCCGCGAGGACGGTCGAGGCGTACCGGCGGGCGCTCGCGTGAAGGTCTCGCTCGTCGCGACGGTGAAGGATGCCGGCCCGGAGGTCGAGGCGTTCCTCGCCTCGCTCCGACGGCAGACGCGAGCGCCCGACGAGGTCGTCATCGTCGACGGCGGTTCGACGGACGGCACCCTCGAGCGGCTCCGCGCCGCCGAGGGCATCCGCGTCCTCGAGGCGCCGGGCGCGAACATCGCCCGTGGTCGCAACCTCGCGGTCGCCGCGGCGTCGCACGAGGTGCTCGCGGTGACCGATGCGGACTGCGTCCTCGACCCGCGCTGGCTCGAACGGATCCTCGTGCCGATCGGCGACGGTGCGGACGTCGCGATGGGCGCGTACCGCCCGCTCGGCGATTCGCTCCTCCAGCGCGCGATGGCGGCGACGAACCTCCCCGACGTCGCGGAGATCGATCCCGCGCGCTTCCTCCCGAGCGCGCGCTCGCTCGCGATGCGGCGCGGGGCGATCGAGGGCGTCGGCGGCTGGCCCGAGTGGCTCGACGTCGGCGAGGACATGTGGGTCGACCTCCGCTGGCGCGCGCGCCGGCTCGACCTCCGCCTCGCGCGCGACGCGATCGTGTCCTGGCCGCTCCGCGCCGATCTCCGAGGGACGTGGATCCAGTACGTCCGCTACGCCCGCGGCGACGCCCTCGCGGGGATGCACCCGCGGCGCCACGCCCTCCGCTTCGCCGTCTACGCCGGCCTCGTCGCGGGGCTCGTCGTCGGGACGCCGCCCGTGCTCGTCGCCCTCGCGAAGATGACGGGCTACCTCGCGGGCCGTGCGACCCGCGCGCGGCGGGACCCGCGGCCCCCGTCCTCCCCCGTCGCCACCCCGTAGCCTCCGGAACGGGAGGGGGGCGCGCCCGCGTCCACCGGGGGAAGGAGCGACCGATGGGCAAGGCGCAGCGCACACGCGGGGGCCGACCGACCACGTCGGCGCGACCCACGGTCGTCCGCCGGTTCGCACCGACGCTCGGGGTCCTCGGCGGTATCGCGGTCATCGTCGTGTTCTCGCTCCTGCAGGGGACCGGCGGACCGGCCGAGCCGAGCGCCGCGCCCGGATCGATCGACCTCGTCACCTCGGTCCCGGCCGCGACCCTCGACGCGATCGGGATCACCGACGCGGTGAGCGGTCCGGTCTCGAGGCTCCCCGCCGGCGAGCCCGCGGTCGTCCGCGACGGGAAGCCCGTCGTCACGTACATCGGCGCCGAGTTCTGCCCCTTCTGCGCGGCGGAGCGATGGGCGATGGTCGTCGCCCTCAGCCGGTTCGGCACGTTCTCCGGGCTCACGCCGACGGTCTCCGGACCGGCGCCCGAACCGTTCCCGGAGACCGCGACGCTCACGTTCCACGGCACCTCGTACGCGAGCGACTACCTCACGCTCTCCGCCGTGGAGTACGCGACGAACGTCCCGCAGCCCGGTGGCGGCTTCACGCCCCTCGACGAGCTCACCGCCGAACAGCAGCGCCTCATCGACACGTACGACACCCCGGCGTACGTCGGGAGCGACGGCGGCGTCCCGTTCGTGATGCTCGGGAACCGCTTCGCCTGGGTCGGGGCCTCCTTCGACGTCGGCATCATCCACCGGCGCACGTTCGACGAGATCGCCGGCCGGCTCGCGGACCCGCAGGACGAGGTCGCGATCGCGATCGGCGGCGCCGCGAACCGCATCACGGCGATGCTCTGCGAGTTGACCGGCGACGAGCCCGGCGACGTCTGCTCGAGCCCCGGCGTGCTCGCTGCGAAGGCGACGCTCCCCGCGTGAACGTCTCCCGCACGCGGCTCGCCGGCCTCGGGTTCGCGCTCGTGGCGCTCGGCGCCTCCGCGTACCTCACGTACGCGCACTACACCTCGCCCGACGTCCTCGTGTGCAGCGACGCGGGGCGGGTGAACTGCGAGGCCGTCACGACGAGCTCGTGGTCGCAGGTCGCCGGCGTCCCCGTCTCGCTCCTCGGGCTCCTCTGGGCGATCGCGATGGTGGCGCTGTTCCTGCCGGCGGCCGATCGGTGGCCCCGTTCGGCGGGCCTCCGGCGACTCGGGGCGCTCGCGGGCGCGATCTCCGTCCTGTGGCTCGTCTACGTCGAGTTCGTGCTCGTCGGGGCGATCTGCGTCTGGTGCACCGTCGTGCACGTCGCGACGCTCGGGATGTTCGCGATCACGAGCGCCGGGCTCGACGGCCCGCGGGATCAGCCCGCGTAGTCGTAGAAGCCCCGACCGGACTTGCGGCCGAGGTGGCCCGCCGTCACCATCCGCTTCAGGAGCGGGGGCGGCGCGTAGAGCGGGTCGCGGAACTCCTCGTAGAGCACCTCGCCGATGAACAGCGTCGTGTCGACGCCGATGAAATCGATGAGCGTGAGCGGCCCCATCGGGTGGTTCAGGCCGAGGTGGACCGCGGCGTCGATGTCCTCCCGGGTCGCGAACCCCTCCTCGAGCATCCGCACGGCGCCGTTCAGGTACGGGATGAGCAGGCGGTTCACGATGAAGCCCGCGCGGTCCCCCGATTCGACGGTCGTCTTGCCGAGCGTGACGGCGAAGGCGCGGGCGAACTCCATCGTCGCGTCCGACGTCGTGATCGCCTTCACGAGTTCGATGAGCGGCATGATCGGCACCGGGTTGAAGAAGTGCATCCCGAGGACGCGGTCGGGTCGACCCGTCGCCGCGCCGAGGTCGGCGATCGGGATCGACGACGTGTTGCTCGCGAGGATGACGTCGGGGCGCACGATCGCATCGACGCGGCGGAAGAGCTCACGCTTCGTCTCGTAGTGCTCGGTCGCCGCCTCGATGACGAGATCGACGTCGGCGAGGTCGTCGAGGTCGGCGGTCCCGTCGATCCCCGCGAGCGCGACGTCGCGGTCGGCGTCGGCGAGCTTGCCGCGCTCGACGGCCTTCGCGAGCGAGCGCTCGATCCTCGCCCGCCCCGCGGCGACGAGCTCGGGCGAGCCCTCGAGGTAGCGGACGGCGGCCCCGGAGCGGGCGACGGCCTCGACGATGCCCGACCCCATGAGGCCGCACCCGAGCACCCCGACGGTCCGGACCTCCTCCGCGTTCACCGCGCTGCCTCCTCTGGGGCGACGGGCGTCGCCCCCGACGCCGAGAGCCTAGCCGCGAGGCGGAACCCGCACCGACCGCAGCGCGCGACGGGCGGTGCGGCATCGCCACCCCCGGCACCCCCGTCCTCGAGGACGACGCCGGTCCACGGCGCGTCGCAGTACGGGCACACGCCGTCGGGACCCGGCTCCCCGGCGGACGCGCGGACGACGCCGGCCGCGACCACCGCGGCGACGACGAGCGGGACGGCGAGGTCGTCGAGCAAGGTGCCGTGCGCGAGGAGCGCGGGGAGGCCGATGGTCACCGCTACCCCGAGAGGATGAGGAGCCCGCCCGCGGTGAACGCGACCATCACGGCGAGGAGCGCGAGCTGCGTCCGCACCGCACCGCCTTCGGGGAAGAGCCGCAGCGCGAGGTCGTGCGCGAGCACGACGCCCGCGATGTGGCCGAGGACGATCGCCGCGACCTGGACGTTCCAGACGGTCGTCGGCGCGAGGACGTCGAGGTTGATCCCGGTCCCCGCGGTGCCGAAGAGATCCCACCCGAGGTCGAAGGGATCGGAGAGGGCGGCGAGGACGAGCTGGCCCTCGATGACGAGGTACGAGAAGTAGTGCGCGACGACGTACGCGAAGGCGATCGGCACGAGCGAGTGGGCGAACCGGACGGCGAGCGGGTGCCAGCCCGGACCGCCCCCGGCGACGCTCGCCGACGCCGCGCGCATCGCGAGGGCGAAGAGGATGCCGACGAGCCCGATCGCGGCGAGCAGGCCGGCGGTCGCGGCGACGGTGCGGCCGACCCCGACGAGCGCCCCCGTCCACTCGAGCCAGAGCGTCGTGCGCGTGAACCCGTCGAACGTCGTCGAGCCGAGCGCGACGAGGACGAGGGCGAGGAGCCCCGGACGGACGGGCACCTCCGCGAGCCGGGCGACCGGAGCGCCGAGGACGACGCGACCGCGCCCGTCTCGGTGGAGCGGCGCCATCGCCGCGAAGAGCCCGAGGTACACGGCGAAGGCCTCGCCGCCACGGATCCACGCGGCGCGCCCGTAGCGCGCCATCCCGATGATCTGGACGGCGGTGTACGCGACGATCGCGAGGCCGAGCGACCCCGGCGCGCCACCGAAGGGATCGGTGAGTTCGATCCATACGAAGGCGAGGAGCCCGAGGGCCGCGGGCCAGACGCCCCACGCGAGCGGGTACGGGCGCGATCCCTCCTCGAGGCCGAGGAGCCGACCGAGCGTGTCGAACGGGGAGAGCGTCGCCCACCAGTCGCCGAGGAGCGCCTGGGCGAACGCGAGGCCGACCCAGAACCAGATGAAGACGACGACCGGCCCGAGCACGCGATCGGGCTCCGCGGGGAGGAGGCTCGAGATCGCGACGACGACGAAGAGCGCGAGCGACGCGATCCGCACCGCCCACCCGGCGGCCGGGCTCCGCAGGAGCGCCTGGAGCACCCCGTCGCGGCCCTCGCGCGACGCGACCGGGAACCGCGGCGTCCGCCAGAGCGCGCCGAGCAGGACGAAGGAGACCACGAGCGCCGTCGCCGCGCCGACGACGAAGAGCCACCGCGGCACGGGGAGGTCGACGCGACCGCCGAGGCCGTGGGCGGACGCGGTCGGCGCGGCGACGGCGATCCAGAGCCACGCCGACGCGAGCGCGACCCCCGCGCGGCGGGTCACGGTGCGACGGTGAGGCGCAGGAGGAGCAGACCGCTCTCGTGGAACTCGACCTCGAAGACGCCGGGCGCGTCGGCGGTGAACCGGATCTCTCCGGTGCCGCCCGCAGCCACCTCCGTCTCGAGGTCGTAGCCGTGGAGGTGGACCTCGTCGGCGACGTCCGAGGTGATGCGCAGGACGACCGCATCGCCGAGCGTGACCTCCGCCGCGACCGGCGTCGTCACGGCGCCGTCCACGACGACGACGTCGACCTCCGTCGCGGCGGGCGTCGGGGAGGGCTCCGGACTAGAGGTCACGGGCGTCGCCGACGTGGACGACGTCACCGAGGGGGTCGGGGTCGGCGACGGCGCCTCGTCGGGCCGCACGAGGAGGACCACCGCGACGACGAGCGCGAGGCCGACGCCGACGAGGGCGATGCGGGAACCCATCTCCGCCGTTCTAGCAGACCGACTGGAGGATCGGCCACGGGTTCACCGCGGAACCGATCGTCCGGTACCCGTACGGGCTCGTCGGCCACGACGACGGCATCGCCTTCGGGTGCCACTCGAAGTGGTTGTGCGGCGTGCTCGTGTCGCCCGTCTCCCCGACGTAGCCGATGATGTCGCCGGTCTTCACCGTGCCGTTCGACTTCGACGAGTACCGCGACAGGTGCGCGTTGTAGACGTAGCCGTCCGCGCCGTACACGTACACCGCGTTGCCGCCGAGCGTGTTGTACGACGACCGCGTGGTCCCGGGGAACGGCGCGCGGATCGGGGTCCCCTGCGGCGCGATGATGTCGTTGCCCGCGTGCGGGTGGTACCCACCGCCGTAGCGCGGCGCGCCGAACCCGTCGTAGATGACGCGTGGCTGATCCACGGGGCACGCATCGAGGATGCCGCCGATCGACCCCGCGCCGCCCGTCGTGCCGCCGGATTCCTCGCGGAGGGCTTCGAGCTCGCGCTGGTACTGGGCCGAGAGCCGCGCGACGAGCCCCTTCGCCTCGTCGAGCTTCGCGTCGATCGAGTCGGTGATCTCCTGCTGCTCGCGGAGCTTGCCGAAGAGCACGTCCTCCTGCGCGTTCAGGTCGTCGACCGCCTGCTCGCGTTCGGCGGTGAGGGCCTCGAGGTCCTCCGCCCGCGCGGTGAGGCGGTTCGCGAGGTTCTGGACCTTCGTCGCGAGGTCGAGGTCGGCCTGCGTGAGCGCATCGACGTACTGGACGCGGTCCGCGAGGTCCGCGAGCGACGTGGCGCCGAGGAGGAACTCGAGGTCGTTGCCCGGGCCCTCGATGTAGGCGGCGCGCGCGCGTTCGGCGAGCTGCGCGCGGAGGTCCTCGAACGCCGTCCTCGCCTCGGCGAGGTCCTTCCGCGTCCGATCGAGATCGTCCTCGGCCTTCTCGAGGCGGCCCTCGGCGGTCTCGAGGCGACCCGCGAGCCCCACCATCTCCGAGCGGAGCGACGAGAGGCGCCGCTCCTCGGCCGCGATCTCGTCCTTCAGCTGCTCGTAGCGGCGTTTCGCCGCGTCGAGCTGCTCCTTCGTCGAGGTCGCCGAGGCGGTCGGGGCGACCGTCGCGAGGAGCGCGACGACGAGCGCCGCGAGGAACGCGCGAGCGAGCGAGGAGATCGTGCGGGACGGGTGCTGCATCGGGGAAGTCCTCCGTCGGGCGATGCTCGGCGGCGCCCCCTGCGGGCGCCGATCCGCGGTCTCGCCATCGTCTCGCGCTCAGGCGTCGATAGCAACCATCCGTGCGTGGCCGCGCGCGGCGGCGCGGTGCGGACCGTCGCCCGCGGCCTCGGCGGCCGCCCGCGCGATCCGGTGCGCGACGCGGGCCCGCCCGAGGGCGGCCGCGACGCGGCCGGGTGGTCCGAGGACCGCCTCGGCCGCCAGGGGCTCGCCGCGGGCGGCGGGCGCGTCCGTCCCGGGCGGCGCGACGGGGAGGACGACGAGCGCCGGGCCCTCCGGTCCCTCCACCGGGCGGATCGCGAGCTGCGCGGGCAGCCAGCCCTCGAGCGGCGACGGCGGCGCGTCGAGGGCCCACCCCTCGCCGGACCGGACGAGCGCCCCCCCGTCGGTCGCGATCGCCGCCGTCGCCGCGCCGCCGAGGAGCGGCGGCAGGAGCCGTCGACGCTGGTCGGGCGTCGCGAGCGCGGCGATCGGGACGATCCCGAGGCAGACGGCGTCCGCGACGCCGCGCGCGAGGACGCCGTCGGTCGCCGCGAACGCCTCGAGGCAGAGGCAGAACGCGAGGAGGTCGCCGTCCTGACCGCCGAACGCGGACGGCAGCGGCACGCCGAGGAACCCGAGTCGGCCGAGGTCGCGGAGCCGCTCGCGCGGCGCGGTCGCCGGCGATGCGGCGCGGGCGAAGGCCCGCGCCGCATCGCGGAACGCGCGCTGCTCCCCCGAGAGCTCGCGATCGGTCACGGAGGAGACCGATCCGCCGGGCCGCCGTCCTTCTCCATGTGGAGGACCTCCCCCGAGGTGACCGCGCGCTCGCCGGTCGCGGTCGCGACGACGAGCGCTCCGTCGTCGCGGATCGCGACCGCGTCGCCCTCGACGACGCCCGACGCGGTCCGCGCGCGCACGCGACGTGCGAGCGTGGCGCACCGCGGCACGTAGCGCGCGCGGACGGCGCCGACCGGATCGTCCGCGAGCATCGGCGGGAACCGTCGGAGGAACGCGCCGAGGAGCGTCGCGGCGTCGCCCGATCCGAGCGCGCGCGACTCCGGGACGTCGACGGGCGACGCCGCGACGTTCACGCCGATGCCGAGGACGATCCAGTCGATCCGGTCGCCGTCGAGCCGGGACTCCGCGAGCAGGCCTCCGACCTTGCCGTCGTCGCGCAGGAGATCGTTCGGCCACCGGCAGACGACGGCGCCCCCCGCGACGTCCTCGCAGGCCTCGGCCATCGCGGCACCCGCGAGGAGCGGGACGAGCCCGCCGGACGGGGCCGCGAGGGCCGGCCGCAGGACCACGGAGACGAGGAGCGCCCCCGGCGCGTCCGACCACGACCGGCCCTCGCGGCCCCGTCCGGCCTCCTGGTGGGCGGCCGCCACGAGCGTCCACGCGGGCGCGCCGGCCTCCGCGAGCGCTCGGGCGGTCTCCTGGGTCGACCCGGTACGCTCCTCGAACCGGACGGGCGCGTCGAGGCCCGCGTCGCGCAGGAGGTCCGTGAGCATGGGTTCGGAGAGCATGCGATTGACTCCCGTCCGGGCCACCGCAAGTATCCCGACCGGGAGCCGCCCGTGCCCATGACCCGGATCCTCATCGCGAACCGCGGCGAGATCGCCGTGCGCATCATCCGCACGATCCGCGAGCTCGGGATGCGCTCGATCGCCGTCTACTCCGACGCCGACCGCGAGGCGCTCCACGTCGACCTCGCGGACGAGGCGTACCGCATCGGACCGGCGCCCTCCTCGGAGTCCTACCTCGCCGTGGGCCGGATCCTCGAGGCCGCGCGGAAGGCCGGCGCGACCGCGATCCACCCCGGCTACGGGTTCCTCTCCGAGAACGCGACGTTCGCCCGCGCCGTCGAGGACTCCGGGTTCACGTTCATCGGCCCGACGGCCGAGGCGATCGAACGGCTCGGGGACAAGTCCGAGGCCCGCAAGACCGCGGAGGCCGCGGGCGTGCCGATCGTCCCCGGGACCCTCGAGCCGATCACGATCGCGGAGGCGCCCGCCGAGGCCGCGCGGATCGGGTTCCCGCTCATCGTGAAGGCGGCGTTCGGCGGAGGCGGCCGCGGCATGCAGGTGGTGCGGCGCGCGGAGGACCTCGAGACGGCGCTCGCCCGCGCGGCCCGCGAGGCGCAGGCGTACTTCGGTCGACCCGAGGTCTTCCTGGAGCGCTACGTCGAGCGCGCGCACCACGTCGAGGCGCAGATCTTCGCCGACCACCACGGGACGATCGCGTTCCTCGGCGAACGCGACTGCAGCGTCCAGCGGCGTCACCAGAAGCTCATCGAGGAGACCCCGTCCCCGGTCGTCGACGACGCGCTCCGCACGCGGATCGGCGAGGCGGCGATCGCGCTCGCGGCGGCGGCCGGGTACCGCAACGCCGGTACCGTCGAGGGCATCGTCGACGAGGACGGCGGCTTCGCGTTCCTCGAGATGAACACCCGGCTCCAGGTCGAGCACACGGTCACGGAGATGGTCACGGGGATCGACCTCGTCGCCGCGCAGATCGCCGCCGCGCTCGGCGAGCGCGTCGACCTCCGCGACGTCCGGCCGCGCGGGCACGCGATCCAGTGCCGCATCAACGCCGAGGACCCGGGACGGAACTTCCTCCCCGGTCCGGGTCGCGTCCACCGCTACCGCGAGGCATCGGGGCCGTTCGTCCGCACCGACGCGGGCATCGTCGAGGGCAAGGAGATCGCCGCCGACTACGACTCGATGTTCGCGAAGCTCATCGTCGCGGGCGAGGATCGCGAGCGCGCGCGCACCCGGATGCTCCGCGCGCTCGACGAGTTCGAGGTCGACGGCGTGCCGACGACGATCCCGCTCCACCGGTGGGTGCTCGGGTCGGAGGAGTTCCGCGCGGGCACGCACACGACGACCTGGCTCGAGCACGCCCTGAAGGGCGCGTCGTTCGGCGGCCCGACGGAGGGCCCCCTCGTCGCGCCGACCGCGAAGCCGACGCTGCCCGCCGAGATGGTCGTCGAGGTCGGCGGCCGACGCGTCCCGGTCCGCCTGTTCGACCAGCGCCGATCGGCGCCGCCCGCGCCGCTCCTGCGCCACGCCGGTCACCACGGCGCCGGCGTCCACAGCGTCATCGCCGCTCCGATGCAGGGGACCATCGTCCGCGTCCTCGTCGAGCCGGGGCAGGAGATCGAGGCCGGGGACGTCCTCTGCATCCTCGAGGCCATGAAGATGGAGAACGCGATCCCCGCGCCGCGCGAGGGGACGGTCTCCGACCTCCCGATCGAGGCCGGGCAGGTCGTCCAGGCCGGGCAGACCCTCGCGGTGATCGACTAGCGCGTCGCGCGCGCGATCGGTTCGAGGAACGCCCGGATCGCGTCGAGGCAGGCCTCCGGCTCCTCGACGAACGGGAAGTGCCCCGACGCCTCGAAGATGCGGAGCGACGCCCCGGTGATGCCGCGAGCCGTCACCTCGGACGCCTCGGGCGGACAGACGCGGTCGTAGCGTCCACCGAGCACGAGCACCGGGTTCGCGACCTCGGCGAGCCGGTCCTCGAGCTCGATCGCGTACCCGGCGCTGCTGACGGCGCGCGTGATCTCCGGGGCGTAGACGGTGTCCTTCGTCCGTCGGAGGTAGTCGTCGATCCGGGGGTCGCGCAGGTCGCGGAAGTAGAAGGGGGCTCCCGCCTCCATCATCGCCGCGAAGCGCTCCGGCGTGTCGACCGTGGTCTCGTCCGCGAACGCCCGCTCGATCCGTGCACGGAGCTCCGGGGGCTCGACGGCCCGCAGGTGCGCCTCGGCCGCCTCGAGGAACCGCGTCGCGGGCGCACCGCAGCAGACGATCGAGGCGGCCGCGTGCCCCGGGTGATCGATCGCGTGCTGGAGCGTGACGAAGGCGCCGTACGAGTGTCCGAACACGGCGTAGCGGGCGAGCCCCATCGCGAGCGCGAGCATCGTGACGTCCTGGGCCATCCGCTCGAGCGTCCACGTGTGCTCGGGCGCGTCGCGATCCGATCGCCCCTGAGCGCGCTGATCGACGAGGTGGAGCGTGCAGAGATCACCGAGCGGGTCGAGGTAGTCGGCGAACTCGTGGTGGTCGAGCCCCGGTCCACCGTGGAGGACGAAGAGGTGGAGCGGACCGTCGCCCCGCGTCACGACCCAGAGGCTCGTGTCGTCGATCGCGACGAGGCGACCGGTGTCAGGCACCCGGCCTCCCCCACGTGTCACGACCGGTGACGCGGAACCCGGCCCCGTGGACGCGGTACGCGCGGTTCACCGAGATGAGGAGCGCCGTGAGCTGCTCGGCGATCCGCGCCTGCGCGAGCGTCCCGCAGTCGACCCACCGGAGCCCGGCGATCGCGTCGATGAGACCACCGACGACCGCCTTCGCGTCCGCGTCGTCGCCGCAGACGAGGACGTCGCTGTCGATCGGCGTGTCGAGCGCGGCGAGCGCCCCCGCGGCGATCGTGTGGAACGCGGCGACGACGCGGACGCGCTCGCCGAGGAGCGCCGCGGCCTGCTCGGCCGCCGACCCGTGCCACGGTCGCAGCGTCTCCCAGGGCTTGCCGCCGATCGCCGTCGCGAGCGGGCTCGTCGCGTCGCAGACGATCGCGCCGTCGCGGCGCGACGGCGCGATCGCGCGGCAGATCTCGGCCTGCGCCACGAAGGGGACGGTGAGGAACACGACGTCGGCGGCCGCGGCCGCCGCATCGTTCGCGAGCCCGGTCGCCGCGTCGCCGCGACCGACGGTCGCTCCCACGGACGCGGCGCTCTCGGCCGCCCGTGCCACGTCGCGCGACCCGATGACCACCCGGTGCCCCGCGGACGCGAGCCGGAGCGCGATGCCGCGGCCCTCCGCGCCGGTCCCCCCCACGATCGCGACGTCCATGCGCGTCAGAGTAGTCGCGCGGCGCTGGACCCGAGCGGGCGCCGATGCCGGGAACGGGAAGGAGCCCCGCCCGATGGGCGGGGCTCCTTCGGCGCTCCGGCCCACCGCGGGCGAGCCGGTCCGCGTTCGTCGATCAGACGGGCTGCGCGAGGACGCGGAGCGACCCCCGCCCCCGGTAGCCTCCGCCCGTGGACCTCGCGACGGCGCTCGTCGAAGCCGCGGTCGGCGCGGCGACGCTCACCCTCGGCGTCCCGCTCGCGCGCGGCGACCGCGGGGTGCGCCGGGTGCTCGGCGTGCTCCTCGCCCTCGCGGGGGTGGCCGCGATCGCGCACGCGGCCTCGGGGCTCCTGCCCTGAACCCTCGCCGGCGGCCGACCCGGGCGCTCGGCTAGCCGGTCGGGCGGTACTCGCCGAACACCGCGCGGAGGGCGTCCGACACCTCGCCGAGCGTCGCCCCGACGCGGAGCGCCTCGCGGATCGGGGGCAGGAGGTTCGCCGACCCGCGGGCGGCGCGCTCGACCGCCGCGAGCGCGGACGCGCACGCCGCGCCGTCGCGCGACGCCCGCCAGGCCGCGAGACGCTCGACCTGCCGGGCGGCCTCGTCGTCCCCGACGCGGAGGAGGTCGATCCCCGGTTCGTCGTCCTCGACGAACCGGTTCACCCCGACGACGACGCGAGCGCCCGACTCGATGCCCTCCTGGATCCGGTAGGCCGCGTCGTGGATCTCGTCCTGGAAGAACCCGCGCTCGATCGCGGCGACCGCGCCCCCCAGGGCATCGATCCGCTCGAGGTAGCGGACCGCGGACTCCTCGATCGCGTCGGTGAGCGACTCGACGAACCACGATCCGCCGACCGGATCGACGACCGACGCGAGGCCGGTCTCCGCGGCGAGGACCTCTGCGTGCGGAGCGCGAGCTTCGCGGCCGCCTCCGTCGGCAGCGCGAGCGCCTCGTCGTAGGAGTTCGTGTGGAGGGACTGCGTGCCGCCGAGGACCGCGGACATCGCCTCGAGCGTCGTCCGCACGACGTTGTTCAGGGGCTGCTGCGCGGTGAGCGTCGCTCCCCCCGTCTGCGTGTGGAACCGGAGCATCCGGCTCCGCGGGTCGCGCGCGCCGAAACGCTCCTCCGCGATCCTCGCCCAGAGCCGCCGCGCGGCGCGGAACTTCGCGATCTCCTCGAAGAACCCCTGGTGGCAGGCGAAGAAGAACGAGAGCCTCGGCGCGACCGCGTCGACGTCGAGCCCCGCCGCGATCGCCGCCTCGACGTACGCGATGGCGTTCGCGATCGTGAACGCGAGTTCCTGCACCGCGGTCGCCCCGGCCTCGCGCATGTGGTAGCCGCTGATCGAGATCGTGTTCCACCGGGGGAGCCGCTCGCCGCAGTACGCCATGAGGTCGGTCGTGACACGCATCGAGGCGCGCGGCGGGAAGATGTACGTGCCGCGGGCGGCGTACTCCTTCAGGAGGTCGTTCTGGACCGTCCCCTCGAGGCGGTCCGCAGCGACGCCCTGCTCCTCCGCGACGAGCTCGTAGAGCAGGAGGAGGATCGGCGCCGTCGCGTTGATCGTCATCGACGTCGAGACCTCGCCGAGCGGGATCCCCGCGAAGAGCCGGCGCATGTCGTCGAGCGTCGAGATCGCCACCCCGGTGCGTCCGACCTCCCCTTCTGCCCGGGGGTGATCGCCGTCGTAGCCCATCTGCGTCGGGAGGTCGAAGGCGACCGACAGGCCCGTCTGCCCGTGCTCGAGGAGGTAGCGGAACCGCGCGTTCGTCTCGTCCGCGGTCCCCATCCCCGCGTACTGGCGCATCGTCCACACGCGCCCCCGGTACATCGTCGGGTGGATCCCGCGCGTGAACGGCGGGGACCCCGCGTCGCCGATCCGCTCGGTCGCGGCATCCGACCCGAGGTCAGCGGGCCCGTAGGCGGGTCGGAGCGGGATGCCGGCGTCGGTCGTCGGGTCGGCCACGGTCCGATGCTACGCCGAGCACCGGAGGACCCTCGACGGTCGGCTATGCTGCGCGTCATCCGGATGCGCGGCGGACGGCCGCGCCCGCGAGGAGCGACGGTGGCGAAGAACCGATCCGATGTCGGGACGCTCTACCGGGGGAGCCCCGGGCAGTGGTCCTGGTTCGCGCACCGCGCGACCGGCGTCGCGGTGATCCTCTTCCTCTTCGTGCACATCGTCGACACCGCGATGGTCGGCTGGGGTCCCGAGGTCTACGAGAAGGTCGAATCGGTCTACAAGAACTGGTTCGTGCGGATCCTCGAGCTCGGCCTCGTCGCCGCGGTCCTGTACCACGGCATCAACGGCATGAAGATCATGGTCTTCGACTTCTGGTCGAAGGGCGCCCGGTACTACAAGCAGCTCTCGATCGCCTCGCACGCGCTCTTCTTCGCGGCGATGGTCCCCGTGACCTGGATCATGGGCCAGCAGGTCCTGAACCTCCTCGACCGATGAGCGTCCGCGACTCGATCCGCACCCACGGCACGCTCGTGCCCCCCGGGCCGCGCCTCACGATGGCCTCCGGTCGCGAGCGCCCGCTCGGTGGCTGGGAACTCTGGAGCTGGCTCTTCATGCGGATCTCCGGGCTCGTGCTCCTGTTCCTCGCCGTCGGCCACGTGATCATCATGCACCTGCCCGACGGCGGCGTGGACCGCATCGACTTCGACTTCGTCGCCGGTCGGTGGGAGATCCCGCTGTGGCGCGCGTGGGACTGGGCGCTCCTGTCGCTCGCGCTCATCCACGGGGTGAACGGGCTCCGGGTGATCGTCCAGGACTACATCGAGCGCCCCGCCGCACGGTTCACCGTGAACGTGTTCTTCTACGTCCTCGCGTTCCTCCTCTTCGTCCTCGGCTCGATCACGGTCTTCACGTTCGACGCCTCGAGGTTCGTGTGACGACGACGCACACGTACGACGCGGTCATCATCGGGGCCGGCGGCGCGGGGCTCCGTGCCGCGATCGAGGCCTCCGGCGCCGTGAAGACGGCGGTCATCTCGAAGCTCTACCCCACCCGGTCGCACACGGGCGCCGCCCAGGGTGGCGTCTGCGCGGCCCTCGGCAACCTCGAGGAGGACTACCCCGAGTGGCACGCGTTCGACACCGTGAAGGGCGGCGACTACCTCGTCGACCAGCCGGCGGCGCAGCTCATGGCCGAGGAGGCCGTCGACGCGATCTACCAGCTCGAGCACTGGGGACTCCCCTTCAACCGGACGCCCGACGGCAAGATCGCCCAGCGGCGCTTCGGGGGCCACACCCGCAACCACGGGGAGGCGCCGGTCATGCGCGCCTGCTACGCGGCCGACCGCACCGGGCACATGATCCTCCAGACCCTCTACCAGCAGTGCGTGAAGCGCGACGTGCGGTTCTTCAACGAGTACTACTGCATGGACCTCCTCATGGAGGACGGGGCGGTCGCGGGCGTCGTCGCCTACGAGCTCGCGACCGGGGAACTCCACGTGTTCCGCGCGAAGGCGGTCCTGTTCGCGACCGGCGGCTACGGCCGGATGTTCCGCGTCTCCTCGAACGCCCACTCGATGACCGGCGACGGCCCGGCGGTCGTGTGGCGCCGGGGCATCCCCCTCGAGGACATGGAGTTCTTCCAGTTCCACCCGACCGGCGTCTACAAGATGGGGATCCTCCTGTCGGAGGCCGTCCGCGGCGAGGGCGGCATCATCCTGAACAGCGAGGGCGAGCGCTTCATGGAGCGCTACGCCCCCACGGTGAAGGACCTCGCCCCCCGCGACATGGTGAGCCGGGCGATCTACCAGGAGATCAAGGAGGGCCGCGGCGTCGGACCGCACCGCGACGCCGTCTACCTCGACGTCCGCCACCTCCCGCGGGAGATCATCGAGGAGCGCCTCCCGGACGTGACGGAGTTCGCGCGCGTGTACCTCGGCGTCGAACCGACGACCGAGCCCGTGCCGATCCAGCCGACCGCGCACTACGCGATGGGTGGCATCCCGACCGACGTGGACGGGCGCGTCGTCGTCGGCCCCGACGAGGTGCCGGTCCCCGGGCTCTACGCCGCGGGCGAGTGCGCGTGCGTGAGCGTCCACGGGGCGAACCGCCTCGGGACGAACTCCCTCCTCGACATCGTCGTCTTCGGTCGCCGCGGCGGCGCCCACATGGCGGAGTTCGCGAAGGACGCCACCCTGCGGAAGGTCGAGAAGGGTGCCGAGGCCCCGGTCGCCGAGCGCCTCGCCTCCCTCACCGGTCGCCCGGACGGCGCGAACGCCGCGGACATCCGCACCGAACTCCAGGACACGATGTTCGACCTCGCGTTCGTCGTGCGGAGCGAGACGAGCCTCACGAAGATGCAGGAGATCCTCGCCGGGCTCCGCGAGCGCTACGAGCGGGTCTACGTGCAGGACACGGGGAAGCTCTTCAACACCGAGCTCATGGAGGCCGTCGAGCTCGGGTACCTCCTCGACTGCGCCGACGCGCTCGTCGCCTCGGCGCTCGTCCGCGATGAGAGCCGCGGCGGGCACTTCCGCGAGGACCACCCGCTCCGCGACGACGCGAACTGGCTGAAGCACACGCTCGTCACCCGCAAGGACGACGGCTCGCTCGTCATGGACTTCAAGCCGGTGAAGATGGGTCCCTACATCCCGATGGAGCGGAAGTACTGATGGCCGTCGAGCAGCTCGGCGACGTCCTCGCCGCCTCCGACCCGATCGGCGTGCAGAAGGTCCGCCTGTCGATCCGGATCCGCCGGTTCAACCCGGAGGTCCGCGGCCAGGAGTCCTGGTGGGACGACTTCGAGGTCTCGATGGAGCCCACGGACCGGCTCCTCGACGCGCTGAACGAGATCAAGTGGCACCAGGACGGAACGCTCGGGTTCCGTCGCTCGTGCGCGCACGGCATCTGCGGCTCGGACGCGATGATCATCAACGGCCGCAACGCCCTCGCGTGCAAGCTCCTCGTGAAGGACGTCGCGCCGCGCGCGGTCATCGAGCCGATCCGCGGCCTCCCGGTCCTCCGCGACCTCATCGTCGACATGGACCCCTTCTTCGAGGGCTACACGTCCGTGCTCCCGTTCCTCGTGAACGACGAGGGCGAGCCCGACACCGAGCGGCGCCAGTCGCCCGAGGAGCGCGCCCGCTTCGACGACACGACGAAGTGCATCCTCTGCGCCGCCTGCACGACCTCGTGCCCGGTCTTCTGGGGCGACGAGGGCTACGTCGGGCCGGCGGCGATCGTGAACGCCCACCGGTTCATCTTCGACTCGCGCGACCGCGGGGCGAAGGAGCGCCTGAAGATCCTCTCGGACAAGACCGGCGTGTTCCGGTGCCGCACGGTGTTCAACTGCACCGAGGCCTGCCCGCGCGGCATCCACGTCACCGAGGCGATCCAGGACGTGAAGCGCGCGATCCTCTTCGACCGCTTCTGAGCGGGCGCACCCGCCTCCGGTAGCCTTCGCGCGTGTCCCACCTCGTCACGCTCATCCCCGGGGACGGCATCGGGCCGGAGGTCGCGGCAGCGACGCGCGCCGTCCTCGACGCGACCGGCGTGCCGATCTCGTGGGACGTCCAGGAGGCCGGGGCCGCCGTCCTCGACGCCGAGGGGAGCGTCCTGCCCGACCGGGTCCTCGCGGCGATCTCCCGTTCGCACGTCGCCCTGAAGGGCCCGATCACGACACCGGTCGGCACGGGGTTCCGCAGCGCGAACGTCGCGCTGCGCCAGGGGCTCGAGCTCTTCGCCGCGGTGCGGCCGGCGCGGACGACACCGGGCGTGCCGACGCGCCACGCCGACGTCGATCTCGTCATCGTGCGCGAGAACACCGAGGACCTCTACGCCGGCATCGAGTTCGGCGCGGGCGCCGACGGCGCGGGGCTCCGCGCGGAGGTCGCCCGGCTCGCCGGGGTGCACCTCCGCGAGGACGCCGGGGTGACGCTGAAGCCGATCTCCGAGTCCGGGACGCGTCGCGTCGTGCGGTTCGCGTTCGACCACGCGCGCCGGACCGGGCGCCGGCTCGTGACGCTCGGCCACAAGGCGGCCGTCATGCGGTTCTCCGACGGGCTCTTCCTCGAGATCGCGCGCGAGGAGGCCGTCGCCGAGCGCGAGGTGGCCTTCGAGGCGCTCGAGATCGACGACCTCGCGATGCACCTCGTCCAGGACCCCGCGCGCTTCGACGTGCTCCTGCTGCCGAACCTCTACGGGGACATCCTGTCGGACCTCGCGGCGGGGCTCGTCGGCGGCCTCGGCCTCGCCGCGGGAGCGAACCTCGGATGGGAGCACGCGGTGTTCGAACCCGTCCACGGGAGCGCGCCCGACATCGCCGGCCGGGGCGTCGCGAACCCGATCGCGATGATCCGCTCGGGGGCGATGCTCCTGCGGCACCTCGGGGAGCACGGTGCCGCCGATCGCGTCGAGTCCGCGATCGACCGCGTCCTCCTCGAGGGCACGACGCGCCCCCGAGACCTCGGCGGGGACGCCACGACCGCGGCGATCACCGACGCGATCGTGGCCGCGCTCGACCGGTCCTAGACGGGCGCGCCGCCGCCGGGCGGGGCCTCGCCGTGGTGGTGCCCATCGTGGTCGTGGCCGTCACCGTGGTCGTGCGTCGTCCCGGGTCCCTCCGCGGCGGGACCCCGACCGGGGTCCTCGTCGCGCTGTCAGCACCCGGGGGCGCCGAGGTTCCCGCAGCACCCCTTCGTCATCGCGCGCGTCCGGTTGCGGGTGAACACCGCGAGGCGCTCGGGGTACGGGAGTTCGGACGACGACCAGTTCGTGAAGAACGCGCGGCCGCGCCGCCGGAGCTCGTCGAGGAACCCGGCCATCAGATCCCCGCGAGGTCCGCGCACTTCGCGCGGATCGCCTCGCCGGCCTCCCGCAGCCTCGCGAGTTCGTCCTGCGAGCGCTCGAGCTCGACGATCTCGGCCACGCCACCGCGGCCGAGACGCGCCGGGACCCCGACGTAGACGCCGTCGATGCCGTACTCGCCCGTGCACCAGGCGGCGACCGGGAGCACCTCGTCGGTCGTGCCGGCGATCGCCTCGACCATCCGCACGACGGATGCCGAGGGCGCGTAGTAGGCGCTCCCCTTCTTCAGGAGCCCGACGATCTCCGCGCCGCCGTCGCGCGTCCGCTGGAAGAGCCGCTCGAGCGTCGCATCGTCGACGAGGTCGGTGAGGGGCTTGCCGCCGACCGTCGCGTGCCGAGGGAGCGGCACCATCGAGTCGCCGTGCGAGCCGAGGGTCATCGCGTGGACCTCGAGCGGCGACACGCGGAGCTCCTCGGCGATGAACCACCGGAGCCGCGCGGAGTCGAGGACGCCCGCCATGCCCATGACGCGGTCCTTCGGGAAGCCCGATGCCTCCGCGGCGAGGTACGTCATCTCGTCGAGCGGGTTCGTGACGACGATGAGGATCGCGTCGGGCGACGTCGGGACGATCTTCCGCACGACGTCGCCGACGACCCCGGCGTTCTTGCCGAGGAGGTCCATGCGGCTCATGCCCGGCTGGCGCGGGAAGCCGGCCGTGATGACGACGACGTCGGACCCCGCGGTGTCGGCGTAGTCGTTCGTCCCGAGGATCCGCGGGACGAACCCGACGACGGGGCTCGACTGCCGGATGTCGAGCGCGAGCCCCTGCGGGAGGCCCTCGACGATGTCCGTGAGGATCACCTCGTGTCCCCGCTCGACCAGCCGCATGGCGGTCGTGTTGCCGACGAACCCGCTCCCGACCACGGTGACGCGCATCTGCCGCTCCCCTTCGCTCCGGATGCCCGAATCCTAGCGGCCCGACGGGGCGTCGAGGCGGGCGATCACGGTGTCGGCGAGGACGGCGGCGACGGCCGCCTCGAGGGCCACCGCCCGATCGACGTCGCCGACGTGGCGCAGGAGCATCCCCGCGGCGAGCAGGAGCGCGACAGGCGTCCCGCCCGCCCCCTCGCCCGGGGCGCCGCTCGTCTCGAACACCGCCACGTCGTCGCCGAAGTTGCCGGAGGGCACGAGCCCCGCGCCGCCGACGATCCCCGCGCAGAGATCGCTCACGAGGTCACCGAAGAGGTTCGGCAGCAGCAGCACGTCGAAGCGCTCCGGCGCCTGGACGAGCTGCATCGAGAGCGCGTCGATGATCCGCTCGTCGAAGGCGATGGCGGGGTGCTGCGCCGCGACGCGACGCGCGGCGTCGAGGAAGAGCCCGTCGGAGAGCTTCATGATGTTCGCCTTGTGGCCGCACGTGACCTTCGCGCGCCCGTGGGCCTGCGCCCAGGCGAACGCGAACCGCGCGACGCGCTCGCTCGCCGCGACGGAGTTCGCCTTCAGCGAGAGCCCGACGTCCTCGCCGAGGCTGCGCCCCGTCGCGCCCGAGACCCACGCGGCGAGCTCGACCGTCGCGGGCTCGCCGCGCGGGAACTCGATGCCGACGTAGAGGCCCTCCGTGAGCTCGCGGACGACGACGAGGTCGACGCCCTCGTAGCGGGAGGCGATGCCGGGGACGGACCGGATCGGGCGGACGGACGCGTGGAGGCCGAGGGCGTCGCGGAGGGCGACGTTGCCGCTGCGGCTCGGCGACCGCGCCGCGAGCGGGCCCTTCAGCGCGAGGCCGGTCCCCCGGATCCCCGCGACGAGGCCGTTCCAAGCCGGGTCGCCCGCGACCGCGCGGCGCGGCGCGTCCGCCTCGATCCATCGGATCGGCGCACCGATCGCATCGAGGACGCGCCGGGTCGCCCGCACCGCGCGGTCGCCACCCCCGTCGCCCGGGACGAGCGTCACGTCGTGCATCGCCGCCATCCGTTCCTCCCCGGCGCACCTGCCGCGGCCATCGCGGCCGCGGCGCCGGTCGCCCGTCGTTCCCCGCGGTAGGCTCTCACCTCCGGGGAGCCGCCGACGCCCCCGAGGGGGATGTCGTGACCGAGAAGGGGCTCCGCGAGACCGTCGCCGCGGACACGCGCATCTCCGACATCGACGGCACGGCGGGCCGCCTCTGGTACGTCGGATACACGATCGAGGATCTCGCGGAGCACGCGACGTTCGAGGAGGTCGTCTACCTCCTCCACAACCTGCGGCTCCCCACCGCGAAGGAACTCTCCGACCTCGAGGCATTCCTCGTCGCCGAGCGCGAGCCGTCAGGGTTCCTCGCCGGGCTCATGCCGACGCTCGCGGCGCAGGCCTCGCCGATGTCGATGCTCCGCACGTCGGTCTCGGCGGCCTCGACGTACGACCCCGACGGCTGGGACCAAGGCGAGGAGGCGAACGCGCGGAAGGCGCTGCGCCTCATCGCGATCATGCCGACGCTCATCGCGAGGTTCGAGCGCGCGCGGTCCGGCCGCCCCGTGGTCGGCGCCGATCCGGCCCTCGGGCACGCGGCGAACTTCCTCCACATGCTGCACGGCGTCGCACCCGACCCGGCCGACGCGAAGGTCCTCGACACGACCTTCATCCTCTACGCCGACCACACGATGAACGCCTCGACGTTCACCGCGCGGGTCATCGCGTCGACGCTCTCCGACATGTTCTCCGCGACCTCCGGCGCGATCGGCGCCCTCAAGGGACCGCTCCACGGCGGGGCGAACGAGGAAGCGATGCGGATGCTCGAGGAGGTCGGATCCGCGGCCGACGCCGACGCGTACGTCGCGAAGGTCTTCGCGGACAAGCGGAAGCTCATGGGCTTCGGGCACGCGGTCTACCGCACGATGGACCCCCGCGCGCGCATCCTGAAGCGCCTCTCGCGCGACCTCGCGGAGCGCCGCGGGCGTCTCGACCTCCACGAGACCGCCGAGGCGATCGAACGTGCGGCCCTCGAGCGCAAGCGGTTGAACCCGAACGTCGACTTCTACGCGGCGACGGTCTACCACATGCTCGGGATCCCGACCGACCTCATGACGCCCCTCTTCGCGCTCGCGCGCATGGCCGGATGGACGGCGCACGTCCGCGAGCAGTACGCGGACAACCGGATCATCCGTCCGGGATCGGTCTACGTCGGGCCGACGGACCGGCACTGGGTCCCGGTCGTCGAGCGCTGAGCCGCCCGATCCCCCCGGGGGCGCGTCAGTTCCGCGGGAGCGCGACGAGCAGGTACGCCCACACGAGCGCGAACCCCCCGTAGAGCAGCGGGATGAGCCACACGATCCCGCCGCCGCCCCCGGCGCGGATCGCGAGGACGGCGACGATCGCGGAGAGCGACTCCGCGACGAGGTGCGCCCGGACGATCGGCTGGCGCACGCGGCGATCCGCACCGAGCCAGACGCCGATGAGGGCGAAGCCGATCGATTCCGCGCCGAGGAGCCGCGCGAGGAACTCCGCGGTCGGCGAGGTCTCGAACCCGAAGAGCCCGACGACCGTCGCCGGGGCGAGGACGAGGCCCGCACCGAGCGCGAGCCCCAGGAAGGCCCCGAGGGCGAGCGCGCGTCCGGCGAGCCGGTCGTCCATACCCGAGAGCGAACCACGGTTCTGGCGTCGATGCCACCGTCCGACGGTGTGCGGCCGCGGTGCCCCCGTGCCTGCGCGGGCGCCCGCGTCGCGCGCGGAGGCCTAGACCGACGCGCGTTCGGCCGCGGTCACGGTGTTCACGAGGAGCATCGCGGTCGTCATCGGGCCGACGCCCCCGGGGACCGGGGTGATCCGACCGGCGACGGCCGCGACCTCGTCGAAGCGCACGTCGCCGACGAGGCCCCCGTCGGTGCGGTGGACGCCGACGTCGACGACGACCGCACCGGGCTGCACCATGTCCGCGCCGACGAGGCCTCGGACGCCCGCGGCCGCGACGAGGATGTCGGCGCGGCGCGTGTGCGTCGCGAGGTCGCGCGTGTGGACGTGGCAGCTCGTCACCGTCGCGTTGCCCCGAATCGAGTCCTGCGTGAGCATGATCGACAGCGGCGCGCCGACGAGCGGCCCGTACCCGATCACGACGACCTCCGCGCCCTCGAGCGGGACGCCGCTGCGGACGAGGAGCTCGACGATCCCGTACGGCGTCGCGGGCGGGAAGGCCGGCTCGCCGCGCACCATGAGCCCGACGTTGAGCGGGTGGAGCCCGTCGACGTCCTTCGCGGGGCTGATCGCGCGCTGGACAGCGAGCTCCGAGATGTGCGCCGGCACGGGGATCTGCACGATGACGCCGTGGACCGTCGGGTCGGCGTTCAGTTCGGCGATCGTCGCGAGGAGTGCATCCTGCGAGACGTCGGCCGGAAGATCCACCTGCGTCGACACGATCCCGACGTCGGCGCAGGCCTTGCGCTTCGACCCGAGGTAGATCCGAGATCCCTCGTCGTCGCCGACGAGGACGCCGGCGAGTCCCGGCTGGACACCGCGGGCGGCGAGGGCCGCGACGCGCGCCGCGACCTCGCGGCGGATGTCCGCCGCGACGGCTCGGCCGTCGAGGAGGGAAGCGGTCACGGCGCCCATCCTAGCCCCGGCGGGACGCGCACCCGGTCGCGCTACGCTGGCGCCATGCCCACCGACGCGGACCGCTGCCCCCGGCATCCGGGCGCGTCCGTCGTCGGCCCGTGCGACGGGTGCGGTGAGCCGCTCTGCCTCGGGTGCGCGGTCCCGGTCCGCGGTCGTGTCCTCGGCCCGGTGTGCCTCGAGCGCGAGCTCGGCGATCCGCCGGCGCCGCCGCCGGCACCGGCCGCCCCCGGTCGGTCGCGCGATCTCGCCGACGCCGGGCTCCTCGCGACCGCGCTCGCCACCGTCCTGCCGTGGAGCGGTGTCGGCCTCGGGGCCGGCCCGTTCGGCGCGTGGGGGACGGCCGACCCGCGCTGGGCATCGGTCGTCGTCCTCGCGTCGGTCGGTGGGTCCGCGGCGGCGGCGGCGGCGCGCGCCCGCGGGACCCGCGTGCGCGACCGCGCGGACCGTGCCGCCGCCGCCGCCGCGGTCGTCGCGACGATCGCGGCGTTCCTCGCGATCCTCCTGCCGCCCCCCTACACCTCGCCCGTCATCGGACCGTGGATCGCGGCGATCGCGGCGACCGTCGCCACCTCCGGGTCGCTCGCCGTCCTGCGCGACCGCGGGGAGGCCGCATGAGCGACGCGCCCCTCCAGTACACGCACTCCGGGTCGCGCTACCTCCTCGGCTACGGCGAGGGCTTCTTCGGCATCTGGGACCGCCTGCGCCCCGACCCCGGTCCGGCCGAGCGCTTCCCGCGGGACGACGCGGGGTGGGCGGCGGCCTGGATCCGCTACACCGCGCTCGAGCCCGACCACGTCGTCGTCGGGCTCGGCGGTGCCGCCGGCCCCCCGCCGTCGGGGGACGCGGCGCCCGGCGAGGAGGGAACGCCCGACGCCTCCCGACCCGCCGCGCCACGCATCCCCGGGGCGTGGTGGCTCCTGCCGCTCCTGCTCGGGTGGATCGGCGGGGCGATCGCCTGGTTCGCGCTCCGGCGGCGCGACCCGCGCGTCGCCGCGTGGATGTTCCTCGCGGGGATCGTGAGCAACGTCGTCGGGCTGTGGCTCTACGGACAGGTCGTGCCGCCGGCGGGTGGCGCGGCGCCGACGGGCTAGGCGGACGGTCCGGGGGTCAGACCCCGAGCGCGGCGGCGACGAGCCCGGCGACCTCGCTCGGGTTGCGCCCGACGCGCACGCCGACCGCCTCGAGCGCCTCCGCCTTCGCCGCCGCGGTCCCGCTCGACCCCGTGACGATCGCGCCCGCGTGACCCATGCGCTTGCCGACCGGCGCCTCGAAGCCCGCGATGTAGCCGACGACCGGCTTCGAGACGTGCGCGGCGATGTGGCGAGCGGCGCGCTCCTCGTCGTCGCCGCCGATCTCGCCGACCATCACGACGAGGTCCGTGTCCGGGTCCGCCTCGAAGCGCTCGAGCGCGTCGATGAACCCGATGCCGTGGACGGGGTCGCCACCCATGCCGATGCACGTCGACTGCCCGATCCCCCGCTGCGTCATCTCGTGGACGATCTGGTACACGAGCGTCCCGGAGCGAGAGACGAGGCCGACGCGACCCGGCGTGCAGATCTCGCCCGGGATGATCCCGACGTTCGCGCTCCCCGGGGAGATCACGCCCGGGCAGTTCGGGCCCACGAGCGTCGTGCTCCGACCCGCGAGGTACGCGTGCACCTCGGCCATGTCGCGGACGGGGATGCCCTCGGTGATGCACACGACGAGGTCGACGCCCGCGTCCGCCGCCTCGAGGATCGCCTCGGCGGCGAACCGCGGCGGGACGAAGATCATCGAGGTGTTCGCGCCCGTGGCCGCGACGGCCGCCGCGACCCCGTCGAAGACCGGGACGCCGTCGAACTCCTGACCGCCCTTGCCCGGCGTGACCCCCGCCACCAGGCGGGTGCCGTAGTCGCGGTTGCGGCGCGTGTGGAACGCCCCCTCGCTGCCGGTGATGCCCTGGACGAGGAGCCGGGTGTCGGCACCGACGAGGACGCTCACGCGGCTCCTCCCGTCGCGTACGCCGCGGCCTTCTCGGCCGCCTCGAGCATCGTCGCCGCCGGCACGATCCTCGGATGGGCCGCCTCCGCCAGGATCCGCCGGCCCTCCTCCGCGTTCGTGCCATCGAGGCGCACGACGATCGGGACGCGCGCCTCGACCCGCTCGAGGGCCCCGAGGACACCGCGCGCGACGAGGTCGCAGCGGGTGATGCCCCCGAAGATGTTCACGAAGACGGCCTTCACGGCAGGGTCGGAGAGCACGACCTCGAGCGAGGTCGCCATCTGGTCGGCGCTCGCCCCGCCACCGACGTCGAGGAAATTCGCGGCGCGCGAGCCCGCCTGCGCCACGACGTCGAGGGTCGACATCACGAGGCCGGCCCCGTTGCCGATGATCCCGACCTCCCCGTCGAGCTTCACGTACTGGAGGTCCTGCGCCTTCGCCCGCGCCTCGACCGGGTCGATCGGGAACGAGGGCCGCAGCGCCTCGATCTCCGGCTGCCGCCCGAGCGCGTTGTCGTCGACGGTGACCTTCGCGTCGAGCGCGACGAGCGACCCGTCCTGCAGCTGCACGAGCGGGTTCACCTCGACGAGCGTCGCGTCCGCCGACCGCAGGAGCCCGTGGAGCTTCCGGAGGAGGTCGCCGGCGGCGGCGCGCGCGTCCTCCGGCAGGACCGACACGAGATCGCGCACGTGGAAGCCGCGGAGACCGAGGAGCGGGTCGACCGCGATCCGCCGGAGCGCCTCGGGGCGTTCCCGCGCGAGCGTCTCGATGTCCATGCCGCCCTCCGCGGTGCACATCGCGAGGTAGCGACCGTTCGCGCGGTCGAGGAGGAACGCGCAGTAGAACTCGCGGGCGATCGGCAGGAGCTCCTCGCAGAGGACCCGGGTCACCGGTCGCCCCTGGAACCCGTCGGCCAGCATCCGTCCGGCCTCACGCGCCGCGTGCTCCGGTGAGTCCGTGAGGACGACGCCGCCACCCTTGCCCCGGCCGCCGATCTGCACCTGGACCTTCACGACCGACCGTCCGCCGAGCTCGCGCGTCGCCTCTGCGGCGGCCTCCGCCGTCTCGGCGACGATGCCGCGCGGCACCGGGATGCCGGCGCGCGCGAACAGATCCTTGCCCTGGTGCTCGTAGAGGTCCATCAGCGCGCCCGGGCCGCCATCCGATCGCGGAGCCACGCGACGATGTCGCCCGTCGGCGCGCCCGGCGTGAAGATGCGCTCGACCCCGGCCTCCTCGAGCTTCGGGATGTCGTCGCGCGGGATGATGCCGCCGCCGAAGACGATGACGTCGCCCGCACCGCGCTCGCGCAGGAGGGCGACGACCTTCGGGAAGAGCGTCATGTGGGCGCCGGAGTGGAGCGAGAGGCCGACGGCGTCGGCGTCCTCCTGGATCGCCGCCTCGACGATCTGCTCGGGGGTCTGCCGAAGGCCCGTGTAGATCACCTCGAACCCGGCGTCGCGCAGGGCCCGGGCGACGACCTTCGCTCCGCGGTCGTGACCGTCGAGACCGGGCTTCGCGATGACGATGCGGATCGGGCGGCTCACGGGGCGCAGTGTATCGGGAGCCGCCGGGCACGCGGGCGCGCCCGCGCGCCCGGCGGGACGCTACCCTCGGAGCATGGCGCGCCGGTTCCGATTCCGCCCCCCGGGCCTGAAGCCGACGACGAAGGTCGGCACGCTCGGCCCGTACCGCGGTCGCCTCGGCCTCGCGTGGGTCATCGCGCCGATCGTCGCGGGCGCCGTGATCCTCGTCGCCGGGTGGCTCGCGCTCCGCTAGGTCGGCGCGCTACCCGACCTTCCGCAGAGGCGCGTAGGCGAGGAGGACGCGCTTCTCTCCGACGTCGGGGAACCGGATCGTCGCCTCGGCGTCCGCCCCGGAGCCGGAGACCTCGAGGACGACGCCGTCGCCCCATCGGTCGTGCCGGACGGTGTCGCCCGCACCGACCGCGATCGGGGTGCGGGCGGGGGGGGGCGGCGGCGCGGGGGCGGCCGGCGCCCCGCCGGCCCCCCGGCGGGGCCGCGGCGCCGCGGGGGGGCCGCCCCCCCCCCCCCCGCGGCCGCGGGTCCCCCCGCCCCCGGCCACCCCCG
>JBJTIF010000071.1:0-2438 GCA_046094825.1 Actinomycetota bacterium
CTCCCGGCCGAGCTGCACGAGCTCGACCTCGCGATCGACGAGGACCTCCGGCTCGAGGGACTCGCTCGCGAACTCGTCCGTGCCGTCCAGGACGCCCGGAAGGCCGCGGGGCTCGCGGTCGGCGACCGCATCGCCCTCGCGATCGCGACCGACGACGCGGCGATCGCCGCATCGGTCGCACGGCACGGCGCGATGATCGCCGACGAGACGCTCGCGCGCACGCTCGACACCGAGATCGACGCACCGACGCACCGCGAGTCGGCCGACGTCGAGGGGTCAGCGGTCGGGATCGCGCTCCGCCCGGCCTGAGCGAGCGGCGCCGAGCACGAGGAGCACCGAGCACCCGATGCCGGCGACGAGGCCCGTGAGGAGCGCGTCGCGGGAGGACGTGGCGAGCCCGAGGATCGTCGCCGCGACCGCCGCCGCGAAGAGCACCGTCGCGGCCACGTAGACCGGGACGGCGTCGCGGTTCAGGCCCGGGGCTCCCCGCCGCCGTTGCCGCGGGCCTCTTGGACCATCCCGCGGATGTCCTCCGCGTGGCCCTGGACCATCGACCCGATGCGCGCGAGGAACTCCTTCTCCTTCGCGAGGAACGGCGCGAGCGCGGCCCGCGTGTCGACCGGCGACCCGGCGACGCCCGAGGCGCTGGCGCGCGCCGCCGCGGCGTCGGCCATCGCGCGGCGGAGGATCTCCTGCGCCTCATCCCGCGCACGGGCGACGATCGCGTCGGCCTCGGCGCGCGCGGCCGCGATGTCCATCGCGCCGACGCCGCCCCCGCCGGCCTCGAGCTGACGCACGAGGCGGTCGCGCTCGTCGATCCTCGCGGTGAGGTCTTCCGTGACGCGGTCGAGGAAGGCGTCGACGTCGCGCTCGTTGTAGCCGCGGAACGCGAGTCGGAACTGCACCTGCTGGACGTCGACGGGCGTGAGCCGCGCTCCTGCCGTCGACCGCTCGCCGTTGCCCTTGCCGCTCCCGAACATCGTCCCTCCGCTCAGCACACGATCCGTTGCGCCACCTGGATGATCACGAACGCCACGATCACGGAGAGATCGATGCCGACCCCCCCGGCCCGGAGCGGCGGCATCATACTCCGGAGGGGGCGCAGGACCGGTCGCACGAGCGCCTCGATGAGGTCGATGAGCGCGCGGAGCGGGCCGTCGATCGGGGGCCGGAAGCCGAAGGCGGTCGCCCACGAGAGGACCACCCACACGAGCAGGACGAACGAGTAGGCCTCGAGGGCGAGACACAGGAGCGCCGAGATCGGCGAGGCGCCCAACGCGCCGCTCAGAGCTGGTTGTAGAAGGCGCCGCCGGTGAAGCGCTCGCGCTCCTCCGCCGAGACCTCGACGTTCGCGGGCGTGAGGAGGTAGACGCGGTCGGCGACGAGTTCGAGCTTGCCGTTGTGCGCGTACACGAGACCCGAGGCGAAGTCGACGAGGCGGCGCGCGACGGCGTCGTCGGCCCCCTGGAGGCTCATGATGACCGCGATGCCCTCCTTGTACCGGTCGCCGATCTCGCGCGCCTCGTTGAAGCGCTTCGGTTCCGCCTTGTGGATCGCCGAGCCCGCACGGGGCGTCTCGACGACGCGGACCATGAGGTCGGGCTCCTCGGCGGGGACGCGGACGGCGGTCGGCCGCTGGAACCGGCGGATCTCCGGCTCGGGCGCTCGCTCCGGCGCGCGCTCGAACCCCTCGAACTCATCCTCCTCGACGAGCCCGAGGTAGTTCAGGGTCTTCTTCCACACGCCAGGCATCCGTTCGACCTCCCGATCGGTTCAGCCGGAGGGGCGGCCGCCGAAGAGCGCCGTCCCGACGCGGACCATCGTAGCCCCTTCCTCGACCGCGACGGCGTAATCAAGCGACATTCCCATGCTCAAGGCAAGCATCCCCGGGTGCGCGGCTCGGAGGTCCCCGAGGAGACCCCGGAGCCGGGCGAAGGCCGGGCGGGCGGCCTCGGGGTCGGGGTCGAGCGGGGCGATCGTCATGAGCCCGAGCGGACGGATGCCGGGGATCGCCGCGATGCGGTCCGCGAAGGCCGGCAGGTCCACCGGCGCCACCCCGTGCCGCTCCCCCGTGAGGTCGACCTCGATGAGCGCGTCGACGGTTCGGTCGAGGTCGCGGAGCCGTGCCGCGAGACGGTCGAGCCCGCCCCCCGGGGAGAGCGTGTGGACGACGTCGGCGAACGCGGCGACGTGGCGGGCGGAGCCCGCCTGGAGCGGCCCGAAGAAGTGCCACCGCGCGCCCGGGACGAGCGGGTGCTTCTCGCGGAGCTCCTGGACCCGGTTCTCGCCCACCTCGGAGAGGCCGGCGGCGACCGCGGCTCGGACCCTGGCGGCCGGGACGGTCTTCGTCGCGCCGACGAGGGTGACGTCCCCGGGGTCGCGCCCGACGCGGGCGCAGGCCTCAGCGATGCGGGCGCGCACGGCGTCGATGCGCGCCC
>JBJTIF010000072.1:0-37245 GCA_046094825.1 Actinomycetota bacterium
GCCACCGCGTCGTCGAGGAGCGCGACCCCGGCCTCCACGTTCGACTCGGCGCCGGCGTTCGTGTACCCCCCCGTGCCGTCGCCCCCGTCGCACCCCCGGCCGGCGGCCCCATCGTAGCCCGCGACGCCGGCCGGGTTCCTCCCCGAGAACCACGCGCGTGCGTCCGCGGCGCCCGACGCGAAGCGGGCCTGGCCCGTCGCCGACGCGACCCGGTCGAGCCCCATCACGACGCAGGCGACGTCGTACGGCGAGGTGCTCGGTCGATCGAAGCCATCGGCGACGACCGGCAGGAGCACGTGCTCCGCGCTGCGGACCGCGACCGCGAGGAGGTCGGGATCGTGGAGCGCCTCCGCGGCGTCCGCGAGGACCGCCTCCTGCACGTGCGCCCAGAGGTGCGGCATCCCGCGCTCGTCGGGGTTGTTCATGAGCCCGCCGTCGTCGCGGCATGCCGCGATCTCGTCGGCCCACGCGCGCGTCCGTGGACGCAGGTCGTCGAACCCCGGTCGGTCGAGGAGGAGGAGTGCCGCGCGCAGGTGCAGCGCGCGGACATCCGACGGGACGACCATCTCCGTCGCCCGATCGATCCCGCGCCGCGCCGCCGCGGCGATCCGCGGATCGCCGAACGCGAGCCACGCGTCGGCGAGGCCCGCGACCGCACGCGCCTGCCAGAAGTTCTCGCCCATCTCCGATGTCGGCCCGATCGCGTTGCGGTGACCGTCCCACCCGGAGATGAAGTTCACCCAGGAGCCGTCCTCCTCCTCCATCCACAGGACGAACTCCGCGATCCCGTGCGCCCACGAGCGGACGTGGTCGAGCGGGGTGCGCCGCCACACGCGTGCGAGGAGCCCGAGGAGGCGCGCCGCGTCATCGACGCAGGCGACCCCTTCGTAGCCGCGGTCGCGCGCGGCGACGGTCGTCCCGTCGGCCGTCGCGTACACGGCGACCGCGAGGGCACCGGTCCCGGCGGCGGGTACGGCGCGCGTGATCCGCGCGAGGTGTCTCAGCACGGTTCGAGTTCGCCGAGGATGCGGTCGATCGAGAAGTCCGCGGCGTTCAGGAACGTGTCCGCGCCGCCGTAGTAGACGCGGATCCGCCCGGCCTCGAGGACGACGTGCCCGCTCGGGAACACGACGTCGTTCAGGAGCCCGTGGCGCTCGTAGTCGACCTCGGGGACGAGGAGCGGCCGTGGTGAGCGCGCGATCACCTTCGATGGGTCGTCGGCGTCGAGGAGGAGCCCGCCCATCCCGTAGCGGTTCGTGCGATCCGCGCCGTGGTAGAGCTCGAGCCATCCCTCGCGCACGCGGATCGGCGTGAGGCTCGCCCCGATCCGCGCTTCGTCCCACTTGCCGGGGCGCGGGAGCGCGACGGGACGGTGCCGCCCCCAGTGGATGAGGTCGGGCGATTCCGCGAGCCAGATGCCGAGCACGTGGCCGAACGACGCGGGCATCGGCCGCGTGAACGCGAGGTACCGGTCGTCGACCCTCCCCGGGAAGAGCACGACGTCCTTCTGGTCGGGGAGGAAGATCGGGCCCTCGCGCTCGAACGTCACGAAGTCGGCGGTGCGCACGAGGCTCGTCGCGATGCCGAGCCGGCTCACCGAGACGTACGTGATGAGGTACTGCCCGTCGATCTCCGTCACGCGCGCGTCCTCGACGCCGTACTCCTCGAGCGCGTTCGCGGCGACGATCGTCGGACTCGGATCGACGGTGAACGCCACCCCGTCGGCGCTCCGCGCGATCCGCAGGTGCGAGACCTGCGTGAGGTAGTCGACCTGCGACAGGTCGGCCGTCGCCTGGTCGGCCTTCGGGTCGCGCCACCGCACGGTCCGCGGGTCGTCGAGGTCGAGGCCGGGGAGGTCCCGCGGGACGAAGGCGAGGACCATCCGCGGCTCCCCGTCGCCGTCGGCCTCGAGGAACGGGACACCGACGAAGTCGTCGTGGTGCGCGCCCTCGGGCAGCGGAGAGAGCGTCGGGCCGGCCGCGCCGCCGCCGGGCCGCAGCTGCATCGCGCCGGGCGGGAACGGCCCGCCGGGGATCGGGCGCTCCGCGACGCGGACGAGGGCGACGATCTCGTCGCCGACGCGCGCGATGCCCGCGTTGATCGTCGAGGTCACCTCGAGCCCCTCGTGCGAAGGTGCGACGTCCTCGGGACGGATGAGCGGGTTCTGCTTCAGGCGCTTGGCCATCGGCACGGCCGTCGAGACGCCCGGGCGGCGCCGCGCGCGCGGCCGGGGTGCCCCCGCGGCCGCGCGCGCCTCCACTGTCTCGAGGACGCGGCGTCCGACCTTCGGCCAGGTGAACTCGTTCGCGTACGCGTACGCACGGTGCTCGTAGCCGGCCTGCACCTCGGGGTCGTCGAGGAGGCGGTTGATCGCGGCCGCAAGCGTCTCCGGCGAGCGGAACTCGACGAGGAGGCCGCGTTCGTCGGCGAGCGCCTCCTTCGCGTGGAGGTACGGCGTGGAGACGACGGCCTTGCCCGCGCCGAGCGCGTACGAGAGCGTGCCGCTCGTGATCTGGTTCGGGTCGAGGTACGGCGTCACGTAGACGTCGCTCGCGAGGAGCAGCTCGATGAGGTCGTCTTGGGCGAGGTACTCGTTGATGAACTTCACGTGGTCGCCGATCGCGAGCGATTCGACGGTCTTCATGAGGCCGTTGCGGTACTCCTCACCCTGGTTGCGCAGGAGCTCGGGGTGCGTCTGGCCGGCGACGAGGTAGAGCGCCTCGGGGTGCTTCGCGGCGACGGCGGGCATCGCCTCGATCACGTACTCGAGCCCCTTGCCGGGACCGACGAGGCCGAACGTCGAGACGATCGAGCGTCCGACGAGCCCCATCTTCTCCTTGAGCTTCCGACGCCCCTGGGGCTCGATGTGCGGCATGCCGTGCTGGATGACGGTGATCGGCGCCTCGACGCCGTACGTGTCGCGGAGGATGCCGACCGCCGTCTCGGCCTGGACGATGAGTCCGTCGGACAGCGCGGAGATGCGTCGGACCGACTCGCGGATGCTGTCCGACGGTTCGGGGAGCACCGTGTGCATCGTCACGAGGACGGGCTTCTTCACCTCCTCGAGGAACGCCGTGAGGTGGTCGTCGTAGCCGCCGCCGACCCACCGCCCGTCCTCCCACGTCTCCTCGGGCCACAGGCCGTAGAGCCCGAACTCGTGCTCGACGACGACCGCGTCGACGTCGGAGAGCGCGATCGAGTTCGCGACCATGGCGTAGCCCTCGCGGGACCCCTGCTGGATCCGCCACTTCACCTCGGGGCCGTAGGCGCGTACGACGTGGCGCTCATCGATCGCGGCCACCTCGCATCGGACGGTGGGGTCGGCCTGCATGACGGCGTTGCGCAGGTCGGAGGTGAAGGTGGCGATCCCGCAGCGGCGGGGCGGCCAGGTGGAGACGAAGACGATCCGCATGGCGGGAAGCCTAGACGGTGCGTGGGCCGTGCGGACCGGGCGGCGCGGCGGCCGGCGCGGCGGTCGGTGCCCCCGGCAGGAATCGAACCTGCGCGCACGGTTTAGGAAACCGCTGCTCTATCCACTGAGCTACGAGGGCAGGGCTCTGTCGAGAGTGTAGGGGCGGGGAGTCCGGGTCCGCGACGCCCCGGACCCCGCGCGGTGGGCTATCGTCGCCCAGAACGCCGTCCGCGGGGGACCGTCCGCGCGGGGCACCGAGAGGAGAACCCAGGTGGACATGCTCGTCCAGGCCCTGCAGGTCGTGATCGCGGTCGCCGTGGCGATCGTCTGGCTCGTCCGTCCGAACACCCCGTCGCCGTTCCGCGGTGGCTCCGCCACGACGATCCGCGAGGAGTTCGTGGTCTACGGCCTCCCCGACTGGTCGTTCGGCGCCGTCCGCGCCGCGAAGCTCGCGTGCGCGGCGCTCCTCGTGGTCGGCCTCGCCGTCCCGTCGCTCACGCCGATCGGCGCGTTCGGCATGGCCGCCTTCATGGTCGGTGCGGTCGCGATGCATGTGAAGGTGCGCGACCCTCTCATGAAGTCGCTCCCGGCGGCCGCGCTCCTCGTGCTCTCCCTCTACGTCGGGATGCAGACGCTCTGAGCTCGCCCGCGGCCGGCCGGTGCCGGCGGGTCAGTCCGGATCGCCGAGCGACGCGGACGGTCCGGTCGGGTGCCCGAGCTTGCTCGCGACCCGATCGAGGCGCGCCATGTGCGCGACGATGTCCTCGCGTGCCTGCTTCGCCTCGTCGGTGAGCCCGGTGAGCTGATCGATCTTCCAGTGCTTGAAGAGGATCGGCTTCAGCACCTGGTCGAGGTGGATCCGCAGGTTGTAGACCCCGGCGCGCGCCATGGCCTTCGCCTTGTCGGCGAACCCCGGCATGTCCTCGCCCGGCATCGCGAAGTGCAGGACCTGGCGCCGGATCGCGAGGAGCATGTCCGAGGGCGCCATCTGGAGCGCCGCCGCCGCGAGGTCCCGGTAGAAGACGTAGTGGAAGTTCTCGTCGGTGGCGACGCGCTGCGTCAGCTTGATCGCGGTCTCGTCCTCCGTCAGCAGGCCGGTGTTCCGGTGCGAGATCCGCGTCGCGAGTTCCTGGATCGAGGTGAACACGACCCCGTCGAGCGGTCCGATCTCGGCGAACTCCGGGTACCACCCGCGCTGGACCATCGCCATCCGGCCCTGCTCGAGGGCGGTCGGGTCGATCCCCCGGGTGACCATGAGGTAGTCACGGAGGACGATCGCGTGCCGTCCTTCCTCGGCCGTCCACCGACGGACCCACTCGCCCCACGCTTCCTCGTGGCCGAACGTGTCCCAGATCGCGAGGTGGTAGTAGGGGAGGTTGTCCTCGGTCAGGAGGTTCACCTCGAGCGAGATCTGCGCGATGTCGGGGAGCCGACTGTCGCTCGGCTGCCAGGGCTCCTTCACGTAGTTGCGCCCCTCCTCGTACGGGACGAACTCGTGCGGCTGCCACTCGGAGAAGGTCGAGATGTGCCGGTCGAGGCCTCGGGCCACGACGGGCTGGAGTTCGCGGAGGAGCTCCGGGTTGTTCGGTTCGCGTCCTGGCACGGGCCCCTCCTCGTCCGGCGGAGCGTTCCGGGACCCCTCGGCTCCCGGCGTGAAGCCCATCCTAGCCGACCGGTGCCGACCGTCCGGTCAGCGGGCCCGCGGGCACGCATCGCCACCGCGGTCGCGGTTGCCCCCGCGGCGGTGCGCTAGAAGCGCTGGTGCTCCTTCGGGACGACCGTGGTCCCGATCGCGCGGCAGGTGAGGACGGGTTCTGCGAGGAACTCCGCGGCCGAGTCCGAGATGTCCGCGCGGATGCCGCCGATCTTCCAGACCTCGAACTCGCAGCGCCGCGACGTGCTGCCGACCGACACGATCCTCCCGCGGGCCTCGACCCAGTCGCCGGCGTAGAGGGGGGCGAGGAACTCCACGGACTCGTAGGCACGGAAGAGCCCCTCGTCGCCGTCCTGCTTCATCGCGAGCTCGGTGATGAGGTCGCCGATGATCTCGAGCTGACGCGCGCCCGCGACGAGGTTGCCGCCGTAGTGCGCGTCCTCCTGGCCGAGACGCAGGCGGATGAACGCCGAGGGGAGCTCGCTCACGACCGACCCGCCGGCGGGTTCGGGGCGACGACGACCTTCCCGTGCTTCACGCCGCGCAGCGGCACCCGCACGAGGCTGTCGGTCTTCGTCCGGACGACGAAGGTCTGGGCGCCGCGGTCGAACGACTCGAGCATCCCGACGACCTCCGAGCGGTAGCCGTTCGGGAGTTCGTACTGGAACGTCACGCGCTTGCCGACGTCGTCGGCGGTGACGAGGTTCCCGTCGCTCATGCGCGGAGGATACCCCGGCGCCGCGGCGGGGTGCATCCGGGGGTCAGTCGGCGACGTCGAACGTGACGAGCGGCTCGCCGACGCGGAGGACCTCGCCGGCGCCGACGTGGAGCTTCGCGATCCGGCCGGCGTGGGGGGAAGGGATCTCGACCGAGGACTTCGTCGTCTCGATCTCGACGAGCGGTTGGTTGAGGGTCACGACGTCGCCCTCGGCGACGAGCCAGGCGGACACCTCGCCGTCCTCGAGGCCTTCCCCGAGATCCGGGAGCAGGAACACCTTCTCGCTCATCGGAACGCCACCATCCTCCGCACCGCGTCCGCGATGCGCTCGACCGACGGAAGGTACCGCTTCTCGAGCGAGGCCGGAGGGTACGGGACGTCGTAGCCCGTGACGCGTGCGACCGGCGCTTCGAGGTCGCGGAACGCGTGCTCGGTGACGAGCGCGGAGAGCTCGGCGCCCATGCCGAGCGTCCGCGGTGCCTCGTGGACGACGACGACGCGACCGGTCGCGCGCGCGGCTGCGACGAGCGCGTCGACGTCGAGCGGCACGAGCGAGCGGAGGTCGAGGACGGCGCACGCGACGCCTTCCGCCTCGAGCGCGGTCGCGGCCTCGAGGCAGCGCGTCACCATCGCGCCGTACGCGACGAGCGTGCAGTCGGCACCCTCGCGGAGCATCCGCGCGGTGCCGATCGGCGCGCCGTCGGCGACGAGATCACCGGACTCCTTCGTCCAGTAGCGGGACTTCGGTTCGAGGAAGATCACCGGGTCCGGGTCCGCAATCGCCTGCGACAGGAGCGAGTACGCATCGAGCGGCGTCGAGGGCGCGACGACCTTCAGCCCGGCCGTGTGGACGTAGTACGTCTCCGGGCTCTCGCCGTGGTGCTCCTTGCCGCGGATGCCCCCGAACGACGGGATGCGGATCACGACCGGCAGTCCGACGCGACCGCGCGTGCGCTCGCGGTACTTCGCGACGTGCGAGATGATCTGCTCGAGCGCCGGGTACGAGAACGCGTCGAACTGCATCTCGGCGATCGGGCGGAACCCGGCCATCGCGAGCCCGACGCAGAGCCCGGCGATGCCCGCCTCGGCGATCGGCGTGTTGAAGACCCGCTCGCGGCCGAAGTCCCGCTGCAGGCCGTCCGTGACGCGGAACACGCCACCGAGCTCGCCGACGTCCTCGCCGAACACGACGGTCTTCGGATCGTTCGTCAGGGCGTCGCGGAGCGCGGCGTTCAGCGCGCCGACCATCGTCACCTCAGGCATCGGCGACCCCTTCCGCGCGCTGGGCGGCGAGCGACGCGGGCGGATCGGCGTACGCGTGGTCGAAGACCTCGCCCGCCTCGGGGGTGCCGAGCGCGATCGTCCGGGCGCGGATGTCGCCGACCCAGGCCTCGATCTCGGCCTCGCGCTCGGCGATCCAGGGCTCGTCGACGAGGCCGCGGGCGAGGAGGTGGGCGCGGTAGCGGACGAGCGGGTCGAGCTCGCGGTACGGCTCGACCGCGGCCTCGTCGCGGTAGCGCTTCGGGTCGTCGGCGGTCGAGTGCGCCCCGATGCGGTACGTCATCGCCTCGATGAGCGTGGGGCCGTCGCCCCCGCGTGCGCGGGCGCCGGCCGCGCGCGTGGGCGCGGAGTCCGCGAGCACGTCGTTGCCGTCCACGCGCACGCCCGGCATGCCGTAGCCCGCGGCGCGCGCCGCGATCGGCGCGACGGTCTGCTGCGCGATCGGCACGGAGATGGCCCACCCGTTGTTCTGGCACAGGAGCACGGTCGGCGTCCGGTAGACCGACGCCATGTTCGCGCCCTCGTGGAAGTCCCCCTCGGAAGCGCTCCCGTCGCCGAAGTACGCGAGCGAGACCCGGTCGGTCCCCGCGAGCGTCTGACCGAGCCCCCAGCCGACCGCGTGGACGATCTGCGTCGCGACGGGGACGCAGATCGGCGCGAAGCCGTGCGCGTACGGGTCGTACGGACCGCCGTGCCACGTCCCGCGGTGGTACTCGAGGTACGCGACGACGTCGACGCCGCGCGTGACGGCGGCGGCGAGCTCGCGGAAGGTCGGGAACGCCATGTCGCCGGACGCGAGCGCGAAGGCGCTGCCCACCTGCGCGGCCTCCTGGCCCTCGAACGGCGGGTAGACGGTGAGCTCGCCCTGCCGCTGGAGCGCCCAGCACTCGCGGTCGAGGCGGCGGCACGCGAGCAGCAGGCGCAGGAGTTCGCGGAGCTCGTCGTCGGAGAGCCCGACGTCGGCATCGCCGACGACGCTGCCGTCCGGCGCGAGCACCTGACGCATCGGCATCTCGTCGGCCACGGTCGGCGGACTCTACTACCCTCCCCGCATGGTCCCGGCCGCCGAACTCCGGCTCTTCCAGCCCCTGTCGGCGCTCCCGGGCGACGAGCGCGTGGCGTGGGAACGCTGGCTCGTCGAGGGTCCGTCCGCGCGACCCCGCTACCGCGACGTGCCGACGCTCGCCGGGCTCGGCATCCTCGCCGACGGTCGCGACCGCGGCGCGGTCCTCGTCGAGGCCGGGACGACCTACGTCTCCGCCGACCGCACGGAGCTCCAGATCCTCGCCGCGCTCATCGCGCTCCGGGCGGTGCCGCCGTTCGAGACGGGGTTCGTGGCGGCGGCGCAGGCGACCGAGGGCGCGACGCGCGCATGTCCCACGTGATGACGAGCGCCTGGGGCATCCCGGCGAGGTGGTTCGCGCTCTTCGCCGACGACGAGCGACGCTTCTCCGCGTCGCCGCTCTCGCTCACGTACGCGACGACCGCGCGGAAGGCGCTCGAACGGCTCGAGCGCGCGATCCCGATCCTCCGCGGCGCGGACCTCGCGCCCGCCGCGGAGCCGCTCGTCGACCTCTACCGCTGGATCGCCGGCGTGCACCCGCGTGCGATCGTGCGCCTCGACTACGGCGGACTCTGCGACGTGCTCCGGTGGGACGAGCTCGACGGGGACCGCTCCGCGCGCGACCTCTGGGCCTCGATCGATGCGCTCGCGATGGGGGAGGGCCAGCGATCGGCGGAGCTCTACGCGTCGGTCGCGGGACGCTTCCAGGACCTCCGCGGGCGCGAGGCGCTGAACTAGCCGGGCGAGCGATCGGCCGGCGCGGTCATCCGGTGGCCGGGGGCAGATTCGAACTGCCGACACCGCGCTTTTCAGGCGCGTGCTCTGCCAACTGAGCTACCCGGCCGTACATGCCAGCACGCCCCCGGAGGGGGCGTGCTTCGCGCGGGTGACGGGCTTCGATCCCGCGATCTCCGCCTTGACAGGGCGGTGAGGACTCCGGACTCCTCCACACCCGCAGGTATTCGGTTCGTGGTGCCTTCGCTGCTCGGCCGATCCTGCGCCGTCGTGCTGGTGGAGCCGTGCCCCCAACGGGGTTCGAACCCGTGTCTCCGCCTTGAAAGGGCGACATCCTAGGCCGCTAGACGATGGGGGCCCGGTGCACCGGACCGCCCCGAGGGGCAGCGCGGCGAGTATAGCCGGGGGCGGGGCGCGCGCCCTCGGCTCAGGTCCGTTCCTCGGCGGGCCGCGTGACGTCGGCGAGGTCCGCGTCGAGCGCCCCGAGGAGCGCGCGGCCGGGGACGTGGAGGTTCACGCCGTGCGCGCCGGCGCCGATCGCGACGGGGTCGAGATCGGCGATCGCCGGCGCCGCGATGACCGGCCAGGCCCGCGACGAGCCGAACGGCGTGATCGTCCCCCGCTCGTAGCCCGTCGCATCGCGCGCCTCCTCCTTCTCGGGGAGCGAGATGCGCGACACGCCGAGGTGCCGACGGAGCGCGGGCCAGTCGATCTGCCGCCCGCCCGGTACGAGGACGAACACGTAGTCGTCCTCCCCGCGCCGCACGACGATCGTCCGCAGGAGGTTGCCGACCGGGATGCCCTGGAGCGCCGCGCTCTCCTCGGCGCTCGTCGGTCGCTCGGTCGCGACGACGCGCGGTTCGAGGCCGAGGGCGCGTGCGGGCGCGAGGCCCGGTGGATCGATCCCGCTCACCGCGCGAGGTCCTCGGCGTCGTCGCAGCGGTGGAGGAGCCACGCGACGACGGGGGCGAGCCCGTCGCGCAGGAGGAACTGGTGATCTCCCTCGTCGAGCAGGACGCGGTCGGCGCGGGCAAGGACGTCCGCCCAGCGGTCGAGGTTCTCCGGGGGGACCGACCGATCGCCGCGCGCGAACGCGAGGAGCGACGGCGCGTCGAGGTCGCGGAGCGCCGCGAGATCGCGCACCGAGTCGGGGTCGTGGAGCGTCCACCAGAGCGTCCGGACCCTCGGCGCGAACCGCTGTCGGCCGTAGTCGAGCGACACGCCCGCGGGGAACCCCTGCACGACGCCGATCGGCAGGGCGAGGACGGGGACGAGGAGCTTCATCGCGCGGACGCGACCGGTCGCGCCGGTCGGCGCGACGCCCGCGCGCATCCACGCCTCCGCACCGCCGCCGGTCGGGAACGGCGCGGCGGCGAGCGCGAGCGCGGCGACGCGCTCGCCGCCACGCGACGCCGCCCAGTGGGCCGCGAAGACCCCGCCGAGCGAGTGCCCGACGAGCGTGATGGGCCCCGGGGGCGTGTCGACGAGGGCGGCGTCGAGGTTCGCGAGGTGGAACGCGCGGTCGTAGCCGAGGTCGGGCTTGTCCGAGGCGCCGAAGCCCGCGAGGTCGGGGGCGACGATCCGGTAGCGGTGCCCGAGGCGTTCGGCGAGCGGGCGGAAGTACCGGCCCGAGCCCCCGACGCCGTGGACCGCGAGGAGGGTCGGGCCCTCGCCGTGCTCCCACACGCGCATCCGGCCCCAGTCGAGGTCGAGGGTGCGCCGGCGCATACGGGCAGGGTAGCCTCCGGCGCATGGCCGAGGCCGCGCACCCGTTCCCGCTCGCGCCCGACGCGAACGCCGGCGCGGTCGTCCTCGTGACGGGCGGCGGGACGGGGATCGGGCGTGCGACGGCGCTCGCCTTCGCACGGAGCGGCGCCGCGATCGCGCTCTGCGGCCGGCGGCCCGAGCCGCTCGAGGCGACCCGGGCCGCCCTCGAGGCGCTCGGCGCGGAGGCGCTCGCCGTGCCGTGCGACGTCCGCGAGCCCGAGCAGGTCGTCGCGCTCGTCGACGCGGTGCTCGAGCGGTTCGGCCGCATCGACGTGCTCGTGAACAACGCGGGCGGGCAGTTCGTCGCGCCGCTCGAGGCGATCTCGCTGAAGGGCTGGCGCGCGGTGCACCGGTTGAACGTCGACGCGGTGTGGGACCTCACCCGCGAGGTCGCCGAGCGCACGATGATCCCGCGGCGCGGCGGCCTCGTCGTCACGCTCGGGATCTCGCCGCGCCGGGGCAGTCCGCTCATGGCGCACTCGGCCGCCGCGCGCGCGGCGCTCGAGAACCTCGCGGGCTCGATCGCGATCAACTGGAGCCGCTACGGGATCCGCGGCGTCCACATCGCGGCGGGCGTGATCCAGACCGAGGGGCTCGACGGCTACGACGCGGGGATGCGCGACCAGGTCCGCTCGGTCATCCCGTTCGGGCGCTTCGGGACCGCGGACGAGGTCGGGACGCTCATCGCGTTCCTCGCCACCGCCGGTGGCGCGTACGTCACCGGGACGACGATCGTCGTCGACGGCGGGCTCGACGCCTGGGGGATCGGCGCGCCCCCGCCGCCGCGGGAGGTCTGATGGGTCGCGCCTACGACGCGATCGTCATCGGCGGCGGCCACAACGGCCTCATCGCGGGGGCGTACCTCGCGCGCGACGGCGCGCGGACGCTCGTCCTCGAATCGCGGAGCAAGGTCGGCGGCGCCGCGGACACGAGCGCGCCGTGGCCCGAACACCCGGACTTCCGCGTCTCGACGTACTCGTACGTCATGTCGCTCATGCCGCCGTCGATCATCCGCGACCTGCGGCTCGCGCGGCACGGCTACAAGGTCACGCCGTTCGGCCCGTACTTCCAGGCCTTCCCCGACGGGCGCTCGATCACGCTCTACGCCGACGACGCGAAGCGCAACCACGCGTCGATCTCCCGGTTCTCGAAGGCGGACGCGGAGGCGCTCCCGCGGTGGGACGCGTGGCTGTCGGGCGTCGCCGATGTGCTCGGACCGCTCCTGCTCCGCGTCCCGCCGAAGGTCGGGTCGCTGCGGCCGACCGATCTCCTCGACACGCTCCGCACCGCCTGGGCCGCGCGCGGCCTCGGGACGCGCGGCGTCGCGGATGTGACGCGCCTGTTCACGATGAGCGTCCGCGACCTCCTCGACGACTGGTTCGAGTCCGAGGAGGTGAAGGGCATGCTCACGGTGAACGGCGTGATCGGGACGTGGGCCGGCCCCGACTCCCCGGGGACGGCGTACGTGCTGCTCCACCACTCGATCGGCGACGTCGGCGACGGCCACCTCGGCTCGTGGGGGTTCCAGGAGGGCGGGATGGGTGGCGTGTCCGACGCGTGCCACCGCGCGGCGCTCGCGTTCGGCGCGGAGGTCGAGTGCGGCGCCCGGGTCGCGCGGATCCTCGTGCGCGGGGGTCGGGTCGCGGGCGTGCGGCTCGCGGGCGGCGAGGAGATCCTCGCGCCCGTCGTCGTGACGACGATCCACCCGAAGACGGCGTTCCTCGATCTCGTCGACCGCGACCACCTCCCCGACGAGTTCGTCCGCGACATCGAGCGGTGGAAGACGCGGTCGGGCGTCGTGAAGATCAACCTCGCGATCTCCGAGCTGCCGGACTTCACCGCGGCACCGGGGACGAACCTCCAGGACCACCACACCGGCTCGGTCGAGCTCTGCTTCTCACCCGCGTACGCGGAGCGCGCGTTCCAGGACGCGCACCTCCACCGCCGCGCGGCGGAGCGACCCTTCGTCGACGGGACGATCCCCACGACGCTCGACCACACGCTCATGCCCGAGGGCGTCCACCAGTTCTCGATGTTCTCCCAGTGGGTGCCCGACGACTGGAACCTCGAACCGCACCGCGAGGAACTCGAGGCGTACGCGGACCGCGCGATCGACGCGTACACGGAGCTCGCACCGAACTTCCGTCGATCGATCATCGCCCGGCAGGTGCTCGGTCCCTACGACATGGAGCAGGACCTCGGGCTCATCGGTGGCAACATCTTCCACGGCGAGCTCTCCGTGGATCAGCTCTTCCACATGCGGCCCGCGCCGGGCTACGCGGACTTCCGCACGCCGATCCCCGGGCTCTACCACGGGTCGTCGGCCACCCACGGCGGCGGCGGCGTGATCGGGATCCCCGGATGGCAGGCGTACCGACAGGCGAAGCGCGATCGCGCGGTCGGGCGCCGCGGCTAGTCCGGGCCGAGGGTGTAGCCGAGGAGCCGAGGCGCTCGGCCGACGAGCCGCGTGAGGAGGCCGGGTCGCTTCCCCTCCTCGGCGAGGTCGTCGATGCGCCGGATCGCGGCGTTCACGACGCGCATCCCCACCGACTTCACCGGCTCGGGCGGGAACGACGGCGGCGCGTAGCGCGCGACCGCGAGCCGGGAGAAGAGTCCCTCCTCATGGAGGACGCGTTCGGCGAGGACGTTGCCCGCGAGGTGGCAGGGGCCGACGCCGTTGCCGGTGAACCCGAGCGCGGCGTGGACGTTGCCGGCGTCCCAGGTGTGGAAGAACGGGAGGTAGAGCGGCGCGACGTCGATCGGTCCACCCCACCCCGCGGCGATCGGGACGTCGCGGAAGCTCGGGAACATCCGGTGGAGCCCGCGGAGCGCGATCCGCAGAGCGCCCTCGTCGTGGTCGTACGCCGGACCGATCCGCGCCCCCGACGAGGGCGAGATCGCGGCCGCGCCGAGCGCGATCCGCCCGTCCGGCGTCGTGCGGAGGTAGTGGAGCGACGAGCGGAGGTCGCGGATCGGGTTGCCGCCGGTCCAGCCGATCTCCGCGAGGCGCTCGGGCGCGGGTTCGGTCATGACGATGTACGAACCGCGGACCGCGAGGTTGCGGCGGTAGCGCGGCCAGGTGCCCGCCCACGCGTTGATGCCGAGGACGACCTCGCGCGCGCGCACCGATCCGGCGTCGCTCGTCGCGACGGCGGGAGGACCCGCCTCGAGACGGCGGATGGCGGTCCCCTCGAAGATCCGCACGCCGCGTTCGAGGAGCACGCGCCGCAACCCGCGCGCGAGGCGCGCGGGTTGCACGGTCCCGGTGTCCGCGGTGAGGACCCCGCCGCGGAACGTCGGGGAGTCGCAGATCCCGCGGACCGCCTCGGGCGAGAGCTCCTCGAACACGTCGCCGACGCCGAGGCGCTCCGCGGTCTCGATCGCGGGACGCCACGCGCCATCGTGGAACGGCGACGTCGAGACGGCGAGCTCCGGCGCGTCGGTCCACCACGCGTCGATGCCGTGGCGCGCGCAGAAGGCGGGGATCGCCGCGACGCTCCGCGCGGCCGTGAGGCCGAGCTCCATCGCGTCGGCGTCGCCGAAGCGCTCCGCCCAGACCTCGAGCCCTTCCCACCAGCCGTTCACGAACCCGCCGTTGCGGCCGCTCGGCCCGCCACCGCAGACGTCCTGCTCGACGAGGACGATGTCGAGGTCCGGGCGCCGCTCCGTGAGGTGGTACGCCGTCCACATCCCCGTGTAGCCGCCGCCGACGATGAGCACCTCGGCGTCGATCCGGCCGCGCAGGGGTGGGCAGGGCGCGCCGGGATCGGCCGCGAGGGCCTCCTCGAGCCACCACGATCGGTGGACGCGGGGGACGTGCGGTTCGGGCGTGGTGGCCGTGAGGTCCTCCCTGTACGGTTGCCCCATCATGCCGCACATGCCGCACGGAGGAGGCATCCGGTGAGCGACCCCACCCGCCCGCGCAGCTGGCAGGTCACGGAGGGACCCGAACGCGCGCCAGCGCGCGCGATGCTCCGCGCCGTCGGATTCACCGACGAGGACTTCGGCAAGCCCCAGGTGGGCGTCGCGTCCTCGTGGAACGAGGTGACGCCGTGCAACTACGGCCTCGGCAAGCTCGCGGCCCTCGCGAAGGAGGGTGTGCGATCGGGCGGCGCGGTGCCGATCGAGTTCACGACGATCGCCGTCTCCGACGGCATCGCGATGGGCCACGAGGGGATGAAGGCCTCGCTCATCAGCCGCGACGTCATCGCCGACAGCGTCGAGCTCGTCATGCACGCGGAGCGGATGGATGCCCTCGTGGGCATCGCGGGCTGCGACAAGAGCGAGCCCGCGATGCTCATGGCGATGGCACGGCTGAACCTCCCGGCCGTCTACCTCTACGGCGGGACGATCCTGCCCGGCACGCACCGGGGGAAGGACATCACGATCCAGGACGTCTTCGAGGCCGTCGGCGCGCACGCGCGCGGATCGATCGACGACGCCGAGCTCGACGCGATCGAGCGGGCGGCCTGCCCGTCGTACGGCTCGTGCGCCGGGATGTACACGGCGAACACGATGGCGGCGGCGGCGGAGGCGCTCGGGATGTCGCTGCCCGGCGCGGCGTCGCCGTCGGCGGTCTCCGAGCGGCGCGAGGCGTTCGCGACCGCGACGGGCGCTGCGGCTGCGGCCGCCGTGCGGTCGGGCATCCGACCCCGCGACGTCATGACGCGGCGCGCCTTCGAGAACGCGATCGCGGTCGTCATGGCGCTCGCCGGGTCGACGAACGCCGTCCTCCACCTCCTCGCGATCGCTCGCGAGGCGCAGGTGCCCCTCGAGCTCGACGACTTCGACCGCATCTCGCGTCGGGTGCCGCACCTCGTCGACGTCCGTCCCGCGGGGCGGTTCGTCATGACCGACCTCGACCGCGTCGGCGGCGTGCCGGTCATCATGCGCGAGCTCCTCGACCGCGGGCTCCTCGACGGCGACTGCCTCACGGTCACCGGCCGGACGATCGCGGAGAACCTCGCGGCGATCGAAGTGCCGGCTCCGGACGGCGACGTCGTGCGTCCGGCGTCGTCGCCGATCCATGCGGAGGGCGGCATCGCGATCCTCCGCGGGTCGCTCGCGCCCGACGGCTCGGTCATGAAGGTCGCCGGCGCCGCGACGCTCGTCTTCGAGGGGCCCGCGAAGGTCTTCGATTCCGAGCAGGCGGCCTTCGACGCGCTCACCGCGGGTCGCATCGCGAAGGGCGACGTCATCGTGATCCGGTACGAGGGCCCGAAGGGGTCGCCCGGCATGCCGGAGATGCTCGCGGTCACCGCCGCGGTCGCCGGGGCCGGCCTCGGGTCGGACGTCGCGCTCATCACCGACGGTCGCTTCAGCGGCGCGACGAAGGGCTACTCCGTCGGCCACGTCGCGCCTGAGGCCTTCGTCGGCGGACCGATCGCGCTCGTCCGCGACGGCGACGCGGTCCGCATCGACGGCGGCGCGCGGACCCTCGAGCTCCTCGTCGACGCGGCGGAGCTCGAAGCCCGGCGCGCGGCCTGGACGCAGCCCGCGCCGCGCTACACGACCGGCGCCCTCGCGAAGTACGCGCGGCTCGTCGGGTCGGCCTCCGAGGGCGCTCCGACGAGCTGAAGCACGTCGCCGGCCCGGAGGTCCGCACCCTCCGCCGCCTCGACGACGTGGCGCGCGCCGCGCACCGGGCCGGCGACGCGCCCGGGCCCCACCCCGCGGACCGCGACGACCCGCATCGCCGCGTCGACGAACGCGACCGCGACGGGGCCGCGCACCCCGATCGTGTGGATCACCCGCGCGCGGGGCAGGAGGAGCAGGTGTCCGCGGGGGAGCGGTCCCGTCGCGAGGAGCCCGCGGCGGCGTTCGCGCCGTCCCTCCGGGACGAGGAGGACGCCGCCGCTCCCGCCCGTCGTCCGCGCCGCGCCGCCGCGCGCGATCCGCACCGTGACCCGTCGCACGACGCGACGGTCGCACCCGCCGCCGATGGGGAGAACCGTCAGCCGCGCGCGACCGCGATCGCGGCGGCGACGGCGTCGTCGGGCGGCGCGTCGCCCGGCGTCGGGCCGATCCAGATCGCGCCCACGACGCCCGCGGGCGAGATGCCGACGACGCCGCGCCGCGCGGTGTGGCGGAGGCCCGGCCAGATCTCGTCGCCGTAGAGCCCGACGTAGGCGCGTGCGACGTCGCCCGTCACGTCCGCGAGGATCGGCACCGCGAACCGGTGCTCGGCCTCCCATCGTGCGATGAGGATCGGGTGGTGCGTCGTCACGCCCCACACCGTCACGCCCTCGTACGACGCGATGCCGTCGCGGACCGCGCACATCTGCGCCTCGCACGTGCTCGTGAACGGCGCGGGGAAGAAGTGGAGGACGACGCCGCCCGATGCGAGCGCGTCGTCGAGCGAGAAGGTCGGTGGCGCTTCGCCCCGCCACTCGCTCCCGAGCAGCGTGAACCTCGGTGCGGCGTCTCCGATCGCGACCGTCATGACGCGCGCATCCTACCGATGGTCACGGGGTGCGCTGCCAGACGGTGACGCCGCCCTCGCGACGCACGCGCGCGAAGCCGCACCGCTCGAGCACGCGCTCGCTCGCGACGTTGCCGTCGTCGGTCTCCGCGACGACGACGGCGACCCCGTGCGCTCCCGCGAGCCCGACGAGTGCGAGCACCGCCTCGGACGCGATCCCGCGACCGCGCGCGACCGGCGCGATCCCGTAGCCGATCTCCACCGCCCCGTCGATCGGTGCGCGGTGGAACCCGACGCCACCGACCGTGTGCCCGCTCGAGCGTTCGACGATCGCGTACTGCGTCCAGGGTTCGGGTGCGGCGGGCAGCCCCGCGACGTCGAGGTCGCCGGCGGTCGGGTAGCCCTCGGCCCACGCGCGTCCGGCGCCTCGACCGTCCCGGATCGCGGCGCGCGCGTCCTCGTCGAGCGCGATGAGGTCGAGTCGGTCGGTCGCGAGCGGCACGGATCCGCGGCTCGGGGGTGGGCCGGGGAGGATTCGAACCTCCGACACGAGGGTTAAAAGCCCCCTGCTCTGACCCCTGAGCTACCGGCCCGCGGTGCGATTCTCGCAGGGCGGTCAGCGTTTCTCGTAGCGGTTCGTGATCGGCAGGCGGCGGTCGCGGCCGAACGCCTTGTGGGTGATCTTCACGCCGGGCGGCGCCTGCCGCCGCTTGTACTCGGCGCCGTCGATCATCGCGAGGATGCGGTCGACGAGCGCGCGGTCGACGCCGGACGCCGCGATCTCCTCGGCAGAGCGGTCGCCTTCGACGTACGCCTCGACGATCGGATCGAGCACGTCGTACGGCGGGAGCGAGTCCGTGTCCTTCTGGCCGGGCCGGAGTTCGGCCGAGGGCGGCTTCTCGAGCACGCGGTCGGGGATCGGCGGTGCGCCGTCGCGGGCGTTCCGCCAGCGCGCGAGCTCGTACACGAGCGTCTTCGGCACGTCGGTGATCGGCGCGAACCCGCCCGCGAGGTCCCCGTAGAGCGTCGAGTACCCGACCGCCATCTCGCTCTTGTTCCCGGTCGTGAGGACGAGCGGACCCTCGGCGTTCGAGACCGCCATGAGGAGCGTGCCGCGGATCCGCGCCTGGAGGTTCTCCTCCGCGAGCCCCGCGACCGGCCCGCCGAAGAGGCCCCCGAGGGTCGCGCGGTACGCGTCGAGCGCATCGGAGATCGGCACCACGTCGAGTCGGATGCCGAGCCGGCGGGCGACCTCCGTCGCGTCCGCGAGGCTCTCCGGCGAGGAGTAGCCCGACGGCATCGCGAGTGCGCGCACGTGGTCGGCCCCGAGCGCGTCGACGGCGAGCGTCGCGACGAGCGCGGAGTCGATGCCCCCCGAGAGCCCGAGGACGACGCCCGCGAACCCGTTCTTGCGGACGTAGTCACCGAGCCCGAGCGCCACCGCCCCGTACACCGCGCCGAGGTCGTCGGGCCACGGCGCGCGGTCGTCGGCCCGCGACGACCCGTCATCCCCGATCGCGACGACGAGGAGGTCCTCCTCGAAGAGCGCGGCCCGATGTCGGACCTCGCCGGACGGATCGACGACCATGCTCCCGCCGTCGAAGACGAGCTCGTCCTGGCCGCCGATCGCGTTCACGTAGACGATCCACGCGCCGGTCTGCCGCGCGCGGTCCGCGCAGATGCGCGCGCGCTCCCCGGACTTCCCGCGGTGGAAGGGCGAGGCGTTGAGGTTCACGATGACGGGCGGCGCCTCGCGCGCGTACGCGTCGAAGGGCGCGCCGTCCTGCCAGGCGTCCTCGCAGATCGACAGGCCGACGCGGATGCCGGCGACCTCGGCCCGCGCCCCGCGGAAGCCGGGAACGAACGTCCGACGCTCGTCGAACACGCCGTAGTTCGGGAGGTTCGCCTTCGCGTAGCGCTTCGTGACGCCGCCGCCCTGCAGGACGAGCGCCGCGTTCACGACGCCCTCGGGGGTCGCCTCGACCGACCCGACGACGAGCGCGCAGCCCGCCGCGGTCCGTCGCGCGAGGTCTTCGACGGCCGCCATCGCGTCGCGGACGAACGTCGGTCGCAGGACGAGGTCCTCGGGCGGGTAGCCGGTGATCGCGAGTTCGGGGAACACCGCGAGGTCGGCGCCGAGCTCGGTCGCCCGCGCCGCCATCGCGGCGATGCGGTCGGCGTTGCCCGCGAGGTCGCCGACGGTGGGGTTCAGCTGGGCGAGCGCGATGCGCAGCACGCGGAAAGCCTACGGGGAACACGGAGCGGAGGCCGACCCCTCGTCGGCCGCCGCTCCGTCCCTGCCCCTGGGAGGGGAGGCGGGGTTCCCGGTCCCCCTCGCTAGAGGATCGGGAGGTAGCGCTCGAGTTCCATCGGCGAGACGTAGGACTTGAAGAGGTCCCACTCCTCGCGCTTGCTGCGGAGCAGGTACTCGTGGACGTGGTCGCCGAGCACCTCGCGCAGGAGCGTCGACTCGCTCGCCGCGTTGATCGCCTCGAAGAGGTCCTCGGGGAGCGAGCGGATGCCCTGGGCCTTCCGCTCCTCCTCGCCCATCTCGTAGATGTTGTTCGGAGCCTCCGGCGCGAGGTCGTACTTCCCCTCGATCCCGGCGAGGCCGGCCGCGAGCATCGAGGCGAACGCGAGGTACGGGTTGCACGCCGGATCCGGCGACCGGAACTCGATGCGCGTCGCCTCCTCCTTGCCGGGCTTGTACTGCGGGATCCGCACGAGCGCGGAGCGGTTCCGCCGCGCCCAGCAGACGTACACCGGCGCCTCGTAGCCCGGGACGAGCCGCTTGTAGGAGTTCACCCACTGGTTCGTGACGACCGCGAACTCCGGGGCGTGCCGAAGGATGCCCGCGATGTAGTGCTTGCCGACCTGCGAGAGGTGCGCCGCGTCCTTCGCGTCGAAGAAGGCGTTGCGGTCCCCGGTGAACAGCGACTGGTGCGTGTGCATCCCGCTGCCGTTCACGCCCGCGAAGGGCTTCGGCATGAACGTCGCGTAGATCCCGAACTGCTGCGCGACCTCCTTCACGAGGAGCCGGTACGTCATGACGTTGTCGGCCATCGAGAGCGCGTCGGTGTAGCGGAGGTCGATCTCGTGCTGGCTCGGCGCGACCTCGTGGTGGACGTACTCGACGGGGATGCCCATCGCCTCGAGGTACGTGACGGTGCGCTTGCGCCAGTCCGTCGCGAGGTCGAGCGGCGTCTCGTCGAAGTACCCGCTCCGGTCGAGGAACGCCGGCTCGTCGAGCGACTTCAGGTAGAAGAACTCGAGCTCCGGGCCGACGTAGAACGTGTAGCCGAGGTCGGCCGCGCGCTGCAGCTGGCGCTTGAGGATGTACCGGGGGTCGCCCTCGAAGGGGCTGCCGTCGGGGTTCTGGATGTCGCAGAACATCCGGGCCGTCGCCGCGGTGTCGCCCTCGCCCTGCCAGGGGATGAGCTGGAAGGTCGAGGCGTCCGGCACGGCGACCATGTCGGACTCCTGGATCCGGGAGAAGCCCTCGATCGAGGAGCCATCGAAGCCCATGCCCTCGGCGAAGGCCCCCTCGAGCTCCTGCGAGGTGATCGTGAAGGACTTCAGGAAGCCCAGCACGTCGGTGAACCACAGACGGATGAACTTGATACCCCGCTCCTCGATGGTACGGAGGACGTACTCGACTTCGGAAGGTGTGTTCATGCGCGGCAGGGTAGGACGCGGGGCGGTCGCCGCGGACCGTCTCGACGAGCCCTTCGTGCGCCGCGCCGAGCTTCGCGCGGAGCCGGCGGACGTGGACGTCGACGGTCCGCGTCCCGCCGTAGAACCCGTAGCCCCAGACCTCGCGGAGGAGGTCGGGGCGCGTGAACACCCGGTCGGGGCGTTCGGCGAGGAACCGCAGGAGCGCGAACTCCTTGTACGTGAGGTCGAGCGCCGTGCCGTCGACGCTCGCCTGGAAGGTCACCGGGTCGAGGACGAGCGGCCCGAGGCGGATCGTCCCCGGATCGGACCTTCCGGCGCGACGGGCGAGGAGCGCGAGGCGCAGATCGACCTCGGCGGGTGGCGCGCCGCCGTACACGACGTCGTCCGCGAGCTCGGCCCACGCGAACGCGGCGACGGCGCTCCGTTCGAGGACGACGATGACGGGGACCTCCGTGTCGCGGTCGCGGATCGCGACGAGGACGGCGTGCGCGCGGGCGGGGAGCTCGCCCGCATCGAGGAGCACCGCCGCGGGCCGGGCCCCGAGCGCCGCGTCGAGGGCCTCGGCGGCGAGCGCGTCGACCTTCACCTCGCGGCCGGCGAGGCCGGGGAGGGCATCGTCGGCGGTCCGGTCGGTGAGGAGGACGAGCGGTCCCATCGGGCGATGGTAGCCCGGTGCCCGGCGTAGGCTCCTGCCGTGAGCGTCCGCGTCCGCCTCTTCGCCGCCCTCCGCGACCTCGCGGGTGCCGCCGAGGTCGAGGCCGAGGGCGCGACGGTCGGGGCGGTCCTCGACGACCTCGCCGGTCGCTTCGGCGAGCGCTTCGCGACGATCGCGGCGGCCGGCTCGGTCGTCGTCGACGGGGACCGCGCCGACCGCGACCGGGCGCTCGACGGCGCCCGCGAGGTCGCCGTGCTGCCGCCCTTCTCGGGCGGCTAGGCACGGTCGGGGTCGGCCACGGCCCCCCGCTATGCTCTTGCCCGACCCGCGAACGACCTCCCCCACGGTCCCGAAGCACCCGACGCCGCGCACGAGACGCTCAGGAAAGGGCCAGCCGCCATGTCGCAGACCGATCCGATCGCGCCGCACGGCGGCGACCTCGTCGACCTCCTCGTGACCGGCGCGGAGGCGGAGCGCCTCGCCGCCGAGGCCGCGAACCTCCCGAAGGTGGTCGTGAACGAGCGCGAGCTCGCCGACCTCGAGATGCTCGCGACCGGCGCCCTCTCCCCGCTCACGGGGTTCGTCGGGAGGGCCGACTACGACAGCGTCCTCGACACGATGCACCTCGCCGACGGCACGGCCTGGACGATCCCCGTGACGCTCTCGCTCGGCGACGCCGAGCTGAAGAAGGTCGGGGGCGCGGACCGCATCGCGCTCCTGGCCGCCGAGGGCGGCGCGCCGCTCGCCGTCGTCGAGGTGGCCGAGGTCTTCGAGCGCGATCGCGAGCGCGAGGCGCAGTCGGTGTACGGCACGACCGACACGGAGCACCCCGGCGTCGCCGCGATGCACGCCGCGGGCGCCACCTGCGTCGCCGGTCGCGTCCGCGCGCTCGGCCTGCCGCCCCACGACGACTTCGGTCCGTACCGGCTCACGCCCGCGCAGACGCGCGCCGCGTTCCGCGAGCGCGGGTGGCGCACGGTCGTGGGGTTCCAGACACGGAACCCGATCCACCGCGCCCACGAGTACATCCAGAAGTGCGCGCTCGAGATCGTCGACGGACTCCTCGTCCACCCGCTCGTCGGTGCGACGAAGGGCGACGACATCTCCGCCGAGGTCCGGATGCGGTGCTACGAGGCGCTCTTCGAGGGCTACTACCCGAAGGACCGCGCGATGGTGTCGGTGTTCCCCGCCGCGATGCGCTACGCGGGGCCGAAGGAGGCGATCTGGCATGCGATCGCCCGGAAGAACTACGGGTGCACGCACTTCATCGTCGGCCGCGACCACGCCGGCGTCGGGAGCTACTACGGGACCTACGACGCGCAGAAGATCTTCGAGCGCTTCGACCCGGCCGAACTCGGCATCACCCCGCTCATGTTCGAGCACTCCTTCTGGTGCCAGCGCTGCGAGGGCATGGCCTCGCCGAAGACCTGCCCGCACGGCGAGGAGCACCGCGTGTCGCTGTCGGGGACGAAGGTCCGCGACATGCTCCGCGCGGGTGAGCGGCCCCCGATCGAGTTCTCGCGCCCCGAGGTCGCGGACATCCTCATCGCGGCGATGAAGGGCACCGGCTAGGCCGGCGACATGCCGACGCTCCGACCGTCCCTCCGGGCGCTCGCGGTCCTCGTCGCGCTGACCCTCGCCGTCGCCAGCGCGATCGTCGTCCGTCCGACGGTCGCCTCCGCGGACACGCAGAGCGAGTTCGCCGCCGCGCGCGCGCAGCTCGGCGGGCTCCAGGACGCGCTCCGCAAGGCGACCGAGGAGTGGAACCGCGCCGAGGCCGCGCTCGAGGAGACGATCTGGACGATCGCCAACGCCGAGGCGGAGATCGCGCGCCTCGAGCGCGAGGCGGAGGAGGCGCTCGTGACGCTCCAGGATCGCGCCGTCCTCGCGTTCCAGGTCGGACGGACGAGTTCGCTCGAATCGCTCCTGTCGTCGGGATCGCTCACGGAGTTCACGGACCGTGTGGAGTTCCTCTCGCAGATCGCGCAGGGCGACGCCGACCTCGCGATCCTCGCGGCGACCGCGGCGGAGCGGATCCGCCAGCGACAGGACGAGCTCCGCGAACTGCGGGCGCAGCAGGCGGAGGAGGCCCGCGACCTCGATCGTCGACGGCGTGACCTCGACGCGCGGCTCGACGCCCTCCAGGCGCGCGTGAACGAGCTCTCGCGACGGCTCCGCGAGGAGCAGGTGCTCCTCGGCGTCCTCGGGCAGTCCCTGCGCCCCGGCGCGCCGATCTCGCGGTGTCCGATCGCGGGCGTGAACTCCTTCGTGGATTCGTTCGGGTGGCCTCGGCCGGGGGACCGCACCCACCAGGGCATCGACCTCATCGCCTCGTACGGCACGCCGATCGTCGCGGTCGCGGATGGGTGGGCCGTCTCGTCGTCGAGCACGCTCGGCGGCAACTCCGTCTGGGTCGAGTCGGGCGGGGGCGCGACGTACTACGCGCACCTGTCCCGGTACGGGACGCTCGGTCGCGTCTCCGCGGGGACGGTCATCGGCTACGTCGGCGCGACCGGGTTCGCGAGCGGTCCGCACCTCCACTTCGAGTACCACCCCTCGGGCCGCGGCGGTAGCGCGATCAACCCGTACGCGGCACTGAACGTCGTCTGCTGAGCCGACCGTGCCGGGACCGGTCCCGCTCGTCCGCACGGTCCGCTCGGGCGTCGTCGAGTCCATCCACCTCGGGAGCGTCGTCGTCGCGGACGCGGACGGTCGTGTCCTCGCCGCGGTCGGCGATCCCGATCGCCTGACGTTCACGCGGTCGTGCGCGAAGCCGATCCAGGCGGCGGTCTCCGCGTCCGCGACGACGACGCCGCTTCCCGACGACCTCCTCGCGCTCTCGTGCGGGTCGCACACCGGCGAGACCGCGCACGTCGCCGGGGTGCGGCGCATCCTCCGCCGCGCGGGGCTCGGCGTCGCCGCGCTCGCGTGCCCGCCCGATCGACCGTCGCGCGGCGCGGACGCCAAGGCCGTGCGTCGCGCGTCGCCGGTGTTCCACAACTGCTCCGGCAAGCACGCGGCGATGCTCCTCGCGTGCGTCGACGCGGGGTGGGACCCGGCGACCTACGTCGCGCCGCGCCACCCGCTCCAGCGCCGCGTCCTCGACGCGATCCGCCGAGCGAGCGATGCGGAGCCGACGATCGGCGTCGACGGCTGCGGCGTCCCGGTGCACGCGATCCCGCTCCGCAGCGTCGCGACCGCGTTCGCGCGCCTGTCCGCGCCGCAGCGGCTCGGATCGCTCGCGGCACCCGTCGCCCGCGCGACCGCCGCGATGGTGGCGCACCCGTTCCTCGTGGCGGGCACCGGTCGCTCCGACACCGCGCTCATGACGGCGGTCCCGGGCCTCGTGACGAAGGTCGGCGCGGAGGGGCTCCACGCCGCGACGTTCCTCGGGACCGGGATCGGCGTCGCGGTCCGCATCGAGGACGGCGCCGACCGAGCCGCTGCGCCGGCGCTCCTCGAGGCGCTCGTCCTCGCGGGCCTCGTCGACCGTGCGGCGTCCGAGCGTGCTGACCTCGCCCCGATCGCCCGGCGCGCCGTGCTCGGCGGCGGCCGGGCCGTCGGGGAGATCCGGGCCGGGTTCGCCCTGCGGCGCGCCCGCTGAGGGCGGGGGCCGTCCCGGGCCGCCTCCGGCGTCCATCCGGTACCATCCGTGCCTGCGTGGGCGCCCGCCGGGCGTCCGGCCGACCACCCGCGTTCCACGGAGGAGACCGATGGCCGAACTGAAGCTCGTCGCGAAGGGCCGGACCGACACCGGCAAGGGTGTCGCCCGCAAGCTCCGCGCCGCGGGTTCGGTCCCCGGCGTCCTCTACGGCCACGGCGCGACGCCGACGCCGCTCTCGGTGGACGCGCGCGACCTCTCGAAGATCCTCCACACCGGCGCGGGATCGAACGTCCTCATCGACCTCCAGGTCGACGGCGCCTCGCACCTCGCGATGCCGCGCGAGATCCAGCGCGACCGGCTGAAGGACATCTTCGTCCACGTGGACTTCCTCGAGGTCTCCCGCGACGAGAAGATCACCGTCACCGTCCCGGTCCACGTCGAGGGCACCGCACCCGGCGTGAAGGCCGGCGGCGTCCTCGAGCACTTCCTCTGGGAGGTCGAGGTCGAGTGCACCCCGGGCAACGTCCCGGAGCGCATCACCGTCGACGTCTCCTCGCTCGAACTCGGCGACGGTCTGAAGGTCGCGAACCTCGTCGCGCCGAGCGGCGTGCGGATCACCTCGAACCCCGACGACAACGTCGTGTCCGTCGTCACGCCGCAGTCCCGCGAGGTCCCGGAGGGCGCCGTCGAGGGCGCCGCCGCGCCGACCGAGGGTGCCGCGCCCGCCGCCGAGGCGGCCCCGACGGAGGGTGGCGAGGGCTAGGGGCCCCGCCCCGGCCCCGCCCCGCGAGGCCGTTCCGTGACCTGGCTCGTCGCCGGGCTCGGGAACCCCGACGACCACTACGCCGACACGCGCCACAACCTCGGCGCGATGGTCGTCGAGGAGCTCGCCTCCCGCGCCGGCGAGCGCTTCCGCAAGCAGCGGTTCGTCCCCGTCGACGCCGCGGAGATCCGCGTCGGCGACGAGCGCGTCCTCCTCGTCCGGTCGCACCGGTACATGAACGAGTCCGGACCGTCGTACGCCTCGCTCGCGGCGAAGCAGGACGTCCCGTCTGAGCGCGTGATCTGCGTCCACGACGAGGTCGACCTCGCCCTCGGCGCGCTCCAGGTGCGCATCGGAGGCGGCGCCGCCGGGCACAACGGCGTGAAGTCGCTCATCGGGGGGCTCGGCACGCCGGAGTTCCCCCGCGTCCGCTGTGGCATCGGTCGGCCGCCGGGTCGGCAGGACACCGCGGACTTCGTCCTCGAACCCTTCGGCGCGCGCGAGCGGGACCTGGTGATCGAACTCGTCGACGACGCGGCCGACGCCGTGCTCTCGCTCGTCGGCGAGGGGCTCGCGCGCACGCAGGACCGCTACAATCGCTCCGGTCCGCGCGCGTAACGCGCATCGCGACAGGCGGGGCGCGCGGGCGGATCGAACCGAGAACGAACGCACGTGCACGGCCTCGTCCGGACGGACGGGGCCTGTTCGCGTTGCGCGATGGTCGCCGCGACGAACGTCGCGGCGGGGAAGGGGAGCGGACGGTGCGCGGGGACCTGCTCGATGCGCTCATCGGGACGGAGCCGTTCGAGCGGCTCCTCCGCGATCGCGCGCGCCCGGTGCTCGCGCGCGCCGGCGCGGGCCGCGACCTCGTCCTCGCGGCGTTCGCGCGCGCGAGCGAGGCGCCGCTCCTCGCGATCGCCCCCGGCCCCCGAGAGGCGCAGGACCTCGCCGCCGGGATCGCGGCCTTCCTCGGAGCCGACCGCGTCGCGCTCTTCCCCGCGTGGGAGGCGTTGCCGTACGAGGGGATCAGCCCCTCGCCGGAGGTCGCCGCCCTCCGCGCCGCCGCCGCCCACCGCGCGCGGCACGCCGACGGGGCGTTCGTCCTCGTCGCGCCGACGACCGCGGCGCTCCAGATCGTGCCGCCCGAGCTCGGGCTCGCGCCCCCGATCGCGCTCGCCGCGGGGATCGACCTCGCGCCCGACGCCCTCGCGGATCGCCTCGTCGCCCTCGGCTACTCCCGCGCCGACGTCGTCCAGCACCGCGGCGAGTTCGCGATCCGCGGGGGCATCGTCGACGTGTTCCCCGGAACGCTCCGCCGCCCGGTCCGGCTCGAGTACGTCGGCGACGAGGTGGAGTCGATGCGCTCCTTCGTCCCCGCGACCCAGCGGAGCACCGCCGACGAGGTCGCGGCCGTCGAGGTGCACCCGGTCCGCGAGCTCCTCGCCGACGACGCGGCGCGCGAGCGCGCGAGCGCGCTCGCGCGCAGCGGTTCGCTCCCGTCGCAGCTGCGCGACGCGGCGCAGCGGGTCGCGGACGGGCTCGCGTTCGAGGGGATGGAGCAGCTCATCCCCCTCCTCTACGAGGGCGCTCCGACGATCGCGGCGCTGCTGCCGGCGACGTCGTGGGTGGCCCTCGCGCCGTCGCGCCGGACGCTCGACCGGATCCGCGCGGCGACCGACGGTGCGGCCGCGCTCGCCGAGGCCTCGGGATGGCCCGGCGCGCCGGCGCTCCGCGACCTCGACGAGGCCGTCGTCGGACGCCCGGTGCTCGAACTCAGCGAGTTCGCCGAGGGCACCGACCTCGGCGTCGAGGACTGGGGGACCGCGACCGGCAACCCGCCGGAGGCCGCGCGCCGTCTGCGGGCGCTCGTCGAGGCCGGGACCCGCGTCGTCGTCGCGGCACCGGCGCACGGCAGCCTCGAGCGGATCCGCGAGCTCCTCGAGGCCGAGGGGCTCCGCCTGCCGGCCGACGCGTACGTCGAGGCGGCGATCGAGCAGGGCTTCGTCCTCGCGGGCGCGTCGCGCGCGGTCGCGACCGAAGCCGACCTCTTCGGGTGGCACCGCCGCGCGCGACGCGCCCCGCACCTCACCGAGCGCCGCACCGACCCGATCGCCGAGGAGCTCCAGCCCGGTGAGCTCGCGGTCCACCGCGTCCACGGCGTCGGGCGGTTCCTCGGGATCCAGCGCCGCGAGGTCGGGGGGTCGGAACGCGACTACATGGTCCTCGAGTACGCGGCGGGCGATCGGCTCTCGGTCCCGACCGATCAGGTCGGCATCGTCGCGCGGTACCGGGGTGGCGAGGCGCCGCGGCTGAACCGCCTCGGCACGAACGATTGGGTGAAGACGACCCGCAAGGTGAAGAAGGCCGTCCGCGACATGGCGGGCGCGCTCGTGCGCCTGTACGCAGCGCGGATGGCGAGCCCGGGACGGGCGTTCGGCCCCGACACGCCCTGGCAGGGGGAGATGGAGGACGCCTTCCCGTTCGAGGAGACGCGCGACCAGCTCGCGGCGATCACCGAGGTGAAGGCCGACATGGAACGCCCGCTGCCGATGGACCGGCTCATCTGCGGCGACGTCGGCTACGGCAAGACCGAGGTCGCGGTCCGCGCGGCGTTCAAGGCCGTCATGGACGGGACCCAGGTCGCGGTGCTCGTGCCGACGACGCTCCTCGCCGAGCAGCACTTCCAGACGTTCTCCGAACGCTTCGCGCCGTTCCCGGTGAAGGTCGCGATGCTCTCGCGGTTCCTCTCCCGGAAGGACCAGGAACGCGTCGTCGCCGAGGTCGCGGCCGGCAAGGTCGACATCGTGATCGGCACGCACCGGCTCATCGGGCGTGACGTCGCGTTCGCGAACCTCGGGCTCGTCGTCGTCGACGAGGAGCAGCGGTTCGGCGTCGCGCACAAGGAACGCCTGAAGCAGCTGAAGACCTCGGTCGACGTCCTCACGATGACCGCGACCCCCATCCCGCGGACGCTCGAGATGGCCCTCACGGGCATCCGCGACATGAGCGTCGTCGACACGCCGCCCGAGGACCGCCAGCCGGTGCTCACCGCGGTGCAGCCGTACGCGGACGACGTCGCGCTCGGCGCCGTTCGCCGCGAGCTCCTCCGCGGCGGCCAGGTGTTCTGGCTCCACAACCGCGTCGCGACGCTCGATCGCCGCGCGTCGTGGCTCCGCGACCAGCTCCCCGAGGCGAGGATCGTCACCGCGCACGGCCAGATGCAGGAGGACGAACTCGAGCGCCAGATGCTCGGGTTCTGGAACCGCGAGGCCGACGTCCTCGTCTGCACGACGATCATCGAGTCGGGGCTCGACGTGCCGTCGGCGAACACCCTCATCGTCGACCACGCCGATCGGCTCGGTCTCGCGCAGATGTACCAGCTGCGCGGGCGGGTCGGGCGTTCGTCCGAGCGCGCGTTCGCGTACTTCTTCTTCCCGGAGTCGCGCGAACTCACCCCGGAGGCGACCGAGCGCCTCGCGACGATCTCGCGCCACACCGCGCTCGGCTCCGGGTTCAAGATCGCGCTCCGCGACCTCGAGATCCGCGGCGCGGGCAACGTCCTCGGCGCCGAGCAGCACGGCCACATCGCTGCGGTCGGGTTCGACACGTACGCGCGCCTGCTCCGCGAGTCCGTCGCCGAGCTCCAGGGCGAGCCGATCCCCGAGGAGCCCGACATCTCGATCGACCTCCCGGTGAAGGCCTTCGTGCCGATCGGCTGGGTCGAGCAGGAGGCGCTGCGCCTCGAACTCTACCGGCGGATCTCGACCGCAACCGATGTCGCACGGCTCCGCGAGGTGCGGGCCGAGGCCGAGGATCGGTTCGGCCACCTGCCGGAGGAGGTGCGCACGCTCTTCGCGGTCGCGGAGCTCCGCCTCGCGTGTCGCGACGCTGGCGTACGCGAGATCTCGACGTTCAAGGAACAGGTGCGCGTGAAGCCGCTCGTCCTCGACGGGCACCTGCCGCACGACCTGCCGCCCGGCACGACGTACCACGAGGTCTCGAAGACGCTGAACCTCGTCCCCGGCACGGTGCGCGGGGTCGACCTGCCGGCGTGGATCGAGACCGCCCTCCGCGTCGCGACGGCGCAGCGCGCCTAGAGGAGGAGCCGAGCATCGTGGGGCGTGCCTGTAGACTCGCGCTCGTGCCCCGGTCCTCCCGCCTCCTCGCGCTCGTCCTCGTGCCTGCGCTCGTGCTCGGGGCGGCCTCGTGCGGGCAGCCCTCGGGCGACGTCGCGGCGCTCGTCGCGGGCCGCGAGATCACGACGGCCGAGGTGGACTTCGCGGCCGACCTCTACCGGTTCCTCGGCGACGTGAACGGGCAGGGGTGCGGTGCGCCGGTCGAGCGCGAGACCCCCGAGGCCGCGTGCGCGCGCTACGCGCTCTCGAACCTGATCCAGGAGTCGATCATCGCGACGTACGCGGCGGGGCACGACGTCACCGTGGACCGCGCCGATGCGGAGCAGGCGGTGGATGATCTCGAGCAGAGCATCGGCGTCGACGCGTTCGCCGAACGGCTCGAAGCGAACGGCGTCACGAAGACCGACGTCGTGGGCCTCGCCGAGCGGCTCTTCCTCTTCAACGCCGTGCGCGACGATCTCGCGGCCGACATCCCCGAGGAGGACCTGCGCGCCCTCTACGAGGAGAGCCTGACCTACACGACGATCCACGCGAAGCACATCCTCGTCGAGGATGAGGCGACGGCGCGGGAGATCGCCGACCAGGCGACGCCGCAGAACTTCGGCGCCCTCGCGGAGGAGTACTCGGTCGACACCGGGTCGGCAGCGCAGGGTGGCGACCTCGGGCCGCTGCCTGCGCAGAACCTCGACCAGGACTTCGTGGCGGGTGCGCTCGCGCTGCAGCCCGGCGAGATCAGCGACCCCGTGCAGACGCAGTTCGGATGGCACGTGATCCAGCTCGTCGAGGTCACGAAGCGATCGTTCGCGGACGCGGAGTCCTCGCTCCGGGCGCAGCAGGCGACGGAGGTCTACGCGGAGTGGCTCCTCGGTCGGTACGCGGACGTGGAGATCGAGGTGAACCCTCGCTACGGGCGCATCGATCGGTCGACGGGCGAGGTCGTGCCGATCCGCAGCACCGAGGACCCGGCGAGCGGCTCGCCGCTCGCGACGGCGGCGACCCCGACGCCGTGACCCCCGGGGACGCGCTCGACGCCGTCCCCGACGGACCGGTCCCGTCCTCCTCCGACGGCGCGCGCCTCCTCGACCTCGTCCGCGTCATGGCCCGGCTCCGCGGTCCCGGCGGCTGCCCGTGGGACGCCGAGCAGACGCACGCGTCGCTCGCGCGGCACCTCCTCGAGGAGACGTACGAGACGCTCGAGGCGATCGACGCCGGCGATCCCGAGCGCCTCCGCGACGAACTCGGCGACGTGCTCCTCCAGGTGGTGTTCCACGCGGAGATCGCGCGCGGCGAGGGCGGGTTCGACGTCGACGACGTCGCGGAGGGGATCGTCCGCAAGCTCGTCCGCCGCCACCCGCACGTCTTCGGCGACGTCGAGGTCGCCGGGGCCGACGAGGTCCTCGCGAACTGGGAGCGGATCAAGGAGGCCGAGAAGGGACGCGCGCCGGTCGACGAGGACATCCCGGCATCGCTCCCGGCGCTCGCGCGCGCGTCGAAGGTCCAGCGGCGCGCCTCGGGGCTCGGGTTCGCGTACCGGACGGCCGACGCCGCGCTCGCGCAGCTGCGCGAGGAGGTCGACGAGCTCGCCGGCGCTGCGGCGGCGGGGGACGCCGACGCGATCGAGGCCGAGGTCGGCGACGTCCTCTTCGCGGCGGTCGCGATCGCGCGGACCGCCGGGCTCGACGCCGAGGAGGCGCTCCGCAGGACGACGGCGCGGTTCTCCGATCGCTTCGAGCGGTTCCGCGACCTCGTCGACGCGCGTGGGCTCGACCCCGACGCGATGTCCGAGGACGAGCTCCGGGCCCTCTTCCGCGAAGCGCGGTAACGCCGACCCGGACCCGGTCCCTCCCGGTCCGAGGGCAGCCCGGGCCGCCTCCCTGCCTTGCCCCGCCGTGCCTGCGCGCTAGGATGGGGACCTTCCCCTATGAGCACGATCCGCGCACTCGCCGCCCGCGAGATCCTCGATTCCCGCGGCAACCCCACCCTCGAGGCCGAGGTCCTCCTCGACGATGGCTCCTTCGGTCGAGCGGCCGTGCCCTCCGGCGCCTCGACCGGCGAGCACGAGGCGGTCGAACTCCGCGACGGCGATCCCGCGCGCTTCGGCGGACGGGGCGTCCAGAAGGCCGTCGGCAACGTCGGGCAGGTGATCGCTCCGGCACTCGTCGGCATCGACGCGCTCGAGCAGCGCGAGATCGATGCGATGCTCCTCGAGCTCGACGGCACCCCGAACAAGGCGAACCTCGGCGCGAACGCGACCCTCGGCGTGTCGCTCGCGGTCGCGCACGCCGCGGCGGATTCGCTCGGGGTCGAGCTCTTCCGCGCGCTCGGCGGACCGAACGCCCACGTCCTCCCGGTCCCCATGCAGAACGTCCTGAACGGCGGCGCGCACGCCGACAACGGGCTCGACCTCCAGGAGTTCATGCTCGCGCCGATCGGCGCGGCGTCGTTCTCCGAGGCGCTCCGCTGGGGCGCGGAGGTCTACGCCGCGCTGAAGTCGACGCTCCGGCAGCGGAAGCTCTCGACCGGCGTCGGGGACGAGGGCGGCTTCGCGCCGCAGCTCGGCGGCGCGGCGCAGGCGTGCGAGCTCCTCGTGTCGGCGATCGGCGCGGCGGGGCTCGAGGTCGGCCGCGACGTCTCGCTCGCGCTCGACGCCGCCGCCTCGGAGTTCCACCGCGACGGCGCCTACCACCTCGAGGGGATCTCCCTCGACGCGCAGGGGATGACGGACTTCTACGCCCGGCTCCTCGGCGACTTCCCGATCGTGTCCATCGAGGACCCGCTCGACGAGGACGACTGGTCGGGGTGGGCGACGCTCACCACGGCGCTCGGCGACCGCGTCCAGATCGTCGGTGACGATCTCTTCGTGACCGACACCGGGCGCCTCGCGCGCGGCGTCCGCGAGGGCGTCGCCACCGCGGTGCTCGTGAAGCCGAACCAGATCGGGACGCTCACCGAGACGCTCGACCTCGTCGCGCTCGCGCAGCGCGAGGGCTACGGCGCGATGCTCTCGCACCGCTCGGGCGAGACCGAGGACACGACGATCGCCGACATCGCGGTCGCGACGAACGCCGGGCAGATCAAGACCGGTGCGCCGGCGCGCGGCGAGCGCACGGCGAAGTACAACCGGCTCCTGCGGATCGAGGAGGCGCTCGGCGACACCGCGCGCTACGCCGGGGCGGCCGCCCTGCGTCGGACGGGGCGGTGAGCCGGTGAGTTCCCGCTCGCAGGCGCTCTCGCACGACCGCCCGCCGCTCTCCCTGCGGAGCGCCCTCATCGCGCTCTCGATCCTCGGGATGCTCCTCGTCGCCTCCGGCCCCGTCCGAGCGCTCCTCGAGCAGCGGGCGCAGGTCCAGCGGCTCGCCGCGAAGGCCGCGGAGCTCGAGGCGGAGAACTCGGCGATCCGCGCCGAGATCGCCCGGCTGAAGGACCCCGCGGTGCTCGAGCAGCTCGCGCGCGAGTGCCTCGGCATGGTCCGCCCGGGGGAGACCGCCGTGGTGCGTGCCGGCGACGCCGCCGACTGCTGAGTTCCCCTTCCCGACCTGCGGGAACGGGATATTGACGGGTCCGGAAACGGGGTGGGATAGTCCAGCCGTCCGGGCACGTGGTGTGCCGGAGGAACAGCCCCGCTGCGGCCCACGCGACGGGGTCCGACGAACGAGGAGGACAACCACCATCGCTGATCTCGAGGTCGGAGCCGTCGTCGACGGCACCGTCAGCCGCATCACCCCGTACGGCGCGTTCCTGACGCTCGAGGGAGGCAAGATGGGCCTCGTGCACATCTCCGAGGTCGATCGCAACTACGTGAAGGACGTCCACGAGCACCTGCGCGAGGGGGACGTCGTCCAGGTGAAGGTCATCGCGATCAAGGAGGACGGCAAGATCGACCTCTCGATCAAGGCCCTCCAGGACCCGGCCCCGCCCCGGCAGCGTCGCGGATCGGACCCCGGCTTCGAGCAGATGCTGAAGAAGTTCATGCGCAACAGCGAGGAACGCCAGGTCGACTACAAGCGGTCCCTCGAACAGCGCCGGAAGTAACCCCCGCGCCATGTCCGCGGGTGCCCTGAGCGCCGCCGACATCGCCGCGGTCCGCGCGCAGCTCGGTCGCGAACCCACGACGGTCTTCTCGGTCGTCGCGCGCTGCCTTCCCGACGGCCACCCGCTCGTGATCCGCAACGCCCCGTACGACGCCGAGGGCAAGCCGTTCCCGACGCGCTACTGGCTCACCTGCCCCGAGGCGGTCCGCGCGGTCTCGACGCTCGAGGCCTCCGGCGCGGTCCGTCGATGGAACGAGCGGCTCGACACCGACGCGGAGTTCGTCGAGCGGCTCTCGATCGCGCACATGGCGTACGCCGGCGAACGCGATCGCGAGGCCGCGCTCTGGCGGGGCGGTGGGCGAGCGGGCGACATCGTCGCGCCCGCGCTCGACGCCCCCACCGGGGGTATCGGCGGCACGCGGACCGGTGTGAAGTGCCTCCACGCGCACTACGCGTACCACCTCGCGGGCGGCGTGGACCCGATCGGTTCGGAGGTCGCCCGGGAGGTCGAACCGATCCACGGCCCGGGTCCACGCCCGCACGTCGTCGCGGCCATCGATCAAGGGACGAACTCGACACGGCTCCTCGTCCTCGGCGAGGCGGTGCCGGGCGGCCCCGCGGTCGAACTCGCGCGCGACATGGAGATCACGCAGCTCGGTCGTGGCGTCGACGGCAACGGCAGGCTCTACCTCGACGCGATCGCACGCTCGTACCACGCCGTTGGGAGGTTCGCGCGACGCGCCGAGGTGCTCGGCGCGTCGCGGGTCGTCGTCTCCGCGACGAGCGCCGTCCGCGACGCGGAGAACCGCGACGAATGGCTCCGGTGGATGCGCAAGCTCGGCCCGCTCGTCGAGGCAGAGGTGCTCTCCGGGGATGCGGAGGCGGCGCGGACCTTCGCCGGCGCGATCGCCGACGCCCCGGGGGACGGACCCTTCCTCGTCATCGACATCGGGGGCGGCAGCACGGAGTTCGTCCTCGGCGATCGCGACGGCGTCCGCGCCGCCACGTCGACGCAGATGGGGAGCGTGCGGCTCACCGAACGCTGCGTCCGGAGCGACCCGGTGACGCCGGGCGAGCTCGACGCGCTCCGCGACGAGGTGCACCGGGTCCTCGAAGAGGTCGAACGCGCGGTCCCGGTCCGCGCCGCGCGCACGGTGCTCGCGGTCGCGGGGACGACGACGACGGTCCAGGGGATCGCGCTCGGCCTCCCGCGCTACGACCCCGACCTCATCCACGGTTCGAAGCTCACGCTCGACGACGCCCGGGCGGTGCTCGCGCGCCTCGCGGCCGAGGACCGCGAGGCGCGCGCGGCCCATCCGGTCATGCCCCGGGGTCGGGAGGAGGTCATCGTCGCGGGGGCGGTGATCCTCGTGGAGTCACTCGCCCGGTTCGGGTTCGACGGGGTGACCGTCTCCGAGCACGACATCCTCGACGGCCTCGGGGTCGCCGCCCTCCGGGGACGGTAGGCTTCCGCCCGCGATGGCGAAGAAGACCCACTACCGCCAACTCTCGAAGCAGGCCCAGCGCCGGCGTGCCGAGCGCACGTCGAAGCAGCGCGAGCGCCGCTCGACCCTCACCCGGGTCGCGGCGATCGTCGTCGCGTTCGGACTCGCCACCGGGGGATTCCTCATCTTCAGCGGTGGCCAGCCCGAGCCGGCGCCCAGCCAGACGCCGAGCACGCCCGGGGCGAGCGAGAGCGAGGCCCCGTCGGCCTCCGCGTCGCCCGGCGAGGCGACCGGCACCGTCGATCCGTTCCTGCCGCTCGCCGAGCAGACGGCGTGCGGGGCGGAGCCCCCGCTCGAAGCGACCGCCCCGAAGCCGCAGTTCTCCGCGCCCGCGCAGGTCATCGAGGAGAACACGAAGTACTTCGCGACCTTCGAGACCTCGTGCGGCACGATCGTCGTGAAGCTCCTGCCACAGACCGCGCCGCAGACGGTGAACTCGTTCGTGTTCCTCGCGGAGCAGGGCTACTTCGACGGGCAGATCTTCCACCGCCTCGACACCTCGATCGACGTCGTGCAGGGCGGCGACCCGACGGGGACCGGGACGGGCGGACCGGGCTACTCGATCCCCGACGAGCTCTCCGGCGAGGACACGTACGGGCCGGGGACGTTCGCGATGGCGAACGCCGGACCGAACACCGGCGGGAGCCAGTTCTTCTTCATCACGGGGGAGAACGGCCGCCTGCTCGACGACAACCCTGCGTACACGGTCTTCGGGCAGGTCGTCGAGGGGCTCGACGTGCTCCAGCGGATCCTCCAGCTGCCGATCCAGGACCCGGCCGGCGGCATCGCGGGGCAGCGCCCCGTGCAGGCGATCTACATCGACGCCGTCACGATCTCGAACGGCTGATCCGGCGCTCCCCGACGGGCTCGCCGACCTCGGGGGTACGCTTCCTGCTCGACCCGCCCGGGTGTCGGAACTGGCAGACGACGGCGCCTTAAAAGCGCTTGCCCCGCGAGGGGCGTGTGGGTTCGACTCCCACCCCGGGCACCCGCCCTGCTAGCGTCCGCCCATGCCGCGCTACCTGTTCGCCGTGCACCACGATGACGGCGTCGCCACGATGTCGCCCGAGCGCCAGGAGCAGGCGTGGCGCGAGACGGGCGCGTTCAACGATCGGCTCGAGGCGCGGGGCGCGCTCGTCTTCGCGGGCGGGCTCGCCCTCGTGGACGAGGCCCGCGTCATCGACGATCGCGACGGTGCGGGGCGGGTCACGCCGGGCCCCGCGATCGCCGCGACGCGCCGGCTCGGCGGCTTCTGGATCATCGACGCGCCCGACGACGCGACCGCGGACGCCTGGGCGCACGAGGCCTCACGCGCGTGCAACGAGCCGGTCGAGGTCCGCCCCTTCCGGGGGTAGCGGATGCCGTTCCCCGTCGTCGATGGACTCCGCAGCGCCGAGATCGGCACCCAGGGCGAGATGCGCGCGCGCCTGAACGCGCTCATCCTCGCGGGGACGAAGCGCGCGACCGCGGGGCTCCGCTCCGAGTACGAGACCGAGGGCGAGCCCGTCGAGCACGTGGGCGAACTCCTCGCGCTCGTCGACGACGAGCTCCGCCGCGTCGCGACGCTCCGCGTGACGCGCGTCGAGCACTCGCGGTTCGCCGATGTCCCGGACAGCTTCGCGCTCGCGGAGGGGGAGGGCGACCGCGACGGCGACGAGTTCCGCGCGGGGCACTACCGCTTCTGGACCTCGCAGGGCGAGACGATCACCGACGACACGATGCTCGTCCTCGTCTACTTCGAACTCGTCGAGGGGATCGAACCGCCCGCGTGAGGGGTGGAGCCGGGGGGGGCCGGCCGCCCCGCCGGGGGCCCCCCCCCGCCCGC
>JBJTIF010000073.1:0-34017 GCA_046094825.1 Actinomycetota bacterium
GGGCGGGGGCCGGGGGGCGGGGGCGCCACGCCCCGGTGGTGGGGGGGGGGGTGGCGTACCTCGCGCGGGCCGGGGGGCGCGCGGGGCCCGCCGCCCCCGGCGATGCGAGATGCGACCTCGGAGGGCATGTGGCGGATGGTAGAGCCTCGGGACCGGACCCGCGGCCCTAGACTCGGGAGCGAGCGCCGGTAGCTCAGGTGGACAGAGCAGCTGCCTTCTAAGCAGCGGGTCGGAGGTTCGAGTCCTCCCCGGCGCGCCGGGGCGCGCGCGTCAGACCCGCGCGCCGAGGTCGCGGACGACGTCGACGAGCGCCCGGACGTCGTCGTCGGTCGTGCGGTAGTTCACGAAGCAGGGCCGCTGGTACACGGCCCCGTCGATCGTCGCCGACGCGACGTACACGCGCCCGTCCCCGACGATGGCGCGGGAGAGCCGGCGGTTGTGATCGTCCGCGTCGCCGCCGGCGCCCGGCAGGTGCCGGAACGGCACGACCGACAGTGCGGGGTCGACGGCGAGCTCGAGATCGTCGTGCCCGCGGACGAGGTCGGCGAGGAGCCGCGCCTCGGCGAGGTTGCGCTCGATCGCCGCCCGGAACTCCCCCGCCCCGTGCGCGCGGAAGGCGAGCCAGAACTTCAGCGCCCGGAACGGCCGCGAGTACTCGAGCGTCGTGTCGACGGCGTTCACCTCCTCGGCCTCCTGGTGGAGGTACCCCTCGTGGTGGGAGAACGCGAGCCGGAGGTCGGCCTCGCGGCGGACGAGGACGATGCCGCACGCCTTCGGGAGGTAGAGCCACTTGTGCGCGTCGACGGAGATCGAGTCCGCCCGTTCGAACCCGCGGAAGCGCTCCGGGACGACCGCGGCCGCGGGGAGCCCGTACGCGCCGTCGACGTGGAACCACACACCGCGCTCCGCGCAGATGTCCGCGACCGCCTCGAGGGGGTCGATCGCGCCGACGAGGGTGGTTCCCGCCGTCCCGACGACCGCGACCGGCGTCACGCCGCGCGCGCGGTCCGCGTCGATCGCCTCGGCGAGTGCCTCGGGGATGAGCCGTCGCTCCGCGTCGATCGGGATCGCGCGCACGTTCGCGGATCCGATCCCGAGCATCTCCCCCGCGCGGACGACGGAGTAGTGGGCATCGGCGGATGCGTAGAGCGCGGCGCGGCGGCCGTCGAGGCCATCGCGCCGCGCGCCGGGGCGCGCACGTTCACGCGCGGCGGCGCGGGCGGTCGTGTTCGACACCGGGCCGCCGCTCGTGAACGCGCCCGCCGTCCCCGGGTCGTAGCCGAGGAACTCCGCCGCCCAGCGGATCGCCTGGCGCTCGACCTGCGTCGCGGCGCGCGCGTCGACCGCGAGGTTCACGTCGTAGGCGGCCGCGATCGCGTCCCCGATCACGCCGATCTCGAGCCCGGAGGACCCGATGAACGCGAAGTAGCGCGGTCGGGGTTGCGCGAGGCTCTCGTCGAGGATCCGCGCCGCGTCGTCGAGCACCTCGTCGACGCCCGCGGGATCCTCGGGGAGCGATGCGTCGAGGAGCGTACGGACGCGTGCGTCGAGGGGCGGTTCCTCCGGACGGGCGTGGTCGAACGACGCCCACGCCTGCTCGATGAGCTTCGCCGCGCGCTGGAGCGCGTCGCTCCTCGACGCGTCGAGCCGGAGCGGCGCCTCGTGCGGACCCATGGGCGGCATCGTAGTCCCGCCCCGTGACCCGGGTCGGCTCAGCGGGATGCGAGGTACGCGGCGAGATCCCCTGCGGCGGCGCGACGGAACCGGGCCATCACGCGCTGCCGCTCGAGCGTCTGCCGGAGCTGCATCCGCGCCTGCGGGATGTCGTGGTCCGCGAAGAACGCCTGCACCTCGGCCTCGAGCTCGGGCGTCGTGAGGAACCGGACGGAGTCCACGAGCCGCTCGACGTTCGCCGGCGACACGCGGCCGGCGATCGCGTCCCACCGCTCGCGGACGAACGCCCACGCCGTCGCCCCGTGCTCCCGGTTCGCGATCGCCCGGTTGAAGACGAACGGCTGCTCCTGGATCCGGAGCGCTCCGGAATCCACGTGCGCGAGCATCCGCGCGAAGGCGTCCGCGTCGCGGAACTCCGCGAGGGCGTACGTGTAGCGGAGCGACTCCTGCGGCGTCTGCGACCCGGCGATCCGGGCGACGAACGCGTCGAACTCGGCGCCCGTCCCGCGCGCGGCGACCGCGGCGACCGCGGCGGCGGCGACGTCGGGGTCGACGCGCTCGCCCGACCGCGCGCGGAGCTCCTCCTCGCGCGCCATCGAGGCCACCTCGGGGTCATCGCCGAGCACGGCGAGCGCGGACAGGAGGAGCCCGCGGAGCGACCGCATCGGCGCGGCCTCGTCCGGCCGCGCCTCGAGGCCGAGCCGGTCGAACATCGGCCGCGCGAGCGAGCGGACGAGCGCGCGCATCTGCGCGCGGGGCTCGCCCTCGAGGACACGCTCGCACCACGAGAGCCCGGTGAGGAGCGTGCCCCAGACCGAGACGTCGGTCTCCTCGAGGAGCGCGCTGCCGATCCGCTCGGCGAACCGCGCGAACGCCGACGCCGGCGCCTCGCCGGCGAGGACGGATGCCCAGAGGTCGTCGAGGAGCTGGTAGCGCTCGACCGTCGCGAGGTCGCCGATCGCGCCTGCGAGGCGATCGAGGAGCGCGTCGTCGTGGAGGGCGCGGACGAACGCGTCGCCGCCCGCGTTCACGAGGAACGTCGCGTCGCCCACCCCGGGGATCGTCGCGCCCTCGGGGGACAGCAGGAGCCGCTCGGTGCGATCGCCGATGCGGACCGCGAGCGGGACGCTCCACGGCGACGCGTCGTCGCCACCGCCCAGGCGGAACCGCGAGGTGGTGAGTCGGACCGCGTCGCCGTCACGGCGGGCCGTGACGAGGGGGAACCCGCCGCGGAAGATCCAGGGCTCCATGATGTCGGCGACGGGCTGCCCGCTCGCGGCACCGAGGGCGTTCCAGAGGTCGACGGTCTCGGTGTTGCCGTACGCGTGAGTGCGGAGGTAGCTGCGGATCCCCTCGCGGAACGCGTCGCCGAGGTGCCGCTCGAGCATCCGGAGCACCGCCTGGCCCTTCGTGTACGTGAGGATGTCGAACATGTCCTCGGAGTCGTCGGGCGACTCGACCGGGTACTCGATCGGGCGCGTGCTCTCGAGGGCATCGACCTCGAAGGCCGCCGTGCGGTAGCGCGCGAACTGGTTCCAGAGCTCCCACTCGGGCTTCCAGTCGTCCACGGAGAGCGTCTCCATGAGGCTCGCGAACGCCTCGTTCAGCCAGATGCCGTTCCACCAGCGCATCGTCACGAGGTCGCCGAACCACATGTGCGCGATCTCGTGCGCGATCACCTCGGCGACCGACTGGACCTCCGACTGCGAGGCGCGCTCCGGGTCGACGATGAGGAGCGCCTCCCGGTACGTGATGCACCCGAGGTTCTCCATCGCGCCTTGTGCGAAATCCGGCAGCGCGATCATGTCGAGCTTGCCCCCCGGGTACGGGATGCCGTAGTACCGCGCGAAGAACCGCAGGGCCGCGGCGCCGGCCTCGAGCCCGAACCCGGTGAGGTGGCCCTTGCCCGGCACGTGGACGATCCGCAGCGGCGTCCCGTCGACGTCGAGCGGCGCGGTGATCTCCATCGGTCCGACGACGTAGGCGACGAGGTAGCTCGACATCACCATCGAGTCGGCGAAGCGGACGCGGACCTTCCCCGGCCCGGCCGGCTCGCGGCCGATCTCGGCGGCGTTCGAGACCGCGAGGTCGTCGTCGACGACGACGAGGGCGACGGACCAGACGGCCTTCATCTCGGGCTCGTCCCAGCACGGGAACGCCCGGCGGGCGTCGGTCGACTCGAAGTGGGTCGTCCCCACCACGCGCTCGCGGCCCGACGCGTCCGCGTACGTCGACGCGTAGAAGCCGATGAGGCGGGGGTTGAGCGCCCCCGCGAACGAGAGGGCGACGGTGGCGGGGCCGGCCGGCAGCTCGCGATCGAGGATGAGGCGCACCCGTTCGGTCTCGGCCTCGATGCGGAGCTCGGCGACCTCGACCGGCGAACCATCGGCGCCGCGGACCTCGGGATCGGAAAGGTCGAGTTCGGCCGCGTTCAGGACGACCTCGCGCACCGGCTCGTGGACGGTCACCTCGGCGACGACGCGACCCGTGAACGTCCGAGCCTCGAGTTCGGGCGCGACCTCGAGCGCGTAGCGGACGGGGGTGACGGTGCGCGGCAGGCGGTACGGCGAGTCGGACATCGGGCCCTCCCTCGGCGGGTCAGTCGACGTACGTGAGCCAGTCGGCGTACCGGGGCGTGTCGCCCTTCGTCGCCGCGAAGAACGCCTCCTGGAGCGCGGCCGTGATCGGTCCGCGCGTCCCGGCGCCGACCGCACGGTCGTCGACCTCGCGGATCGGCGTGATCTCGGCCGCGGTCCCGGTGAAGAACACCTCGTCCGCGTTGTAGAGGTCGGTGCGGACGAGGTCGGCCTCGCGCACCTCGTACCCGAGGTCGCGTGCGAGCGTCACGACGCTCGCACGGGTGATCCCGTCGAGGCAGCCGGCGGCGATCGGTGGCGTCGTGAGGACCCCGTCGCGGACGACGAAGAGGTTCTCGCCCGTCCCATCGGTGATCATCCCGATCTCGTTCAGCATGATGCCCTCGTCGTAGCCGGCGACGACCGCCTCGACCTTCGCGAGGACGCCGTTGATGTACTGCCCGCTCGCCTTCGCGGCGGCGGGGAGGGAGTTCTGCGGATTGCGGCGCCAGGACGAGATCTTCACGCGGACGCCGCGCTCGAGCGCCTCGGCGCCGAGGTACGCGCCCCAGGGCCACACGGCGATCGAGACGTTGATCGGGGCCTTGAGCGGGTTCACGCCCATCTCCCCGTAGCCGCGGAACGCGATCGGACGGATGTAGCAGGAGCGCAGCCCGTTCGCGCGGATCACATCGCGCACACCGGTCGCGAGCTGCTCCCGCGAGAACGGGAGATCCATGTGGTAGAGCTTCGCCGATCGCTCGAGGCGCTTCAGGTGCTCGTCGAGGTGCCAGACCGCCGCACCGCGCGACGTCTCGTAGGCCCGGATCCCCTCGAAGACGCCGCTGCCGTAGTGGAGCGCGTGCGTGAGGACGTGGACCTTCGCCTCGGCCCACGGGACGAGCGCCCCGTCCATCCAGATCTTCTCGGCCTCGGTGATCGGCACGTGCTCCTCCTGTCTGCCTCAGCAGCGGGCGTCGGGCGCGTCAGGATAGCCGTCTCACGCGACCCCGGTCGCGTCGAGGTCCGGCTCGTCCGCATCGGCTTCGCGCCAGACCAGCACCACCGCGGGCAGCGACTGCATGGCGTTCAGGAAGACCCAGAGCGCCGCGAGGCGCGCGTCGACCGTGAGATCGGGCAGCGCGAACTCCCGACCGGCCTCCACGCCGTAGAGCCAGCCGACCGTCCCGGCGACCACGATGGCGAGGGCGCCCGCGAGGACCTTGTAGGCGATCGTGAACGACTCGTTGCGGATGCCGATCTGCCGCTCGTCCAGGTACCGATCGGGGAGATCGGTGAGCTGTCGACTCGCCTGCCGGACCAGGAAGTAGGCCCCGGCCGAGAGCACGAACGCGGGGGCGAGCGGCGCGGGCGTCAGCCCCGCGGCGACCACGAGCCCCCACGTGGCGACCATCGCGACCACGAGCAGACGCCGCGCCCGCCGCGGCATCAGCCAGCGCCATCGCTGCCCGTGCGCCGGCCCGAGCACCCGCTCCGCCGCCCTCGCGGCCGAGGCGGACTCGTCGAGTGCGGCGCCGACGAGCCCCACGGCGAAGGCATCCCGAGCTCCGATCCTCCGGCCGCGGAGGCCCCAGAGGACCGTCCAGCGTCGCGTGCCGTCCTTGCTCATCGGTCTCCTCCTCCTCCCTTCCTGCGGAAGGGCTTCGTCGAGAACAGGTCGGTGACGTCGGCATCGAGGGCCGTCGCCAGGTGGAGCGCGAGCGAGAGGCTCGGGTTGTACTCGCCCCGCTCGATGTAGCCGATCGTCTGATAGTGGACGCCGACGGCGTCGGCGAGCTCGGCCCGCGACAGCCCTCGTTCGGTCCGCGCCTCGGCGAGTCGGCTGTACACGGGGGTCTCCTCCCGCGGTCGGCGTCCCATGGGGCGTAGCATACCTGCTACATAGCAGGAATGCAACACAGCCTCCGGATCACGTGGGTGACGCGGGCGGAGCTCGGACGCGGGCCGGCGCGGCGCCGGCTCCGGTCAGTCCTCGAGGACGATCGAGCGCGTGAACCCCGCGGAGACCGCCTTCGCGGCCTCGTCGAGCACGTCGTCGGGGACGGCCTGGTCGAGCGTGAGCCCCATGAGCGCCGTCTGTCCGTCGGGGCTCCGGCCGACGTCCATCGTGCCGATGTTGATGCCCGCCCGCCCGAAGATCGTCCCGACCGCGCCGATCACGCCGGGACGGTCGTCGTACTCGAGGAAGAACATGTGACGCGCGGGCACCATCTCGATGTCGTAGCCGTTCACCCGCATGATGCGCTGCGTGTCACGCGCGCCGAGCGTCCCCGCGACGGAGACCTCGCCGCCGTCGGTGACGGCGCGCACGGAGACGAGGTTCACGTAATCGGTCGTCTCGGCGCTCTTCGACTCGCTGAGGGCGATCCCCCGGTCGCGGGCGATGACCGGGGCGTTCACGAAGGACACCGGCTCGCTCATGGCGCGCGAGAGCACGCCCTTCAGGACCGCGAGGGTGAGCACGCCGACGTCTCCCTCCGCGATCCGGCCGAGGTAGCGGCACTCGATGCTCCGCACCGCGCCATCGGCGAGGCCGACGAGGAGACGGCCGAGGCGATCGGCGAGCCCGACGAACGGGCGGATCGCCTCCGGCACCTCGCTCCCGCCCGAGACGTTCACGGCGTTCGGGACGAACTCCCCGAGGAGGGCCAAGCGCACCATCCCCGCGACGGAGGTGCCCGCCTTGTCCTGCGCCTCGGCCGTCGACGCCCCGAGGTGCGGCGTCACGACCACCTGCTCGAGGGCGAAGAGGGGGGACGCCGTCGCGGGTTCGTCGGCGAAGACGTCGAGCGCGGCGCCGCCGAGGTGTCCCGAGACGATCGCATCCGCGAGCGCGGCCTCGTCGACGAGTCCCCCGCGCGCCGTGTTGATGATGCGCGCGCCGTCCTTCATCCGGGCGATCTCCTCGCGCCCGATGATGCCCTCGGTCTCCGGCGTCTTCGGGAGGTGGATCGTGAGGACGTCGGCCTGCGCGAGGAGCTCGTCGAGCGTCGCGACGAGGTCGAACCCGAGTTCGCGGGCGCGATCGCGCGACACGTACGGGTCGAAGGCGACGATGCGCATGCCGAAGGCGGCCGCGCGCTGCGCGACGAGGACGCCGACGCGGCCGAGGCCGACGACGCCGAGCGTCTTGCCGAGGAGTTCGACCCCCTGGTAGCGCGAGCGCTCCCACGCACCGGCGCGCAGCGACGCGTCGGCCCGCGGGACGTGCCGGGCGAGCGACAGGAGGAGCGCCATCGTGTGCTCGGCGGCCGACACGATGTTCGACTGGGGGGCGTTCACGACGAGCACGCCCCGGCGGGTCGCGGCGTCGATGTCCACGTTGTCAAGCCCGATCCCGGCGCGCGCGACGACCTTCAGGTTCGGGGCCGCCGCGAGGACGTCGGCGGTCACCTTCGTCGCGGACCGGACGATGAGGGCGTCGTAGGGCTCGATCGCCGCCGCGAGCCCGGCCTTCGCGAGTTCCGGCCGCACGTCGACGGTGAACTCGCCCCGCAGGAGCTCGAGGCCGACCTCCGAGAGTTCCTCGGTGACGAGGACCTTCATGTCAGGCCCGGAACGCCGCCTCGGCGGCCGCGACGGCGGCACCGGGCTCGACGGAAACGCCCATGTCGGCGAGCGTCATCTCGAGCGCCGCGAGGCCCCGGAGGATGTCGAGGTGGTCGTAGTAGCCGAGGTGGCCGATCCGGAAGACCTTCCCCTTCAGCGGCCCCTGACCCGGCGCGAGGACGACGCGGTGGTCACGGCGGACCCGCGCGACGATCTCGTCGCCGTCGATCCCCTCGGGCGCGCGGATCGAGGTGACCGCCCAGTTGCGGTCCGGGTCCTCACCGAAGAGGTCGAGCCCGAGCGCGCGGATCGCCTGCTTCACGGCGCGGGACCGACGCTCGTGCTGGCGGAGCTGCTCCTCGAGCCCGTCCTGGAAGTACAGGCGCAGGGCCGCCTGCATCCCCATGATCACGGAGATCGCCGGCGTGAACGGGTTCTCCGGGTTCTTCCGGTCGTACGCGTCTTTGTAGAGCTTCCAGTCGAAGTAGAAGCGCGGGTTCTTCGCCGTCTCGCACGCGGTCCACGCGGCTGGCGAGATCGAGACGAACGCCACGCCGGGCGTCGCCGAGAGCGCCTTCTGCGATCCGGAGACCGCGACGTCGACGCCCCAGCCATCGGCGTCGAAGGGCACCGCGCCGACCGACGACACGCAGTCGACGACGACGAGCGCCCCGGCGGCCTTCGCGACCGCGGCGATCTCCTGCACGTCGTGGATCGCACCGGTCGATGTCTCGCTCTGCTGGACGAGGACGGCCTTCGTCGGCGCCTCCGCGAGCGCGGCCTCGACGTCCTTCGCCCGCGCGATCTTCCCCCACTCGTACGGGACCTCGCGGACCTCGGCGCCGTAGGCGCGGGAGATCTTCGCGAGCCGCTCGCCGAAGTAGCCGGCGACGGGGATCACGACGCGGTCGCCGGGGGACATGAGGTTCGCGACCGCGGACTCGAGCCCACCCGTCCCCGAGGCGGTGAAGAGCAGGACGTCGTTGCGGGTCTGGAAGAGCACCTGGATCTGCTCCGTCACGTCGCGGAGGAGGTCCCCGTACGCCGGACCACGGTGGTAGACGAGCGGCGTGCCCTGCGCGAGGTAGACCTCGGCCGGGACGGCGACGGGTCCGGGGGCGAGGAAGATCTCGGGCCTGTCCATGGGGGTCCTCCGGTGTCGGGCGAGCGGACGCTTGCGGGCGGTGTCGGGCGGTGCGAGACGCGGTCAGCCTAGCAACCGGGCCCCGCCGGCCCGCGGAGGGGCGAAGTCAGTCGACCCGGACCTCGATCGCGCCGGCCTCGGTCCGGACCTCGAACACGTCGATCGGCTCCGTCGCGGGACCGGTGAGCACGTCCCCCGTGAGGACGTCGAAGGTCGCGCCGTGGCACGGGCAGGCGATGACCGTCCCGTCGAGGTCGCCCTCGGCGAGAGAGCAGCGGCGGTGGGAGCACTGATCCTCGAAGGCGACGAGGTCCCCCTCGATGTTCGCGACGGCGACCGTCCGCTCCCCGGCGGCGACCGCGACGACCTGCCCCTCGGCGACCGTGCCCTCGTCGGCGACCCGGACCCACCCCATCGCAGCCTCCTCCCGCTCGGGACCGACGGGGACGCCGGTCGCACGGCCGGAGCCTATCCCGAACCCGGCGGCGCGCCGCGCCGCGCGCGGAGGTCGGGGACGAGGTACCCGAGCGCCGCGAGGAGGTACACGCCGGCGAGCCCGAGGAACGCCTCGCGGAGCCCGAGCTCGAGGAGCGCGGGCACGAGCGCGCCCGCGACCCACGCGAGCTGGAACGCCACCTCGTAACGGACGAAGACCCGCCCGTGCGCACCGCCCGGCGCCGCGCGCTGCATGAGGCTCTGGAACGCGAGGCGGCCGAGCTCCGTCGCCGCGCCGACCGCGAGGGCGAACACCGCGAGCCCCGGGAGCGAGAAGGCGGCGAACGTCACGACCGAGCCGATCCCCGCGCCGAGGACGCAGGCGACGACGACCGCCTCCTCCCGGAGGCCCTCGCGGATCCGCGGGGCGATGACGTCGCCGAGGAGCGCGCCCGCGGTGCCAGCGGCCGCGAGCGCGCCGTACCACCACGCGGGCTCACCGCTCCGACGGAGCGCGAAGGCGAGGGCGAAGAGGAGGAACCCGTTCGCGGCGCGGAGCCCGGCCGCGCCGATCGCCGGCGCGGCGAGTTCGGGCACCGCGCCGCGACGACCGACGGACGCGGTCGCGGATCCCGCCGGGAGGCTCGGCCGCGGCAGCCGCAGGACGAGGAGCACGCCGAGCGCGTACGCGACGGCCGCACCGCGGAGCGCGAGCCCGGAACCTCCGAGGTGCAGGAGCACGAACGCCGGGATCGCGCCGACGACCGCGCCGCCCGCCGCGAACCGTCCGAGCCGCGCGTTCGCGCGCACGAGCGCTCCGTCCCCCGCGTACGCCACCGTGAGGCCGTTCTTCGTGATGCCGTGGACCCGACCGAGGACGAGGAGCGCGAACGCGGCCGGGAACAGGAGCTCCGTCGCGACGTGCGGGGCCGCGACGATGCAGATCGCGGCGCGGCCGAGGGCGGCCGCGACCGCGATGGCGCGCCGCGGCCCCGCCCGATCGAGGAGCGGGACGAGGAGCGGCGCGGCGACCGCGAGCGGCGCCATCGTGAGGAGGAGGTACGCGGCGACGCGCGACGTCGCCTGCCCGACGGGGACGGCGAAGAACACCGAGTCGGCGAGCGCGATCGCGACCATCGCGTCGCCGGCGACGCTCGCGAGGTGGACGAGCGCGTAGTGCTCGAGCGGCTCCTGCGAGCGCCACGCGCGGACGATGGGCCGGATCGCGAGCGCGATCGCGCCGATCGGGACGAGGAGGAGCGGATGGGGCCGTCGTCGAGCGGGCGGGAGGCCCTCGAGGTCCTCGGGTTCCTCCACGCCGCGCGGCGCTACGCGTCGAGGCGGGCGCGGAGGAGCTCGCCCACGGCCTTCGGATTCGCCGAGCCGCGCGAGCGCTGCATGACCTGCCCGGTGAAGAAGCCGAGGAGGCCCTGCTTGCCGCCGCGGTACGCGGCGACCTCGTCGGGGTGCGCGGCGAGGACCTCGTCGACCCATGCCTCGAGGGCGCCGGCGTCGGAGACCTGGCGGAGCCCGCGCTCCTCGACGACGTCCGCGGCGGCGCGCCCCGACCCGAGGACCGCGTCGAGCACCTGCTTGCCTGCGGTGGCCGAGACCGTGCCGTCCTCGACGAGCCGCACGACGTCGGCGAAGCCGTCGGGCGTGAGCGGCGCATCCGCGAGGGCGAGGCCGCGGTCGTGGAGGGCCGCGGTGAGGTTCTGGGTGATCCACGTCGCGAGGGGCCGCGGCGCGACCGGGGGGGCCACGGCGAGGGTCGCGTCGAAGAACGCCGCGAGGTCGCGGTCGTCGACGAGGACGCGCGCCTGCTCCGCCGCGAGGCCGATGCCCGCGCCCGTGTAGCGGGCCCGACGCGCCGCGGGGAGCTCGGGAAGCGACCCGCGGATCGCGTCGATCCACGCTCCCTCCGGCGCGAGGCGCGGGATGTCGGGCTCCGGGAAGTACCGGTAGTCGAACGCCTCCTCCTTCGACCGGAGGCTGTGCGTCGTGTCGGACTCCTCGTCGTAGTGCCGCGTCTCCTGGACGATCCGCTCGCCGCGCGCGATCGCCTCGCGGTGGCGGACCTCCTCGGAGCGGAGCGCACGTTCGAGGGAGCGGACGGAGTTCAGGTTCTTGATCTCGACGCGGGTGCCGAACGCCGTCTCGCCGCGTCGGCGAACGGAGATGTTCGCGTCGCAGCGGAGCGACCCCTCCTCCATCCGGACGTCGCTCACGTCGAGCGAAGCGAGCACGGCGCGGAGTTCGAGGAGGTACGCGCGCGCCTCCTCGGGGGTCCGGAGGTCGGGCTCGGAGACGACCTCGACGAGCGGGACGCCCGCGCGGTTGTAGTCGACGAGGGCGTAGTCGGCCCGGCCGATGCGGCCCGACTCCCCCGCGTGCGTCGTCTTCCCCGTGTCCTCCTCCATGTGGACCCGCGTGATGCCGACCGCGCGCGTCGCGCCGTCGACCTCGATGTCGAGGCTGCCGCCCACGCAGATCGGGAGGTCGTACTGCGAGATCTGGAAGTCCTTCGGCATGTCCGGGTAGAAGTAGTTCTTCCGGTGGAAGCAGGAGTCGGGCGCGATCCGACACCCGAGCGCGAGGCCGATCTTCACGATCGCAGCGATCGCGGCCTCGTTGGGGACCGGGAGCGTCCCGGGGAGCCCGAGGCACACGGGGCAGACCTGGGTGTTCGGCGGGGCGCCGAAGGTCGTCGGGCACCCGCAGAACATCTTCGTGCGGGTCGAGAGCTCAACGTGGCACTCGAGGCCGATGACCGTCTCGAAGGCGTCGTCCATCGGGCAGGAGCGTAGCGGCTCCCGGCGCCGCGAGGGGTTCCGTCGGCGGCGCGGGCCGAGGGAGCGGCCGAGGGGGTCGCCATGCGGGGCGCCGCGAGGGGCGCACTATGCTCGCCGCATGGCGACCCCCGCGGCGGTGCACGAGCGCCCGTCGCTCCGGGTCTGGCTCGCGCTCCTCGCCGTCTACATCGTCTGGGGGACCACGTACCTCGGCATCGAGGTCGTGAACGAGTCGATCCCGTCCTTCCTCGGCGCGGGCGTGCGGTTCCTCGTCGCCGGCGCGGCGATGTACGCGTTCACGATCCGCCGCGGGGACCGCGTCGGCGACCGGCCGACCCGTCGGGCCTGGCTCGCCGCGACGGTGATCGGCGCGGGGCTCCTCGTCGGTGGCAACGGGTTCGTCGCGCTCGCGGAGCGACAGGTGGACACCGGGATCGTCGCGCTCATCATCGCGCTCGTGCCGATCTGGATGGCGCTCATCGACGCCGTCGTCCTCGGCCACCGGCCGCGACCCCTCGTCGTCGTCGGGCTCCTGGGCGGGTTCGCGGGGGCGGCGCTCCTCGTCGGCACGTCGGCGACCCACGGCGTCTCGCTCGGAGGGATGCTCCTCGCCGTGGTCGCCTCGCTCTCGTGGTCGGCCGCGTCGCTCTACTCGCGGACCGCGCCGCTCCCCGACCGACCGTTCGTGGGGGTCGCGATGGAGATGCTCTGCGGAGGCGCGCTGCTGCTCGTCGCGGGCGCGGTCACCGGCGAGTTCGCCGACCTCGACGTCGGACGCATCACCTCCGCGTCGATCGTCGCGCTCGGCTACCTCATCGTCTTCGGGTCGTTCGTCGGATTCACGTCGTACCTCTGGCTCCTCCGCAACGCGCGCACGTCGCTCGTCTCGACGTACGCGTACGTGAACCCGGTCGTCGCGGTCTCCCTCGGGTGGCTCGTCCTCGACGAGCGGATCACCGGTCGGATGCTCGGTGCGGGCCTCGTGATCCTCGCGTCCGTCGCGCTCATCATCGCGTCGCGCGCGGAGCGCCCGACGCCGGACCTGACCTCAGGCGCGGAGCTCACCGACGAGGGGCGGGACGAGATCGAGCGCGAGATCGCCCTCGAGGGCAACGCCGGCGCGTAGGAGCAGGTCCTCACGCAGGAGCGGGGCGGTGAACTGGAGGCCGACCGGCAGGCCGCGCGCATCGAAGCCGCACGGCACGCTCATCGCCGGGACCCCGGCGAGGTTCGCGGGGATCGTGAACACGTCGGAGAGGTACATCGCGAGCGGGTTGTCCGCGCGCTCGCCGATCCGGAACGCGGTCGTCGGCGAGGTCGGAGACACGAGGAGGTCGTGGTCGGCGAAGGCCGACTCGTAGTCGCGGATGATGAGCGTCCGGACCTTCTGCGCCTGCCCGTAGTACGCCTCGTAGTAGCCGGCGGAGAGCGCGTACGTCCCGAGCATGATCCGGCGCTTCACCTCGGGACCGAACCCCGCACCGCGCGTCCGGGTCATCATCTCGATCGAGTCATCGCCGTCGACGCGGAGCCCGTAGCGGACCCCGTCGAACCGCGCGAGGTTCGACGACGCCTCCGACGGCGCGATGAGGTAGTACGCGGAGAGCGCGTAGTCGGCGTGCCGGAGCGACACCTCGTCGATCTCCGCGCCGAGCGCGGCGAGGCGCTCGAGCGCCGCGGTGACCGCGTCGCGGACGCCGGGCTCGACCCCGTCGCCGAACGCCTCGCGGACGACGCCGATCCGCATGCCACGGACGCCCCCGTCGAGGCCGTCGCCGTAGTCGGCGCGCCGCGGGTCGAGGCTCGTCGCGTCGAGCGGATCGCGGCCGACCATCGCCGTGAGGAGCGTCGCCGCGTCGCCGACCGTCCGGGTGAACGTGCCGACGGTGTCGAGCGAGGAGGCGAAGGCGATGAGTCCCGAGCGGCTGAGGAGCCCGTACGTCGGCTTCAGGCCGACGACGCCGCAGAGCGCGGCCGGTTGGCGGACCGACCCTCCGGTATCCGTACCGAGCGCCCAGACCGCCTCCCCGGCGGCGACGGCGGCGGCGGAGCCGCCGGAGGAGCCGCCGGGGACCCGCTCGAGGTCCCAGGGGTTCGCGACCGGCCCGAACGCGGAGTTCTCGTTCGACGAGCCCATCGCGAACTCGTCGCAGTTCGTCTTGCCGAGGAGCGGGGCGCCCGCGGCGTCGAGACGCGACCAGACGGTCGCGTCGTACGGCGGGACGTAGCGCTCGAGCATCCGCGACCCGCATGTCGTCGTGACGCCGCGCGTCGAGAGCACGTCCTTCAGCGCGAGCGGGATGCCCGCGACCGCCGGGAGCGACTCGCCCGCGGCGCGTCGGCGGTCGATCGCGTCGGCGGTCGCGAGCGCGCGATCGGGGGTGCGGGCGAGGAACGCATGGAGCCGGTCCTCGAGCGCGTCGGCGCGTGCGATCGCCGACTCGACGAGCGCGCGGCTCGTGGTCGACCCCGACGCGAGGTCCGCCGCGAGCCGGGTCGCGCTCGGGAGCGCGCTCACCCGACCTCCGTGATGCGGGGGACGCGGAAGCGGCCGTCCTCGGCGGACGGCGCGTTCGCGAGGACCTCGTCCTGCGGGAGCGACGCGTGCGGCTCGTCGGGCCGGTAGACGTTCGCGCGCGGGATCGCGGTCCCCGTCGGCGGGACATCGGCGGTCGCGACCTCGCCGACGCGCGCGGCGTGCTCGAGGATCACCGCGAGCTGCTCGCGGAGGCGGTCGCGCTCGTCCGCGGTGAGCGCGAGGCGCGCGAGGCGCGCGACGTGCTCGACATCGATCTCGACCGGCATGGCGGCGAGTCTATCCGGGCAGGAGCGCGGCCAGGGTCGCCGGCGTGATGCCCGCGATCCCGCGGTCGGCGCAGCGTCGGAGGAGTTCCTCCCAGCCGGGGTGCTCGGCGAACGCAGGCGCGGCGATCGCCCGCGCCTCATCGGCACGACCGAGGTTCGCGAGGCTCACCGCGCGCCAGAACGCGATCTCGGTCTCCGCACCGCAGAGCCGCAGCGCTTCGGCCGCTTCGCGGTCCGCCCGCGCCGCGTCGCCCTCGGTCTGCGCCTCCTCGGAGGCGTTCAGGTGCCCGTACGCGCGGTGGAGGTCGAGGAGCCGCCGCAGCTCCGGGAGCGGCGCACGGTGGTCGTCGATCCGGAGATCGACGCGGACGTCCTTCCACGGAGCGTCGCTCGGGGCCCCGGCGACGACGAGGATGCGCGCGGCCTGCGTGCCGCGGATGTCGCCGCGCTCGGCCTCCCCCGCCTCGAGGGCGACGAGGAGTCGACCGGCGAGGTCGCCCCGCGCGCGGGCGAAGGCGTCGGCCATCGCGTCCCACACCGTCGCGCTCCACATCATGTTCGCCTGGCACGTGAAGCCGTCGCCGACGACGTGCCCGGCCTCGGGGATCGTCTCGCGCCCGGTGTGCGCGGCGACGCCGCCGCGCGCGTCGACGATCGCGACCTGCCGGACCTCGCGGTGCTCGTCGGCGGCGAGCCGCGCGGCGAGCGCTCCCGCGGCGTCGCGACCGGCGGCGAGCTCCTCGAGGCCGAGCGGCCCGTGGTCGAGGAGCGCCATCGCCTGCGTCGCGACCGCGCCGACGCCGGAGCGCGCCCAGCAGACGTCGCCGGCGGCGAACCAGTGCGACTGCACGGCGACGCCGAGGTCGCCGGTCTCCGGACACCGCGCCACGATCGAGTACGTCACGACCCCGCCTCCCGTCCGATCCGTCGGAGGAACTCCTCCTCGTCGATCACCTCGACGCCGAGTTCCTCGGCCTTCGCGAGCTTCGATCCCGCCGCCTCGCCCGCGACGACGAACGTCGTCCTCGCCGAGACGCTCGAGGCGACCTTCGCCCCCGCATCCTGCGCCATCGCGGACGCGTCCGCCCGCGCGAGGGTCGGGAGCGTGCCCGTCAGCACGACGGTCGCCCCGTCGAGCGGTCGCGGGCCCGTCGGCGCGCTCCGCACCGGGTCCGCCGTGCGCACCCCGGCCGCGCGGAGCCGGTCGAGGAGCTCGCGGTGGTGGTCGTCGGCGAACCACTCGAGCACGCTCGCCGCGATCTCCGGTCCCACACCATCGACGGCGGTGAGCGCGTCGGCGTCAGCCGCCGCGATCGCGTCGACCGACCCGAACGCGCCGGCGAGCGCCTGCGCGACCGTGGCCCCGACGTGGCGGATGTTCAACCCCGCGAGGAGCCGCCACACCTCGCGATCCTTCGAGCCCTCGATCGCGAGGAGGAGGTTCGCGATCTTCCGCTCCTTGTACCCGGGGACCTCCGCGAGCCGCTCCGCGGTGAGCCCGTAGATGTCGCCCGGATCGCGGACGATCCCGAGCTCGAGGAGCGCGCCGCCGGTCTTCTCGCCGAGCCCCTCGATGTCCATCGCCCCCCGACCCGCGAAGGCCTGGAGCCACTCGAGGTTCTGCGACGGGCAGCCGCGGCGGTTCGGGCAGCGCCACGCGGCCGCACCCTCCTCGCGCACGAGCGCGGTCCCGCACGAGGGGCAGGCCTCCGGGAACCGCCACCGCCGCGCACGCTTCGGGCGCCGGGACGGGACGGGACCGACGACCTCCGGGATCACGTCGCCCGCGCGGCGCACGATCACCGTGTCGCCCTCGCGGACGTCCTTGCGGGCGACCTCGTCCTCGTTGTGGAGGGTCGCGGTCGTGACCGTGACGCCGCCGACCTGCACGGGTTCGAGCCACGCGAACGGCGTCACGACCCCGGTGCGGCCGGTGTGGACGCGGATCTCCCGCAGGACGGTCGTGCGCTCCTCCGGCGGGAACTTGTACGCGACCGCCCACCGCGGGGCGTGGCTCGTTGCCCCGAGTTCCTCCTGCATCGCGATCGCGTCGACCTTCACGACGGCGCCGTCGATCTCCCAGTCGACGCTGTGCCGGTGCTCCTCCCAGTACGCGAGGTACGCGAGGACGCCGCCGAGGTCGTCGACGACCGTCCCGGTCGGCGCGACGGGGAGTCCCGCATCGCGGCACCACGCGAGGAACGCCGAGTGCGAGTCGAACGCGATGCCCTCCGCCGCGCCGAACGAATGGCACCAGAGCGACAGCGGCCGCGCCGCGGTCGCGGCGGGGTCCTTCTGCCGTAGCGACCCGGCGGCGGCGTTCCGCGGGTTCGCGAACGGGCGCTGTTCCCGGGCGACGAGGTCGGCGTTCAGCCGCGCGAACCCCGAGACGGGGAAGTACACCTCGCCGCGGACCTCGAGGAGGGCCGGCGGGTCCGCGAGCGCGAGACGCGCGGGGATCGCGTCGATCGTCCGCACGTTCGCGGTGACGTCCTCGCCGGTCGTCCCGTCGCCGCGGGTCGCTCCCTGGACGAGCACCCCCCGCTCGTACGTGAGCGCGATCGCGACCCCGTCGATCTTCAGCTCGCAGGAGTAGCGCGCCGCCACGCCGACGCCCCGTCCGACGCGGTCCGCCCACGCGCGGAGTTCCTCCTCGGAGAACACGTTGTCCAGCGAGTACATCCGCGCGCGGTGCCGGACCGGCGCGAAGAGTTCCGCGGGACGCGCGCCGACGCCCTGCGTCGGGCTGTCCGGCGTGACGAGCTCGGGGAACCGCTCCTCGAGGGCCGAGAGGTCGCGGACGAGCGCGTCGTACTCCGCGTCGGCGATCTCCGGGTCGTCGAGGACGTGGTACCGGTACGCGTGGTGGTTGATCGCCTCGCGGAGTTCCTCGACGCGGACCTTCGCGTCGGCCCGCTCGCGCTCCCCCGCGCCCGCGCGCGCCACGGCCTCAGGCGCTCCGGAGGATGCGCGCGCCGCCGAGGAGCTCGTCGCCGCGGTAGACCGCGATGACCTGGCCCGGCGCGACCCCGCGCTGCGGGCGCCGCAGCTCGACCACGAGTGCGTCACCGCGCGCCTCGACGACCGCGGACACCGCCTCGCCGCGGTAGCGGAGCTGCACCTCGGCCTCGAACGGACCGGCGGCGGGAGGCGCGTCGGCCACCCAGCGGACGCGGTCGGCGTCGATCCGCTTCCGCGCGAGGAGTTCGCCGGGCCCGACGACGACGCGGTTGCGGTCGGCGTCGAGCTCGAGCACGTAGGAGGGCGCGGGCGTCGAGATCCCGAGGCCGCGCCGCTGCCCGACGGTGAACCGCGCGAGGCCGTCGTGCCGGGCGAGCGTGCGCCCCTCGACGTCGACGACGGTGCCGTCGCGGACGAGGTCGGGCGCGAGCCCCGCGAGGAACCCGGCGAGGTCGCCGTCGGCGACGAAGCAGATCTCCTGGGAGTCGGGCTTCGCCGCGACCGGGAGGCCGAGCCGTTCCGCGTGCGCGCGCGTCTCGGTCTTCGGCATCCCGCCGACGGGGAACCGCGACCGCGCGAGCGCGCGCTGGCCGATCCCCGCGAGCATGTACGACTGGTCCTTCGCCGCATCGAGTCCCCGGCGCAGCCGCCACGTCCCGCCGTCCTCGACGGCGCGAACGTAGTGCCCGGTCGCGACGAGGTCGATCCCCCGCTCGTCGGCGAGGCGGAGGAACGCCCCGAACTTGATCTCCTCGTTGCACCGCGCGCAGGGGTTCGGGGTGCGACCCGCCGCGTGCTCCGCGACGAAGTCCGCGAGGACGGTGTCCGCGAACGTCGACCGCAGGTCGACGACCTCGAAGGCGAAGCCGCCGATCGCCGCGACCGCGGCCGCGTCGGCGCGCGCCGTCGGCCCGCAGCAGCCGTGGTCAAGCCCCCCGGCGTCGCGGACGAGCTCGAGGTGGCACCCGACGACGTCGAGGCCCTGCTCCGCGAGGAGGCAGGCCGCCACGGAGGAGTCGACGCCCCCCGACATCCCGACGAGGACCGACACGCGACCCATGCGGGGGAGTCTACGGGTGCCCCCGGACGGAACCCGCCGTCCCGACCTCCCTCGGTATGCTCCGGCCATGCGCGTCGCCGTCCTCGCGAAGTTCGTCCCCGCGCCGCAGGGAACCCCGGAACTCGGACCCGACCACCTCCTCGTGCGGACGACCGCGGACGCGACCCTCGACCCCGGGGACGAGTACGCCGTCGAGGCGGCGCTCCGCGTCGCCGAGGCGACGGGCGGCGAGGTGACCGTCGTGTCGATGGGACCCCCGGAGGCCGTCGCTGCGGTCCGCAAGGCGATCTCGATGGGCGCCCATGCGGGTGTCCTCGTCTCCGACCCGGCGCTCCGTGGCGCGGACGTCCTCGCGACGGCGCGGGTGCTCGCCGCGACGCTCCGGCGCGGCGCGTACGACCTCGTCGTCGGGGGCGTCGAGTCCACCGACGGCTACACCGGGACGCTCCCGATCGCCGTCGCGGAGCTCCTCGGGCTGCCCGGTCTCACGTTCGCCCGGTCCGTCGCGGTCGACGGCACGACGCTCCGGGTCGAGCGGCAGACCGAGGAGGGCTACGACGTCGTCACGGCGCCGCTCCCCGCGGTCGTGACGGTCACGGGGAGCGCGGCCGAGCCGCGGTACCCGACGCTGAAGGGGATCATGGCGGCGAAGCAGAAGCCGGTCGAGGAGCTCACGCTCGTCGACCTCGGCATCGTGCCCGCCGACGTCGCACCGACGCAGCGCATCGCGGACCTGCTCGCCGAGGCGAAGGTGCTCCCGTGACGTCGGTCTGGGTCTGGGCGGAGGTCGGTCCCGACGGGGTCCACCCGTCGGCGTTCGAGCTCCTCGCGAAGGCGCGCGCGCTCGGGACCGCATCGGCCGTCGCCCTCGGCCCCGGCGCGACCGCCGCCGCCGCCGACCTCGGCGCGCACGGCGCCGCGATCGTGTACGCGAGCGACGACCCGGTGTTCACCGAGACGCTCTCGCAACCCGCGGCGCACGCGCTCCACGCGCTCGTCGCCGAGCACCGCCCCGACCTCGTGCTCTTCCCGACGACGTACGACGCACGCGACGTCGCCGGTCGGCTCCAGGCGCGCACCGGTTCGACCCTCCTGGCGAACGCCGTCGACCTCCCCGCGGCCGACCGCGCCGAGACGCGGGTCGACGGCGGCGCGCGGATCGTCGTGACCGCCCTCGACGGGCCCGCCCCACGACTCGTCCTCGTGCGCCCGAAGTCGTTCGTCGCGGACGCGGTCCGCGGGGCGGCGACCGTCGTCCCGGTCGCCGCGGACGTGCCCGACGACCTCCGGCGCGCGTCCCGCGTCGGGCGGCATCGCGAGGCGGCGGCCGGTCCCCGCCTCGAGCAGGCGAAGGTCGTCGTCGCGGGCGGACGCGGGATGGGCGAGGCGGCGCGCTTCGAGCTCCTCGAACGCCTCGCGGGCGCCCTCGGCGACGCCGCGGTCGGCGCGACGCGCGCGGTCGTCGACGCCGGGTGGGTCCCGTACGCGCGGCAGATCGGGCAGACCGGCAAGACGGTGAAGCCCGACGTCTACCTCGCGTTCGGGATCAGCGGCGCGACGCAGCACCTCGTCGGCATGCAGGCATCGAAGCGCGTCGTCGCGGTGAACAAGGACGCGGATGCGCCGATCTTCGCGCTCGCCGATCTCGGTGTCGTCGGCGATGCGCTCGAGCTCCTCCCGCGGCTCATCGCCGAGCTCGAGGCGCGTCGGGGTTCGTGATCGACGCCCGCTCGGACGACCTCCGGCCGGGTCGCGAGCGCTCGTTCCGGTTCGAGGAGCCCACGGCCGTCCTCGAGGCGCGGCGTGTCGAGGAGGTCGTCGGCACGCTCGAGGCGGCCGAATCCGCGGCCCGACGGGGCCTGTGGGCGGTCGGGTTCGTCGCGTACGAGGCAGCCCCGGCCTTCGACCCGGTGCTCGCCGTCCACCCGTCGGTCCCCGACCTCCCGCTCGCGTGGTTCGCGCTCTTCGCGCGCCGGGTCGCGGTCGACCCACTCCCCCCGGCCGAGGACGCGGGCGTCGACGCCGCGCCGAGCCCGTGGCGACCGACGGTCGAGCCCGCGACGTACCGGGAGCGCATCGCGGCGATCCGCGAGGCGATCGCCGCCGGCGAGACGTACCAGGTGAACTACACGGTGCGGCTCCGGGCGCGCGTCGCGGGCGACGCGCGCGGCCTCTACCGCGACCTCGCGCTCGCGCAGCGCGGTGGCCACGCGATGTACGTCGACACCGGGCGCCACCGGATCGCCTCGGCCTCCCCCGAGCTCTTCTTCGACTTCGAGGGAGGGCGGGTCACGACACGACCGATGAAGGGCACGGCGGGGCGGGGACGCTTCGAGGAGGAGGACGCCGCGATCGCGGAGGGGCTCCGGACGTCCGAGAAGGACCGCGCGGAGAACGCGATGATCGTCGACCTCCTGCGCAACGACCTCGGCCGCATCGCCCGACCCGGGACCGTCGAGGTGCCGACGATGTTCGACCTCGAGCGCTACGAGACGGTGTGGCAGCTCACGTCGACCGTCACCGGCGAGGCGCGCCCCGGCACGACCGTCCCGGATCTCTTCCGCGCGCTCTTCCCGTGCGGGTCGGTGACCGGCGCGCCGAAGGTGCGGACGATGGAGATCATCCGCGAGCTCGAGGAGGCGCCGCGCGGTGTCTACTGCGGCGCGATCGGCTGGATCGGGCCCGGGGAGGGTGCCGACGTCGCGGCCTCGTTCAACGTCGCGATCCGCACGGTCGCGGTCGACGCCGCGAGCGGCGATGCGGAGTACGGCGTCGGGGGCGGCATCACGTACGCGTCGGATCCGGAACGGGAGCACGGCGAGGTCCTCGCGAAGGCGCGGCTCCTCACCGCGACGCGTCCGGCCTTCGAGCTCCTCGAGACCCTCCGGCTCGACGGGGACGGCTACGCCGACCTCGAGGAGCACCTCGCGCGGATCGCGTCCTCCGCCCGGTACTTCGGGTTCGCCTTCGATGCGGCGGCGACGATCGCCGATCTCGAGCGGGAGCGAGCCGTCGCGCGCCACCCGAGGCGCGTGCGCCTCGCGCTCGCGCGCGACGGCGCGCGGACCCTCACGACCTCCGACCTCCCCGACGACCCCACCGGGCCCGTGGAGGTCGAGCTCGACGACGACCCCGTCGATCCCGCGGACGTGTGGCTGTTCCACAAGACGACCCACCGGGCCGTCTACGAGCGACGCGTCGCGCGCCACGATCGAGAGGCGATCCTCGTGAACGACCGCGGCGAGGTGACGGAGACGCCGGTCGCGAACCTCGCGGTGCGCATCGACGGCACGTGGTGGACGCCGCCGCGCGGGGCGGGGCTCCTCGCGGGGACCGCGCGGGCACGGCTCCTGCGCGACGGGACGCTCCGCGAGCGGTCGGTGACGGTCCGCGATCTCCGTGGCGCCGACGCACTCGCGCTCGTGAGCAGCGTCCGCGGCTGGCGCGACGCGACGCTCGTCCGCTGACCCCGACGGATCCGCGGACGCGGCGCCGGGTCAGTCGTCGCCGAGGCGGTCGAGGAGGGCGTCGGTCGACGAGGTGAGCTGGACGACGCGCGGCGTGAACCCGAGCTCCTCCCAGAAGGACATCGCGCCGCGGTTCGGGGCGAACGTCTTCAGCTCGATCCAGGACACGGTGCGCTCCTGCGCGAACCGCGCCGCGCCGCGGACGAGCTCGCGGCCGACGCCGCGACCCCGGTACCCCGCGCGGACGACGACCCCGGAGAGCTCGAGCGCGCGCTCGTCGGAGAACCGCGACGGCTGGCTCACCTCGCCGTACGCCATGCCGACGACCTCCCCCTCGTGCTCCGCGACGAGCAGGAGCGAATCCGGCGACCCGAGCGCCTCGCGGTACTTCTCCCCGACCTGGTCGTAGAACCCGGGCCGCGGCGTGAAGACGCGCCAGTCGCTCTGCATCCGATCGAGCTCCTGGAAGAGCGCGACGAGCGCGGGCACGTCCTCGCGGAGCGCCTGACGGACCTCCACCCCTACCTCCCCGTGAACCGCGGCTGGCGCTTCTCGGCGAAGGCCGCGAGCCCCTCGGCGCGGTCCTCCGTGGCGAAGAGCCCGGCGAACGCGTCCCGTTCGACCGCGAGCCCCATCCGGAGGTCGCCGCCCGCGGCGCGGAGCGCGGCCTTCACCGCCGCGTACGCTGCGGTCGGACCCGCGGCGAACCCCCGCGCGAGCGCGCTCGCGCGCTCGCGCGCCGCGCCGGCCGGAACGACCTCGTGGACGAGCCCGATCGCCTGCGCCTCGGCGACGCTGAGCCGGCGTCCGGTGAGCACGAGCTCCCGCGCGCGGTCGAGCCCGACGGCGCGCGGGAGCCGCTGCGTCCCGCCCGCGCCCGGCATGATGCCGAGCCCGACCTCCGGGAGTCCGAGCACCGCGGGCTCGGCGGCGACGCGGAGGTCGCAGGCGAGCGCGAGCTCGAGGCCGCCGCCGAGCGCGCTGCCCTCGATCGCCGCGATCGTGACGAACGGGAGCCCCTCGATCGCGAGGAGGGCGGCGCCGAGCACCTCGGCGAACGCCTGCGCCTGCGCCGGGCCGGCGAACGTCGCCATCTCCTTGATGTCCGCGCCCCCGCAGAAGATCCGCTCGCCGCCGGCCACGACGACCGCGCGGACGTCGCCGCGCCCGACGAGGTCACCCGCGGCGGCGCCGAGCGCGTGCGCGGTCGCGGCGTCGAGGACGTTCGCCGGCGGACGCTCGAGGGCGAGCGTCGCGACGCCCTCGGCGATCTCGGTGCGGACGGTCGCGGTCACGCGCACATCTTGCCAGCCGGCGGGCCGGTCCCCCGCGACCCGCGGGGGACCCGAGAGGACCCACGCGGGCGGAGGCACGCGTCCCCGGGACCGCGTTGCACCTGCAACACGCTGCTACAGTCCGGACCCGTGGCGACCCTCGACGAGACCCTCGCGCTCCTGCGGGCCCACGGGCTCCGCGTGACCCCGCAGCGCCGCGCGATCGTCGCCCGCATCCTCGGGACGCGCGGCCACATCGCCCCGACCGCCCTCGTCGCTGCCGTCCAGGCCGACCTCCCCGGCGTGAACGCCTCGACGGTCTACCGGACCCTCGCGGTCCTCGAGGAGGCGGGCGTGCTCGCGCACGCGCACCTCGAGGGCGGTCCGGAGTACCACCGCGCCGAGGACGCGGGCCACGTCCACCTCACGTGCTCGACGTGCGGTCGCGGCGAGGACCTCTCGACCGGGGAGACCGCGGCCCTCGCGCGGGCGATCGAGCGGGCGCACGGGTTCGCGGCCGACCTCACGCACTTCGCGATCTCCGGCACCTGCTCCCGGTGCCGAGCACCGCGACGCTGAAACCGCGACGCCGAGGTCGTACGCGGCGCCGGCGCCGCGCTCCGGTCCCGCCCGGGTCCGGAGCGGGCTAGCCGAGGTGGGCGTCGATCGCCGCGGCCGGCAGCCGACGGCGGCGCACGCCCGAGACCACGTACGCGACGACGAAGCACGTCGCCGCGGTGAGCACGACCGCCGGGCCCGATGCCCAGTCGAGGTAGTAGGAGACGTAGACCCCGACCGCGCCGCAGAACGTCCCGACACCGACGGAGATCGCGAGCATCCGGCCGAAGCTGTCGGACAGGAGCCGCCCGACGACCGGCGGGATCACGAGCATCGCGGCGATGAGGGTCACGCCGAGGACGTTCATGCAGACGGTGATGAGCGCGGACAGGAGCACCGCGAGGAGCGCGTCCATCCTCGCCGTCGAGATGCCCGACACCTCGGCGACGTCGGGATCGAACGTCGTGAACAGGAGCTGCCGGTACCGGAGGAACACCGCGGCCGCGGCGGCGAGGAACGTGCCCGCGACGACGACGACGTCGACCCCCGTCACCCCGAGGACGTTGCCGAACAGCGCGGCCTCGAAGTTCCGGGTGAACGTGCCGATGATCGAGATGATGACGGCACCGACCGCGAAGCTCGACGAGGTCACGACGCCGATCGCCGCGTCCGCACCGATCGTCCGCCGGCGCGATACGCCGTTGATGAGGAGCGCCGCGGCGAGGCCCCAGGTGCCGGCGCCGAGGTAGAAGTTCAGACCGAGGGCGTAGCTCGCGACCGCGCCGCCGAAGATCGCGTGCGAGAGTCCGTGGCCGACGTAGGACATCCCGCGCAGGACCACGTACACACCGACGAGCCCGCAGAGCGCGCCGGCGAGCGTCGCGACCGCGATGCCGTTGCGGAAGAACGCGTAGCCGAACGGCTCAAGCAGGGTGGGCATGGTGACCTCCGTCCCCGACGGGGACCGGTTCGTCGTCCTCGTAGTGCTCGACGACCACGGGCATCCCCCCGTGGCGCAGCACCTCGAGCGGGGCGCCGTACGTCGCCTCGAGGACCTCGGGCGTAAGCACCTCGGCCGGGGTCCCGACCGCGACGACCCGACGGTTCAGGCACACGAGCGTCGGTAGGTGCGCGGCGATGCCGTTCAGGTCGTGCGTCGTGAGGACGATCGCGAGCCCGTCGTGGTGGAGCTCGTGGATCACGTGCATCACGTCGTGGCGCGTCCGCACGTCGACGCCACTCGTCGGCTCGTCGAGGAGCAGGAGCGCGGGCCGCCGCAGGAGGGCTCGAGCGATGAACACCCGCTGCTGCTGGCCCCCGGAGAGCTCGCGGATGTGGCGGGCGCGGAGGTCGCCGAGCCCGAGCCGACCGAGCACCTCGTCGGCCTCGGCGATCTCGGCGCGGGACGGCCACGGGAGCCGGCGTCCGTCGACGCGCGCCATGAGGACGGCCTCGCGGACCGTGACCGGGAAGTACCAGTTCACCGTCTCGACCTGCGGCACGTACCCGAAGGCGGCGGCGCGGTCGCGGACGACCCGTCCCGCGCTCGGCGCGACGGTCCCCGCGATCGTGCGCAGGAGCGAGGTCTTCCCGCTGCCGCTCGGGCCGACGACGCCGAGGAACTGCCCCGGCGCAATCGCGAGGTCGATCCCCTCGAGGACCTCCTCGCGCTGGTAACGGACGTGGACGTCCTCGAGCCGCACGAGGTCGCTCACGCGTACACCGCGGTCGCGGTCGGGGTGACGTCGGACGTGTCGAACCCGTCGAACGGGGCGATGTCGCCACCGAGCGCGCCCATGAACGTCCGGAAGTCGAAGACCATGAGCCCGAGGTACGTGTGGTCGGAGCCCCCCGGCTCCCCCGGGAGGTCGTCGTCGCGCAGGTCGTCGACGTAGTCGGCGCCGGTCTCGGCGGCGATCTGCTGGAGGATCGGGCTCGGGAAGACCTCGGACCCGAAGATGGCCGGCACCTCGAGCTCGCGCACCTGATCGATGAGTCGGGCGACCTCCTGCGGGGTCGGCTCGGAGAAATCGGCGGGCTGGACGGCGCCGATGATGGTCCATCCGTACTCGCGGGCGAAGTACGGGAACGAGTCGTGGTACGTGAGGAGGACGCGGTTCGCCGCGGGGACCGTCGCGGTCACCTCGCGAACGAGCCGATCGAGTTCGTCGATGCGCGCGCGGAACGCGGCGAGGTTCGCCGCGAAGACATCGCCATCCTCCGGCGCGAGCGCGGTGAGCTCGTCGGCGACGATCTCCGCGTAGCGGAGGGCGTACGTCGGGTTCGTCCACAGGTGCGGGTTCGGGTCCCCGGCGGCCTCGGGGAACGAGAAGTCGAAGATGTACTCGTCGGGGCCGATCGTGCGGTCCCCGAGCGAGACGACCGGGACGCCGTCGCGGACGTTCGCGTCCGTGAGCTCCATCGTCGGCTCCTCGAGGTGGAGTCCGTTCAGGAACACGATGTCGGCGTCGGCGACGACCGCGGCGTCCGAGGGCGCGGGCTCGAACGTGTGACTGTTCGTCCCCTCCGGGACGATCCCGATCACGTGGATCCGTTCGCCGCCGACGTTCGCGACGATGCTCGTGATCGGCGACACGGTCGTGACGACACGGAGCCGTCCGTCCTCGGGGAACGACGACCCCGCGCCCGCCCCACAGGCCGCCGCGAGCGGCATGAGGCCGACGAGGGCGACGAGGAGGGGGAGCCGAGGGCGGCGCATCCCGGGAGCCTAGCAGGCTTCCTGCAAGCTCTTGCAGGTGCTGCGGGTGGTCAGAAGCCCCCCTCGGCACCGGGGGCGTCCCGCCGGACCCCCGCGCGCTCCCCGGAGCCCCCCGGCGATCCCGCCCGCGGCGCGCGGGGCCCGCGGCGCACCCGTCGTTGCCCGGGGGGAGGTCCGCGTCGGTCGTCGCGGTGGCGTCGACCCCCTAGCCGCCGTCCGCCGCGGGTGATGCGACCGCGGCGCCGAGCACGGCGGCCGCGGCGTACGGGTCGACCCGTCGCGCGACGAGCGCGTCGCCGAGCTCGGGGTGCTCCTCGAGGCGCGCGCGGAGCGCGCGCCGCAGGCCCTCCGCCGCGAGCGCCTCGACCTCGCGGAGCAGGCGTGTCCGCCGCAGCGGCGCGACGAGGGCATCCGCTTCGAGGTGGGCGCGGTGCCGCGCGATCGCGGCACGGAGCTCGTCGATGCCGGCACCGTCGGCGGCGCTCACCGCGACGACGGGAGGCGTCCAGGGCGTCGGCTCCCCGAGGTGGAGCATCGCCTCGAGGTCGCGGACCGCGGTCGAGGCCCCCTCGCGGTCCGCCTTGTTCACGACGAAGACGTCGGCGATCTCGAGGATGCCGGCCTTCGCGACCTGGACGGCGTCGCCCCACCCCGGCGCGACGACGACGAGCGTCGTGTCGGTGGCGGCGGCGACATCGACCTCCGCCTGACCGACGCCGACCGTCTCGACGATGACGAGGTCGTGGCCCGCCGCGTCGAGGATCCGCACCGCCTCCGGTGCGGCGAGGGCCATGCCGCCGAGGTGGCCGCGCGTGGCCATCGAACGGATGAACACGCCGGGGTCGGTCGCGTGTTCCTGCATCCGGAGGCGGTCCCCGAGGAGCGCACCGCCGGTGAAGGGCGAGGTCGGGTCGATCGCGAGGACCGCGACGCGCTCGTCGACCGCGCGGGCGCTCCGGACGAGCGCGCCGGCGAGGGTCGACTTCCCGACGCCGGGCGAGCCCGTGAGTCCGACGGTCCAGGCCCGACCGGTCCGCGGGAACAGCGCCGCGGAGAGCGCGGGCAGGTCGTCGTCGCCGTCCTCGACCATCGAGATCGCCCGGGCGATCGCCCGCGGGTCGCCCGCGAGCACCCCTTCGGCGACGTCCATGCGCGACAGCGTAGCCCCGGGCGGAGCGGGGGGCGTCAGGCGACGGAGAGCAGGCGCGCGAAGCGCGCGAGCCGAACGGGGTGACGCAGGAGCCCGCCGACCCGGAGGTCCCCCCGCAGGAGCGCGGCGAGCACGGCACGGCCCTCGGGCCGCAGGGCGTCGGGGAACCCGAACCGCAGCGGGGCACCGGCGAGCCCGAGGAGCCCCTCGGCGTCGGCCTCGACGTCGAGGTGGGGCGTCGGACCTCGTCCGTTCGCGATCGTCACGGAGCCCGCACCGAACGCGAGCGCGATCGTGACCTCGGCGTCTCGACCCGTGAGGCGGATGCGCGCGGGGCGCAGGAGCGCCACCCGCGCGGGGTGCGCCGCGAGGTTGCCCGCGATGAGCCCGCCGACGAGCGACGCGAGGCCGTTCGGCTCGCCATCGGCGTACGTGACGGTCACGGCCGCAGGACGACCTTCGTCGCCTCGCGCGCCGCGAAGAGGGCGTAGCCCTCGACGGCGTCGTCGAGCCCCATGCGGTGCGACACGATCGGCGTGGGGTCGATCCGCCCGTCCGCGACGGCGGCGAGCGCACGTTCCCACCACGCGTGGACGGGGCAGATGCCCGCGAAGCGGACGTCGAGCGAGCGCGCCCACCAGATGCCGAGCGGGATCGAGATGGACTCCGAGGTGAACATCCCGACGACCGACACGCGCCCCCCGCGGCGGACGACGTCGATCGCGGACTCGAAGGCCTCGGGCGTCCCGACGGCCTCGATGACGACGTCGGCACCGCGTCCCTCGGTGGCCTCCGCCACCGCCATCTGCGCGTGCCGCGCACCGACGTCGATCGGCGCCGCGCCGACCGACGCCGCGATCGCGAGGCGCGCCGGGTCACGATCGAGGACGAGGACCGCGGCGGGGTCGGCGAGCCGCGCCGCCTGCGCCGCGAAGAACCCGACGGGTCCGGCACCGACGACCGCGACCGTCTCCCCGGGACGGATCTCCGGCACGGAGGCTCCGTACAGCCCGGTCGTGAGGATGTCGCCGAGGAACAGCGCCCGCTCGTCGTCGAGGCCCGCGGGGATCGCGAGGAGGTTCGCGTCCGCGTACGGGATCCGGACGAGGTCCGCCTGCGCGCCGCCGAGCCCGCCGCCGAAGGCGCCCGCACCGAGCGTCCGGAAGTCCTCGCAGAGCTGCGTCTGACCGCTCCGGCAGAACCAGCACGCGCCGCACGCGTTGTCGAACGCGACGACGACGCGGTCCCCGACCGCGAAGCGGGCGACGGCGCCGCCGACCGCCTCGACGACGCCGACGGCCTCGTGGCCGATCGTCTCGCCGGGGTCCATCGGCGCCTTCCCGTGGAAGAAGTGGAGGTCGGAGCCGCAGATGGCGGCGAGCGTCACGCGGACGATGGCGTCCCGCGGGTCCTCGATCGCCGGCTCCGCGACCTCGCCGACCGCGATCCGCCCGGGCTCCTCGTAGACGACGGCACGCATCAGGCGTCGGGGAACTCCGTCGGGACGAGCGTCGTGCACTGCACGAGCTCGTTCGCGGCGCGGACGTAGCGCACGATCGTCGGGAGATCACCCTGGAGCTTCAGCTTCCCCTGCATGAGCCCCTTGATCGGGTCGAGGTCGCCGTTCAGGACGTCCTTCCAGCGGCTGTACGGGGCACGGATCGTGTACGCGGCCGTGTCTGCCTCGGCGAGATCCATGAGCCGCCAGCCCCGGCACTCCCCGTGCCAGAGGTCGAGCCACGCGACGACGGGCTCGGCGACCCCCTTGTCGGGCTCCGCCTCGAACACGAACGCGATGTCGCCCTCCCACGTCGCGCCCGCGTCGCGGTATCCCGCGGACGCGTTCACCTGGTCGACGAACGCGGCGATCCACTCCTCGCTCGGGAACCGAGCCATCGATGCCTCCCCCACTGCCGGTCGGCCCGGCCCGCCGGTCAGCGGGCCGAGAAGATGAGGACCAGGCCGATCACGTTGAACGCCAGGTGCGCCCCGATGCTCGCATACAGGCTGCCCCGGCGCGCGCGGATCCACGCGAGGCCGATGCCGGTCGGGACCATGACCGCGATGAGGAGCACGGTGTCCGGCCACGGACCGGGCACGAAGTGGATGAGCCCGAAGAGGAGCGCGGAACCGATGGCCCCGGCTGCGAACCCGTAGCGCGAGGCGAGGGCACCGAAGAGGATGCCGCGGAAGAAGACCTCCTCGGCGAACGGCGCGACGAGGACCGCGTAGGCGATCACGATCGCCGCGCCGATCGGCGTGAGGTCGGTGGGCACCTGCTGGGGCGCGGACGCCTCGGCGCCCGTCGCGATGCGGATGATCGTCTGGACGGCCGTCGCGGCGAGGAACGCGACCGCGGGGTAGAGGACGAGCCCGAAGAGGATCCCGTCGCGGAGGTCGCGGATCGGTCGGGCCGACCGCAGGCCGATCGCCGCGACGGCCCCGGGGTGGCGCAGACGCAGCCACAGGACGAGCACCGCGAGCGTCGCGACCGCGACGACGACGTTCGCGACGGAGTTCACCGTCGAGGACGTGCCGAAGACCGCGAGGATCGGCGTCACGAGGATCGCCGAGCCGAGGAACCCGATGAGGTAGGCGAGGACCGCCTCGCCCGCGCCCCACGAGGTCGGCGTGACTGCCGTCCCCGGTGGGCCCGGCGTCGCCGGGGCGACGGGGTGGAGGTCGTCGGGACGAGGGGGGATCGCGCTCACGCGTCCATCCTCGCGGATGCCGCGCGGAGCGACACCCAGAGCGCGAGGACGAGCCCGATCCCCCACGTGAGGCCGGCCGCCGCGAACGACAGCGGCGTAGGCGACGAGGCTCGCGAGGGAGAGGACGAGGACGGCCTCGCGTGCGCCCGGTGCGTCGGAGAACCCCGCGACGAACGCGGCGGGCGGTCGGAGCGCGAGCCCGAGGACGATCGGGCCGCCGAGCGCGGGGATGACCGCGAGCGGGTGGTCGCGGAGCATCCGCGCTCCGATCCGGAGGCGGTCGACGTAGTGCCCGACGATGCCGCTCCCCTCCGCGATCGCGCCGTCGACGTGCGTCGGCGTCGGCCAGAGCGCGTGCGCGGCGAACACGACGGCGATCCCCGCGAGCGTCACGGTCGCGCCGAGGACCAGGGCGACGACGTCGAGGCGTCCGCGGCGGCCGATCCCCCACCACAGGCCCGCAGCGGCGAAGGCCGTCGTCGCCCCGCCGACGTTCGATCCGAGCATCGGGAGCCCGGCGAACACCCCGGTCGCGAGCAGGAGGGTCACGCCGCGGGCGCGCGGCAGCCGCCACGCCACGAGTACCGCCGAACCGACGAGGAGCCCGATGAAGGCGTTCGACATGCCGTAGAACCGGCCGCCGTCGAGGAGCGAGGCGCCGAGGAACGCGAGGAGCTGGCCGCGCCACCCGGTCGCGGCCTCGACCGCGAACCCGAGGAGGACGATCGCACCGATCGCGGTCGGCGGGGCGCGCGCGCCGCCCCCACCCCCGACCCCCGGGGCGACGACCGCGCCCACCCCGGCCCCCGGCCGTGCCCCGTGACGACGACGGCGCCGACCGCGGCCGCCGGCAGGACGATGCCGACCGTGAGCGTCGGGAGGTGACCGACGAACAGGAGCGTGAGCGAGAGGCCGGGGACCGCGAGAACGGCCCACGCGAGGGCGCGGAGGAGAAGGGCCGGCGTCCGCTCGCGACGGACGAGCGCGGCGATCGCCCCGAGGCCGACGACGGTCGCGAGGATCGCGAACGCGGCCCCGACCGGGACGAGGCTCCGCGACCGTTCGAGGAAGCGCCGGTGGAGGTCGAGCGGTGCGGCGGCGTCCGTCGGGTGGACGATCGCACCGGCACCGTCGCGCGGCACCTCGCCGCCCCAGAAGGCGTTCGCGGTCGCGAGCACGTCGGCGGCGGTGACGACGCCGTCGCGGTGCGTCGAGTCGGACGTGAGGGCGCGCGGCGCACCCGTCGTCGCGAGGAGACGCGTGGGATCGCCCTCCGCGACGACGATCGGCAGGAGCGCGTCGCCCGCCGGCGGCTCCGTGCCGACGACGAGGACGAGGACCCGGTCGGCGGTCGACGCGGCGAGGCGATCGCGGACGATGTCGCCGACCTCCCCCGCGTCGACGGTCGTCCCGAGCAGCGTCGAGGCCGGCGCGATCGCCGCTCCCCCCGCGGCGGCGAGGGCTGCGACCTCGGGCACCGCGAGGAGCTCGGGGAGCGATCGGTCGGCGACGCGGACCCACACGACGTCGCGGTCGCCCGCGTCCGCGGTCTGGGCGAACCCGGGCGACGCGGCCACGGCGAGGATCACGGCGGCCGTGGCCACGGCGACGGCACGCCCGAAGACCCGCCTCACGGGGTCGGGACGAGCTCGCGCTCGCGTCGGACGTCCGCACCGAGGCCCGCGAGCTTCGCCTCGAAGTCCTCGTACCCGCGGTCGACGAAGTGCATGTCCGAGACCGCGGTGACGCCGTCGGCCGCGAGCCCCGCGATGACCATCGCGGCGCCCGCGCGGATGTCGAGCGCGCGGACGGGGGCGGAGGAGAGCCGCTCGACGCCGCGGATCACCGCGTGGTGGCCCTCGGTCCGGATGTCCGCACCCATCCGGTTCAGCTCGTCGACGAACATGAACCGCGCCTCGAAGACGTTCTCCGTGAGGATGCTCGTGCCGGTCGCGGTCGCGAGGAGCGCCATCATCTGCGGCTGGAGGTCGGTCGGGAACCCGGGGTAGGGCAGCGTCACGAGGTCGACGGGTGCGGGACGGCCCGCGAGGCCGACGCGGAGTCCCTCCGTCGTCTCGATGATGTCGGCGCCCACCGAGCCGAGCTTCGCGAGGACGAGGTCGAGGTGGTCGGCGCGCGCGCCCTCGAGGAGGACGCTCCCGCGCGTCGCGCACGCGGCGATCGCGAACGTCCCCGCTTCGACGCGATCGGGGATCGTCGTGTGCGCGGTCGGTCGCAGGGCATCCACGCCCTCCACCTCGATCGTCGGGCTGCCGACGCCGTCGATCCGCGCACCCATCGACGTGAGCATGGCCGCGAGGTCGGAGAGCTCCGGCTCACGCGCCGCGTTCTCGATGACCGTCGACCCGCGGGCGAGCACCGCCGCCATGAGGATGTTCTCCGTCGCGCCGACGCTCGGGTAGTCGAGGTGGATCACCGCGCCGGCGAGGCCGTCGGCCGCGCCCTCGAGGTAGCCGTGGGAGGACGTGAAGTTCACCCCGAGGCGCTCGAGACCCCGGAGGTGCAGGTCGATCGATCGCGTGCCGATATTGCAGCCGCCCGGCATCGCGACGCGCGCGCGGCCGAACCGCGCGACGAGGGGGCCGAGGACGAGGATCGACGCGCGCATCTGGGACACGAGCTCGTACGGGGTCTCCGTCGTGGCTACCTCGGACGTGTCGAGCTCGAGCGCGTCGGCGTCCCAGGCCGCCCGGACGCCGAGGTGCTCGAGCACCTCGACCATCGTCCGGCAGTCGCGGATCCGCGGGACCCGGTGGAGCACGGTGGGGCCCGAGGCGAGGAGCGACGCCGCCATGAGCTTCAGCGCGGAGTTCTTCGCCCCCGAGATGCGGACGGAACCGGAGAGCGAGGTGCCGCCGGTGACGAGGAGGCGGTCCATGGGCCCCCCGATGGTAGCGGAGGGGTCGTCGGCGACCGTCAGGCCGCGGGCTCGGAGATCGCGGTCGCGAGGACGTCGACCCGGGTCGTCGCGCCCTCGGAGGTGACGTGGAGGAACCCTCCCTCGACGGCGAGCTCCTCGAACCGCCCCTCGCGCTCGATCCGCAGCGGGCCGTTCGCGAGCCGGACGAGGAGCGGCGCGTGGCCGGCGAGGATCCCGACC
>JBJTIF010000074.1:0-21915 GCA_046094825.1 Actinomycetota bacterium
GCGTCGCCGCGAGCGCCGCGGCGGGGACGAGGGCGCTCACCGCGATGCGGATCGAGAGCATCGCCTCGACGGGGGTCGGGTCGGTGACGTCGCCGTGACGCTTGCCGAGGGTGATGACGACGCCGATCTGGAGCGCGGCGAGCGCGACCATGCTCCCGCCGACGGTCTCGCGGACGTGGTGGTGCGGATGCGACTCGCGCTCGCTCACGCGAGCTCGATCCGCATCCGCTTGAAGCCCTTCCCCTTGCTCTCGGTCTTCACGACGCGCACGCGGCCGACCTCGCCCGTCGAGCGCACGTGCGTCCCCCCGTCGGCCTGCTTGTCGATGCCCTCGATGTCGACGATGCGGATCGGGTCGACGTGCGCGGGGATGAGGCTCACCTTCGTGCGGATGAGGTCGGGGTCGGCGAGGGCCTCGGCGCGGGGCAGGAAGGTCACGCGGACCGGCACATCATGCGCGAGCGCCGCGTTCAACGCCTCCTCGATCTCGCGACCGAAGTCCTGGCTGATCGTCTCGAGCTCGAAGTCCATCCGTGCGATCCCGCCGGTCTCCATGTTGCCGCCCGTCACCTTCGCGCCGGTCGTGCGCTCGACGATGCCGGAGAGCGCGTGGAGCGCGGTGTGGGTCCGCATGAGTTCGTGGCGACGCTCCCAGTCGATCGTCGCGGTCACGGCGGTGCCGACCGGCGGCGGTCCGTCCTCGACCACGTGGCGGACGCCGCCCTCGCCTTTCACGGTGTCGGTCACCCGCACCTCCCCGTCGGCCCAGCGCAGCACGCCGGTGTCGCCGGGCTGTCCACCCCCGCGCGCGTAGAAGACGGTGCGGTCGAGGAGCACCGCGTCACCGTCGTGGGCGACGACCGTCGCCTCGCAGGTGGTCGCGTACGCGTCCGTCGCGCAGATCTCCTCGGTCATGCGCCGGAGCCTACCCCGCTCAGGCGGAGAGGAACCCGACGACCTTCGGGAGGAGTTCGGGGATCGCCTGGAGGAGTTCGTCGCCCGAGGCGTAGACGAGGAGTTCGGAGTTCGGCAGGAGGTCGTGGAGGATGCGGCCGAGCTCGACGGGGTGCACCGGGTCGCCGTCCATGCACACGATGAGGACGGGGATCTCGATCCGGCGGACGAGCTCGCGATCGGCGATCGGGTGGTCGCGGATGATCCCGCGGATCGCACGCGCGAGACCGTGCGGATCCTCGTGCGTCCACATCGTGCTGTCGAGGCCCTCCATCCACGGCGCGCGGAGCATCCGGCGGACGCGGTCAGGTTCGGCATCGATCGCCGCGAGCGCCGCCTGCGCGTCGTCGAACCCATCGGCCATCCGGTCGTAGCGCTCGACGAAGGCGAACTCGCCGTCGAGGCCGGCTGGCAGCAGCCACACCGCGCGATCGAACCGCGCCGGATCCGCGACGAGGAGGTGGCCGATCACGCCCGCCCCGAGGGACGTCCCGACGGCGTTCCTCGCCCCGTAGGCCTTCGCGACCGCATCGAGGTCGCGTGCGAAGTCCGCGAAGCGGAACGCTCCCGGATCCTCGGGCGCGGTCGACATCCCGTGGCCGCGGAAGTCGAACCGGATCTTCGTCCCCGGCATGAAGGGGGTGAGGAGCGCGAGCTCGAGGCGGTTGTTCGTGAGCCCATGCGCGACGACGGTGACGGGCTCCCCCTCGCCGTCGACCTCGACGCAGATCCGCGCGTCCGCGGTCTCGACCCACTCCATGCCGAGAGCCTACCGAGGGTCCCCCACGCGGCGGGTCCTCCGTTCCTCGCGGACGACGGACGGGTGGCCTACGCTCGGCTCGGAGGTGGGACGATGCGGTCGAGCAGGATCCTCCGGCGGATCGGACTCGTGCTCATGCTCCTGTGGGGGACGCTCGCGTCGCTCTTCATCGCCGGGTACGCGTTCGAGGACCTCCCGCTCGCGACCGCGATCCTCGAGACCGCCGCGTGGGTGGTGCCGATGCTCGCGCTCCTCGTCGTCGGGTGGCGGGCTCCCGAGCGCATCGCGATCCGGGTGCTCGCGATCGCCGTCGTCGTCGTCGGGATCGGCTGGGGCGCGAACCTCGCGGACCCCGTTCGGTGGGGCGAACTCTTCGACCGCGTCGGCCCCGTGCTCGCCATCGCCGGCATCGCGGTCACGATCCCGCTCGCCGCGCTCGGACAGCGCCGGCCGCTCGCCGCGGGCGTCCTGCTCCTCGTCGCCGCCCTCGTCCCCGTGATCGGGGTCGGCGGCCTCGTCGGCGGCTTCATGCGCTCCGCGAGGATCGCGACGCTGCCGAACCTCGTCTTCGGCCTGCTCTTCCTCGTCGCCGGCCTCATCGAGCGGGACACCGCTCGCTCGATCCGCTGACCGTCGCGGCTACGCGACGAGGTCGTCCTGCGGTGCCAGTTGATCGCGGATCGCCCGTGCCCACCGCGCGACGAGGAGCGTGAGTCCGAGGAACACCGCCCCGGACGTCATGAGGATCGTCGACACGCGGTCATCGGCCCACACGACGACGAGGATGAGCGCCGGGATGATGAAGCCGAGGTTGTACGCCACATCGAAGAGCGCGAACGCGCGCCCACGGAAGTCATCGGGCATCGCCTGCTGCATGATCGTGTCCGCGGAGATCTTCCCGAGGAAGAACCCGGCGAAGCCGCAGAACAGGAGCGCGCTGAACCCCAGGAGCGTCGTGAACGCGCCGAAGACGAGCGTCGCCGCGCCGAGGACCGCCATCGAGCCGACGAGGAGCCGCGCGGGCGGGACGCGGTCCTTCCACCGCTGCGCGAGGACGAGGCCGACCGCACCGCCCACGAACCCGCCGCCACCGACGATCCCGAGGGCGACCGTGTCGGCGTTGCCGCTCGCGACGAGGGACCGCGAGTACAGGGCGAACGTCATGAGGGCGAAGCCCCAGAACTGGTAGCGGAGCATCTGGAACGCCGAGAGGCCGAGGGCCGCCGGCGGGCGCGAGGCCACCTCGCGGACGCCGGACGCGATGTCGCGGAGGACGCGCCGGGCCTCCTGGAGGAACGACGTCGTGTGCGGTGCGACCTCGAGCTGGCGGATCCGGCGGGTGACGAGAGCGGCGACGACGAGGGCCGCCCCACCCCCGACGACGACGAGCCACGCGGGCAGCACCGCGCCGAGCCCGAACGCGAGCCCCGCGCCGACGACCTGGAAGAGCGCGCCGCCGGCCTGCGAGAGCCCGTTGCCGTTCAGGAGGTCCTTGCCGTGGACGACCTCGGGGAGCGCTGCGGACTTCACCGCGAGCGTGATGCGGACGCACGCCTGCATCACGAGCATCCCGACGATGAGCGCCCCGGTCGCGAGGAGGTCGCCCTCGGAGGTTCCGGTGCCGAGCGGCAGCAGCACGCCGACGGCGATGAGCGCGGTGAGCACCGCGGTCGCGATCGCGGTGCCGGCGAGGACCCGGCGCCGTTCGAACCGGTCGATGAAGACGCCGATGAACGGGCTCACGAACGTGTACGGCACGTAGAGGGCGAGCGCGACGCTCAGGAGGTAGTCGGCCGACGGCACCGTCGTGATGTCGAAGCCCTGCTGGCCCCCGAACGCGATCGACTTCGCGATCGACCCTCGGATCAACCCATCGGCCATCATCGCGAGGAACTGCACGCCCATGAGCGCCGCGAAGTCCCCGTTCGAGAAGGCCGCGAACATGCCGCCGAAGAATCGGCCGAAGCCGCCGAGCACCCGCTCGATGCCCGATGCGCCGACCCGCAGGCCCACCGCGATCGCGGTCGCGAGCCCGAGCGACGCCCACCCGTCGGCGACGCCGAAGGGCGCGCGGTGGACGGAGACGACCGCGATCGCGGACAGGATCGTGAGGACGATCGAGATGCCGGGGACGAGCGCGATCTTCAGCCACGGGTCATCGAGCCCGAAGAAGCGCGTGGCGAGCGCGCCGGGGAGGACGAGGAGGAGCGCGAGTCCGAGGAGGACGCGCAGCGTGTGCCCGACGTTGCCGAGCGGGCCGGGGTGATCGGCGTAGAACGCCGCGACCTCGGCCTCCGCGGCGCGCGCGGCCGCGAGCGCCCCGTCGCCCGGCGTCGCGAGGCCGGGGCCGACGACGACCGCTACGTCGTCGCCGAGCGACACGAGCGCGGGATCGGTCGTGTCGAGGAGGGCGGCGTTCGGTGAGCCCTCGTTGAACTGCCGCACGAGGAACACGAGCGGCGGACCGGTGTAGGTCTCGCGGAGGGCGAGGACCTCCTCGGAGAAGGCCGCCGACATCCGGTTGTACGTGGCGTCGGTCCGCACCGTCGGCCGGAACCGCACGACGTCCTGCACCGCGCCGAACGCGGTCATCGAGCGGCGCACCGAGTCGCCCGGGAGGCCCGTGCGCGAGACGTTCGTGAAGGTCTTCGACCAGCCGTAGGCCTGGTACGCGTCCTCGTAGTCGACGACGAACAGGATCGGGCTCGTCGGGTCGGCGTCGGCGACGACCGCGCGGATCGCCGCGAGCGCCGTCCGCGTCGGCTGGTCGATCCACTGGTTGTCCGGGTCGGCCCACTGCGCCGCGCGACGTCCGTCGACCCACACCCCCGCGAACGACGCGAGGACGACGGCGACGCCGACGAGGCCCGCGACGCGCGCGCGCCCGGTCCGGGCGAGGAGCCACCGCACCGCGACCCACGCGCCGAGGCCCGCGAGCGGGAAGAGCGCGAGCGTCGCGTTCATGAAGCGGTAGTACGGGTACACGGCGCCTGCGAGGAACCCGAGCACCCCGAGGTACGGCAGGAGGAGCGCGGCGGAGATCGTCCCGAACCCCTCGGACGCGGCGCGCTGCCGACGCGCCGTCGCGATCGTCCAGCCGATGCCGAGGACGACGAGCGGGACGAGGATGACCGGGTTCAACGACAGGATCCACGCGCCGAGACGCTTCAGGAAGACGGCCTGCGTGTACGGCGGCGGCAGCGCGGCGTCCGCGAGCGACCCGGGCGCACCCCACGGTCCGACGAGCCACGTCGCGAGCCCGAGGAACATGCCGCCCCCGATCGACAGGAGGGGCGGACCGAGCTCGCGGAGCCCCGGACCGAAGCGGAACCGGCTCGTGAGCACGCGGAACCCGAAGAGCGCGACGAGCGAGACCCCGAAGATCACGCAGGTCGTCGGGTGGGTGAACGCCGCGGCGATGCCCGTGAGGAACAGCGCGACCCGCGCGCCCCACGAGGTGCGCGCCGGCTCGACGAAGGCGAGCATGATCGCGAGGAGGTAGAGCACCGCGGCCTGGTCGAGGTAGCCCACGTACGGGGTGGTCATGAACCAGGCGCCCGTCGCGAGGAGCACGAGGAGGAACCGCAGCGGGTCTCGCCGGCTCCTCCACGCGAAGGCCCCGAGCGCGAGCCCCGCGAGGATCGGGATGCCGATCATGAGGAACGCGCTGAACGTGTAGAGATCGATGCCCGCGACGCGCTGGAGGACCGCGCCGTAGAGCGGGACGGAGATGCGGTAGCCCCCGCCGAACATCGCGAGCGGACCCCAGTCCCCGACGAGGAGCTTCGGGTCGCCGTGCATGAGGAGGTACGAGCGCCACGTGTACCAGGCGGGATCGCGCGTCGGCGCGGAGATCGACGTGTCCATGAGGAACGTCCATCCGTACGCGAGGAGCATGCCGAGCACCGCCACGACGACGAGGGCCGGACGATCGAGGAGGCGGGGTCGTTCGCTCGACCGCGTGCGCGGCGCGGACGTCTCGGTCATCGGGGGTTGGCCTCCGGTGGTCGGCGGACGCCGCGCGCGCGGCGGCGCGGTGCGAGAAGGATAGACGAGCCCCGGCGGTCGACCGCGGAACCGCGGGTCGGGTTCAGGCGCAGCGGCGGCAGCGACCGAACACGTCGGCCTGGTGCGAGGACATCGTGAACCCCTCGCCCGCGGCGGCCGTCGCCGCCCAGCCCTCGATGCCGCACGCGGCGAGCTCCACGACCTCGCCGCACCCCTCGCAGATCAGGTGGTGGTGATGCCCGGGGGTGCAGAGCCGGTACGCGAGTTCGCCCTCCCCCGACGGGAACGTCCGCGCCCATCCTCCCTGCGCGAGCGCCTGCAGCGTGCGGTACACGGTCGCGAGTCCCGGTCCCCCGCGTCCGCCGCGGTGGAGTCGCGCGTGGAGGACCTGCGCGGTGAGCGGGCGACCCGCGCGCTCGAGGCAGCGGGCCTCCGCGTGACCGCGCAGCGGAGCGCGATCGTCACGACGCTCGAGCGCGCGGGTCGCGCGGGTCGCGCGGGTCGCGGGCGCCGAACGGGCCACCCGGGTCACCGGCGTCATCGCGCCACCGGTCGCGGATGGCGCCGGGCGGCGCGACGACCGGCGATCGTCGCGCCCGCGAAGATCGCGGCCGCGGTGAGGACGATCGCGCCGCCCGGCGCGACGGTCCCCTGCGCGAGGGCGACGACGAGGCCGAGGAGCACCGACGCGGTCCCGGCGACGACCGCGCGGACGAGCGACCCGCGGAAGGAGTGGGCGAGCCGCGACCCCGCCGCGACCGGGATCACGAGGAGCGCCGCGACGAGGAGCAGCCCGACGACCCGCATCCCCGCGGCGACGAGGAGCGCCGTGAGGACGACGAGGAGGACGTTCAGCGCGTCGACGGGGAGCCCCGACGCGCGCGCCGTCTCCTCGTCGAGGGCGACCGCCAGCAGGCCGCGGTACGCGACCGCGATCGTCGCGAGGACGACGGCGGCGAGTACGACGATCGCGACGACGTCGCTCCACGTGACGGCGAAGATGCTGCCGAACAGGAAGCCCTGGACCGAGGCGTTCAGCCCGCCGCGCGCGGAGAGCACGACGAGCCCGAGCGCGAGCCCCAGGTAGAAGACGAGGGCGAGCGCGAGGTCGCCGCCGAGCCGCCCGCGCGCGCGGAGCCACTCGAGCCCGATCGCCCCGACGACCGCGACGAGGAGCGCGCCCCACAGCGGCGCGATGCCGAGCGCGACGCCGAGCGCGACGCCGGCGAACGCGAGGTGTCCGGTCGCGTCACCGATGAGTGCGAGCCGACGCTGGACGATGAACGCCCCGATCGCGGGTGCCGCGGCGCCGACCGCCGCGCCCGCGACGTACGCCTGGATCGCGAAGGGGAGCAGCAGGCGCGTCACCGGATCGCCTTCGCGTGATCGTGGAACTCCGCGTGGGTGATCGGACGGAGGTCGCCGTGGCCGACGACGAGGATGCGGTCGCAGACCTGATGGAAGTCGTCGGGGTCGTGCGAGACCGCGACGACGGTCGCCCCCGCATCGGCGCGCGCGCGGAGCTCGGCCGCGATCGCCGGGCGGAGCGCCTGGTCGATCCCCGTCGTCGGTTCGTCGAGGAGGATGAGGTCGGGGCGGCCGACGAGGGCGCGCGCGAGGATCGCCCGCTGCTGCTGGCCTCCGGAGAGTTCGAAGAGGCACTCGTCGCCGAGGTCGGCGTGCCCGACGGCCTCGACGGCCGCGGCGACCGCCGACCGGTCCTCGCCGCGGAGCCGGCCGAACGGCCCCCTGCTGAGTCCGGCAGCGACGACCTCCGTCACCGAGACGGGGAGCGCGGTGACCATGCGGAGCCCCTGGGGCGCGTACCCGACGCGGCGGAGCACGGCGCGGTCCGTGGGTGGCCGCCCGAACACGCGCACCGCACCCGCGTCGGGCTCCTCGAACCCGACGGCGAGCCGAAGGAGCGTGGACTTGCCGCTTCCGTTCGCGCCCGCGAGGACGACGAACTCGCCCGGCACGAGATCGAGGTCGACGCCATCGAGGATCGGCGTCGCGCCGAACCCGAAGCGCACGCCGCGGAACGTGACCGTCGCGTTCACCGACACGAGAGGCCCTCCGCGAGGCTGTCGAGGTTCGCGCGCATGACGCCGACGTAGTCGACCGGAGCGGGATCGGACTCGAGCGTCGCGAGGCCGTAGAGGACCACCCCGGCGTCCTCCGCGATCGCACCGCCGATCCTGCGGCCCTCGGCCGTCGCCTCGGCGAAGACCGCCGGCGCGGCCTCGCCGTCGGCGATCGCCGCGAGGACGCGCTCGATCGCCTCCGCGGAGGGCTCGGCGTCGGGCGACGGGCCCTCGAGCGCGAGCTGCTCGAGACCGTACGCGCGCGCGAAGTACGTGAACGCCTCGTGCGTCGTCACGAACGTCGTCGACGCGCACGCCGCGAGCCCCTCGCGGATCTCCGCGTCGAGGGCGACGAGCCGCTCCTCGAGGGCGGCGGCGTTCGCGAGGTACGCGTCCGCGTTGCCCTCGTCGGCCGCCGCGAACGCCGCCGCGACGAGCGGCACCGTCTGCGCGAGGAGGAGCGGATCGAGCCAGAAGTGCGGATCGGCCGCGAGATCGCCCTCGCCGGGGAGGAGGTCGAGGACCGCGGTCACGTCGACGACCGCCCCCGATGCCTCCTCCGATGCGCGCTCGACGTCGGGCTGGAACCCCGGGACGCCGAGGAGCAGGACGACGTCGGCCGACTGGAGCTCCGCCCGCTGGCCCGCGGTGAGCGTCGCGTCGTGCGCCTCGACCCCGGGTGCGGTGAGGTCGAGGACCCCGACGCGGTCGCCGCCGACCTCGGCGGCGACCCAGGCCAGCGGGTAGATCGCGGCGACGACGGAGACGTCCGGACCGCCGATCGCGTCGCACGCGGGCGCCGCGAGGAGGAGGGCGAGCGCGGGGATGAGGAGCCGTCGCATCCCGGGATGCTAGACGAGAATGATTCTCATCTCCAAACCGCGGCGGCAGGAGACGACGCGGGGGCGGCGGGGCGAGCCCCGCCGCCCCCGCGGAGGTCGGTCAGGCGCGGCGCCAGCGCCGGTAGCGGCGGACTCCCCACGCGATCGCCGCGAGGACGATCACGATCGGGACGACGTAGCCGAGACCGACGATCATCGCGAAGACGATCGTGAGGAAGGCCTCGACCATCTTCGCCCACGCGTCGCCGAACCGCGGACCGTCGTCGATGCCCTCGGTCGCCCCGGGCTCGCGGAGGTACACGGAGATCGTCGCGAGGTCGACCTGATCCTCGAGGTAGGTGAGCTCCGCGGTGAGCTGCTCGATGTTCGTCTGCACGTTCTGGAGCTCGACCTGCACCTTCAGGATGTCGGCGACGGTGCGCGCCTCATCGAGGAGTTGCAGGAGCACGTCGCGCTGCGCCTCCCACGCGGAGAGCCGCGCGCGGAGATCGACGACCTGGAGTCCGACATCCTGCCCGGACACCGACTCGCTCTCCACCTCGCCGAGGTCGCGGAGATCGGCCATCGCGCGATCGAAGTCGGCGGCACGGACGCGGATCGAGACGTAGCCGCTCTTCCGGTCACCGCCGGTGACCGACGTGCTCAGGACGAACCCGCCGTACCGGGACGCGACGGCGTTCGCCTCGCCGAGCGCGGCGTCGAACTCGCCGACCTCGACGACGACGCCGAGGTCCCCGTACTTGATGACGGACGGACCCGTGGGGAGGGCGACCGTCCCGAGATCGAGCCCGCCCCCCTTGCCGCCGTCTCCGCCGACGGCGTCGGGCGTCCCGATCGCGGGGTCGCTCGAGATGCTGCCGTCGAACCCTGCGGAGCCGCCGCCCGACTCCCCGCTCGTATCCGCGCGCATCCCGGTGCCGTTCGCGACGAGGCCGACGAGCAGCGCGACGGCGAGCACGACGACCGTGGGCCAGATGAAGCGACGCATGCGATCCCTCCCGGTTCCGGTGTCCCTTGCGGTGTCCACGCCTCTACGACGCCGAGCCTACGCCGGGAGGTTCCCGACGCCGCGGGTCGGTCGGCCCGACGCGACCGGGACCCGACGACCGGCACGGGGCGTGCGGACCCGAACGCGCGGGGGCCCGGCCACCCTCATGCCCGGAGGCGCGCACGGCCACGGGCCGAGCCGGAGAGGGCCGCGTCGCCGGCATCGACGAGCCCGTCGCGGACGAGCCCGACGAGCGCCGCGGCGATCCGCTCCGCAGGCATCCCGGTCGCGGCGCCGAGGCGGGCGACGGTCGAGGGCCCACCGCGCAGCGCCTGCACGACCGCCCCGCGGGCCTCGCGGGTCGAGCCGGCGAACGGGGACGCGCGGCGCGGCGCCGGCGACGGCACCGCGCCGCTCCGGCGGAACCGGCATCCGCGGGCGAGCGGGCACCCGGTGCACCGCGGGCGAGGCCGGCAGTGCTCGCGGCCGACGTCCATGAGCGCCTGGTTCCACGCCCCCGGGTCGTCGCGGTCGATCGCGTCGTCCGCCGCCACCGCGACGGCCGCCGGCGCGACATCGTGCGCGTCCGCACCGAGGCGCCAGCGCGCGACGACGCGTCGCACGTTCACGTCGAGCGCGGGACGACGCTCACCGAACGCGATCGAGGCGACGGCGGCCGCGGTGTAGGGCCCGACGCCGGGGAGCGTGCGGAGCGTCGCGGCGTCCCGCGGGACGCGACCGCCGTGATCGCGGACGATCGCCCGGGCCGACTCCGCGAGCGCGAGGGCGCGACGGTTGTAGCCGAGTCCGTCCCACGCCGCGACGACCTCGGCGCGGGTCGCCCGCGCGAGCGCACCGATGGACGGGAACCGACGGAGGAACGCGGGGTAGGCGCGCGCGGCGCGCGCCGCCTGGGTCTGCTGGAGCATGACCTCCGCGACGAGGATCCGGTACGGATCGCGCGTCCGACGCCACGGGAACGCGCGCCGACGCGGCCCGTACCAGTCGAGGAGCGCCGACGTCGGACGGGACGTCGGAGCGCTAGAAGCCGGCGCGGCCACGCTCCGGGAGATCCTGCGACGCCGCCTTCAGGGCCTTCCACACCTCGGCGAACACCTCACCGGCGTACGAGGCCGGCTTGCTGTCCGCCTGTCCGAGCGCGCCGCGGAGCGCGGACGCGGTGATGTCGACCGCCTTCTCGAACAGCGCCCAGTCGATCTCGCGAGCCATCGTCCCTCCTGCGTCGTGTCGGTCGCCCGCGGCGCGGGCTCGGTCCACAGGCTACCGGGCGCGGGGCGGGAGGTGCGGGGCGACGCGGGGAGCGGGGGCTACGAGAAGGCGCGCTCGCCGGTGATCGCCGCGCCGAGGATGAGCGTGTGGATCTCGCTCGTCCCCTCGTACGTGAGCACCGACTCGAGGTTGTTCATGTGGCGGATCACGGGGTACTCGAGGGTGATGCCGTTCGCCCCGAGGATCGTGCGGGCCTCGCGGCAGATCGCGAGCGCCTCCCGGACGTTGTTGAGCTTGCCGACGCTGATGTGCTCGGGCTGGACCTTCCCCTCGTCCTTCAGGCGACCGATGTGGAGCGCGAGGAGCGCGCCCTTGTTCAGCTCGAGCGCCATGTTCACGAGCTTCTCCTGCGTGAGCTGGAAGCCCGCGATCGGCTTGCCCCACTGCACGCGCGTCTTCGCGTACTCGAGCGCGGTCTCGTAGCACGTCCGCGCCGCGCCGAGGACACCCCAGAGGATCCCGTACCTCGCCTCGGAGAGGCAGGAGAGCGGGCCCTTGATCCCCTCGACGGCGAGCATCGCGTCGGCGGGGACCCGGACGTCGTCGAGGACGAGCTCCGACGTGATCGACGCACGGAGCGAGAGCTTGCGGTGGACGTCGTTCGCGGAGAAGCCCTTCGCGTCGGTCGGCACGATGAAGCCACGGATGCCGTCGTCCGTCTGCGCCCAGACGATCGCGACGCCCGCGATCGAGCCGTTCGTGATCCACATCTTCGAGCCGTTCAGCACCCAGTCGCCGCCGTCGCGCTTCGCGTTCGTCCGCATGCCGCCCGGGTCGCTCCCGTGGTCGGCCTCGGTGAGCCCGAAGCAGCCGATGACCTCGCCGCGGGCCATCGCGGGGAGCCAGCGTTCCTTCTGCTCATCGGTCCCGTACTTCCAGATCGGGAACATCGAGAGCGACCCCTGGACGGAGACGAACGAGCGCAGCCCGGAGTCACCCGCCTCGAGCTCCATGCACGCGAGGCCGTAGGACGTCGCGTTCGTCCCCGCGCACCCGTAGCCCTCGAGGTGCATGCCGAGGAGGCCGAGGTCGGCGAGCCCCTTCGCGACCTCCTTCGGGAACGTCGCGTCCTCGAACCACGCGTCGATGTCTCCGCTCACGTTGTCGCGGACGAACTCGCGGACGGTGTCGCGGATCGCGCGCTCCTCGTCGGAGAGGAGGCGGTCGATGCCGACGAGGTCGATCGGGTCGATGCGGGCCGACATGCCCCGCAATCTAGCGCACGGCGCGTCCCGCACCGGGTCGCACCCCGGCGCAACGCTCAGGCCGTGCCGGTCCTGCGGGCCGCGTGCGTGTGCCAGCGGTGCGGCTGGATCAGGAGGTCGGCCTCGTCCGGACCCCACGACGCCGGCTCGTAGCGCACGGGGGCGCTCTTCATCGCGAGGGCGGGCTCGAGGATCTCCCAGGCCCGCTCGACGACGTCCTGGCGCAGGAACAGCGTGTGGTCCCCCTCCATCGCCTCGAGGAGGAGGAGCTCGTACGCGTCGAAGACCTCGGCGTCGAACTCGCGCTCGTAGTCGAAGTCCATCGTCACCCGCCCGAGGTCGAGACCCGGACCGGGGCGCTTCGCGTTCAGCGCGAGCGTGATGCCCTCGTTCGGCTGGATCCGGATCGAGAGGTGGTCGCGGCGCGGGAGCGCGACGTCGGCCTCGCGGAAGACGTTGTACGGGACGTCGCGGAACACGAGCGTCACCTCGCTCACCTTGCGGTCGAGGCGCTTGCCCGTCCGGAGGTAGAAGGGCACGCCGGCCCACCGCCAGTTCTCGACCGCGAGCTCCATCGCGACGAACGTCTCGGTCGTCGAGTGCCGGTCGACGCCGGGTTCCTCGAGGTACCCGCGGTACTGCCCACGGACGACGCGTGCGGGGTCGACGGGGTGCATCGAGCGCAGGACCTTGATCTTCTCGTCGCGGAGTCGGTCGGGCTCGAACGACACGGGCGGCTCCATCGCGACGAACGTGAGCACCTGGAGCAGGTGCGTCTGGACCATGTCGCGGATCGCACCCGTCGGCTCGTAGAAGCCCGCGCGCCCCTCGAGGCCGAGCTCCTCCGCGACGGTGATCTGGATGTGGTCGATGTAGCGGCGGTTCCAGATCGGCTCGAACATCCCGTTGCCGAAGCGGAACGCGAGGATGTTCTGGACGGTCTCCTTCCCCATGTAGTGGTCGATCCGGAACACCTGCTCCTCGGCGAAGACCGCGTGGATCGCGGCGTTCAGCTCGACGGCGGACGCGAGGTCGTGACCGAACGGCTTCTCGAAGACGATGCGAGCGCCGGGGGCGATCCCGCTCTCCCCCGCGCGGGCGACGATGTCGGCGTAGGCCTCGGGCGGGGTCGCGCAGTAGAGGAAGCGCTCGGCGCGCGCACCGAGCTCGGCGTCGACACGTTCGAGCTCGGCCGCGAGGGGCGCGAAGCTCCCCGCCTCACCGAACTCCCCGCGGACGTACGTGAGGTGCGAGGCGAACGCCTCCCACACCTCGCCGGTCGGCGGCTTCCTACCGAACTCCGCGATCGCGCGCTGCGCGTGCTCTCGGAAGGCCTCGGGGGTCCACCCCGACCGCGCGTAGCCGATGATCCGGAAGTCGCGCGGCAGCAGGCCCTCGGCGAAGAGGTGGAAGAACGCGGGGAGGAGCTTCCGCCGCGTCACGTCGCCGGACGCGCCGAAGATCACGATCGCCTGCGGAGGCAGTCCGGTCACGGTCCCTCCGCCGCCGCGACCTCGATCCACCCCTCGACGACGCGCGCGGGGTACGTCGGGACCGGATCGACGGCCGGTCCCTCGAGGGGCTCGCCGGTGCGCAGATCGAACGTCGCGCCGTGGCAGGGGCACTCGACGGCCGCTTCGTCGGTCGAGAGCGACCCCTCCGACAGCGCGCAGGACGCGTGCGTGCACTCGTCGCCGATCGCGTGGACCTCCTGGTCGACCCGCGCGATCGCGAGGCGACCCCACGGGAGGTCGAACGCGCGGACGCCGCCTTCGGGGACCTCACCGAGTGCCGCGACGCGGACGAACTCAGGCACCGGCGCTCCCCGGTCCCGCACCGGTCGCACCGGCTCCCGCGATCGCGGTCCACGTCCGCTGGACCACGGTGAAGGCGCCGAGCGCCGCGAGGAGCGCGAGCGCAGGGAGGAGCGCGCCGGGGATCGCGAGGCCGAGCACGATCGCGATCGTGCGCTCCATGCGCTGCATCGCTCCCCCGGTCATGCGGACGCCGACCGCCTCGCCTTCGGCGCGCACGTGGCTCACGCCGAGCGAGACGACGAGGGCGACGAGCGCGAGCGCGGCGAGCGTGTCGTCGCCGGTCCGTCCGAGGTGGAGGACGAGGGCGCCGAGGACGAGGAGGTCGGAGACGCGATCGAGGAAGGAATCGAGGAAGCCCCCCCAGCGCGACGCTCGACCGGTCTGCCGTGCGACCGCACCGTCGAGGACGTCGAAGACGCCGGCGAGGACGAGCAGGAGCGCGGGGACGAGACGCTCGCCCGCGAGGAGGAGCCACGCCACGATGAGGTTCGTGACGACGGAGAGCGCGGTGAGCTGCATCGGGCGCAGCCGGAGCCGGAGCGCGGTGGCGAGGAGCCACTTGTACGTCCCGGTGAACAGGACGCGCATCGTGGAGACGGACAGACCCTCCGCGTCGCGCGGGTCGGGCAGGTCCGCGGGCCGCGGTGCGCGATCGCTCACGCGTGCGGCTCGAACGCGACGACGCGGTAGCGGAACGTCCCCGCCGGCGCCTCGTACGCGACCTCGTCGTCGATCGAGAGGCCGAGGAGCGCCGACCCGAGCGGCGAGGTCGTCGTGATCGTGCGGACGCCGGACGCGCGCTCCTCGGCCGACCGCGCGAGGAGGTAGACCTCGTCCTCCGGGTCGTCGTCGTCGAGCGGACGCAGGGTGACGAGCATGCCGGGGCCGACCTCGTCCGCGTCCTCGAGGCGCTCGACGATCTCCGGATCGCGGAGCATCCCCTCGATCGTGCGGATCCGCGCCTCCATGAGCCCCTGCTGGTTCTTCGCGGCGTCGTAGTCGGCGTTCTCGCGGAGATCGCCGTGCTCGCGGGCGATGCGGAGCTTCTCCGCGATGTCGACGCGGCCCGGGCCGCGGAGCTCGTCGAGCTCCGCCTTCAGGCGGAGGTACGCGTCGAGCGTGAGGTGCGCCGTCGGCTCGTGACCGGCCGCCCGCGGCGGCCGCTTGCGGAGTTCCTCGGGGAGTTCCACGGGCCGAAGTCTAGTGGTGCACCGCGGCGCCTACGAGGCGTGCTCGGACGCGGCGTCCGACGCGCCGCCCTTCAGGACGCCGAGGATCGCTTCCATCTCGGTCGTCGCGACCGGCCCGCCGTCGCGGCCGCCACCGCGCGCCGATGCGAGGAGCGTGCGGAGGTTGATCTCGGCCATCTCCGCTCGGCCTTCGAGCTCGCGGACGCGCGCCGCGAACCCCTCGCTGCGCTGTTCCGCCTCGAGCCGCGCCGCACGCGCCTCGCGGACCTCGTCCTTCGCGCCTCGCACCTCGGCGCGGAGCGTCGCGACCTCCTTGCCGAGATCGATGAGGCGGTCGACGACCTCGCGCCCGATCGCGGCGTACGAGAGGCCCGTCGCGGGATCGGTCGGGCTCTCCTCGGCCTCCGCGCGGGCGACGCGCGCGCGCGTCGCGCGGGCCGGCTTTCCGACGGGCGGGATCGTCCCGCGCTCGCCGACCTCGACGGGGCGCGGGTCGAGGAGGCGGTAGCCGTCGCCGACCTGCTCGAGGCGGCCGCGCGAGCGGAGCGCGCGCATCGCGCGCGCGACGGCGAGCGCGTCCCCGATCCCGGCCGTGCGGCCGAGATCCGCGGGTGCACCCGACCAGACCTCGCCGACCGCCACCTGCGCGGCCATGGCCGCGAGGAGCGCGTTCGCGCGGTGGAGGCTCTCGTCGTTCATCGTCGGTCCATCCGTCCTGTCCGCGGTTGCGCCACCCATCTGCGGCGCCAACCGTTGGAGCACCGGAGCCTCCCCCAACGCGGTATCGGCATCGGTCGCGGTGGGAGCGCTCCGCCGAGGGAGAAAGAGTGACAAGAACGGCACGTCGGGATTGACCGCGCCCTGCCCCCAGCGGTACACATCGTACGACGCCGCTGGAGCCCTCGGGTTCCGGCGGCGTCGCTACGTATCCCGCCTCCCCATCCCGACCCGAGCGAGGGAACCGTGCCCGGTCCGTCCCGCGGAGAGGTCCCCGCGGACGCGCTCCCCCTCCGCGGGGTCCGGATCCTCGACCTGAGCCGCGTCCTCGCGGGCCCGCTCGCCACGATGGTCCTCGCCGACCTCGGTGCCGACGTCGTGAAGCTCGAGCGCCCGGGGACGGGCGACGACACGCGCGCCTGGGGTCCCCCGTTCGTCGGCGACGACGCCGCGTACTTCCTCGCGCTGAACCGCAACAAGCGCTCCGTCGCGATCGACCTCGCGACGGCCGAAGGACGGGCAGCGGCACGGCGGCTCGCGCTCGGTTCGGACGTCGTCGTCGAGAACTTCCGGCCGGGGCTCATGGAGGACTTCGGTCTCGCGCACGCGCAGCTCGTCGGGGACCACCCCGGCATCGTGTCCTGCTCGCTCACGGCGTTCGACGAGGGCGACCGCGCGACGCGGCCCGGCTACGACATCATCGTGCAGGCGCTCTCGGGTCACATGAGCGTGACCGGCGATCCCGATCGGCCGCCGACGAAGCCCGGCGTCGCGCTCCTCGACGTCGTCTGCGGCCTCTACGCGGCGAACGCGATCCAGGCGGCGCTCCGTCGACGCGACGCCACCGGCATCGGCGCGCACGTCCGCGTGTCGCTCTTCGGGTCGGGCGTCGCGGCGCTCGTGAACCAGGCGGCGAACTTCCTCCTCGGCGGGCTCGTCCCGACGCGCATGGGGACGGCGCACCCGAACATCGTGCCGTACCAGGTGTTCGAGGCGGCGGACCGTCCGTTCGTCCTCGCCGCGGGCAACGACCGCGCGTTCATCCGTACGTGCGGGGTCCTCGATCGCGACGACCTCGCGACCGACGCGCGGTACGCGACGAACGCCGGGCGCGTGGCGCACCGCGGCGAACTCGTCGCCGAGCTCGCCGTCGCCTTCGCCGCGCGCCCGGCGGCGGCGTGGCTCGCGGAGCTCGATGCGGCCGGGGTGCCGTGCTCCGAGGTGCGGACGATCGACGAGGTGTTCGCCTCGCCGGAAGGCGCGGCGACGCTCCAGGCGTTCGACGACCCGGCGCACGGGCACCTGCGGCTGCCGCGGACACCGATCGCGATCGACGGCGCGGATCTCCCGGTGCGCCTGCCGCCGCCCGCGCTCGGCGCCGACGGGGACCTGCTCGCGTGAGCGGGACGGCGGCGTTCGCCCGATGGGCCGAGGAGCTCGCCGCGTGGGCGATCCCCGCCGAGATCCTCGCGGCGGCACCGGAGTCGCCGTACGGGTTCCCGAGCGAGGTCTTCCGCAGCCGAGCGAACCGCGCGACCGCCGGCGGCGATCCGTCGTCGCGCCGCGCGCTCGAGGCGCTCGCGGACGGCGGGGTCGTCCTCGACATCGGCGCGGGTGGCGGCGCGGCATCGCTCCCGCTCGCACCGCCCGCGACGCGCCTCGTCGCGGTCGATCCGTCCGCGGACCTCCTCGCGGGGTTCCGCGAGGACGCGGCGACGCGCGGCATCGACGCGGGCACGGTCGAGGGGTCGTGGCCCGAGGTCGCGTCCGCGACCGAGGTCGCGGACGTCGTCGTCTGCCACCACGTGCTCTACAACGTCGCCGACCTCGGCCCGTTCGTCCGCGCGCTCGACGACCACGCGCGTCGGCGCGTCGTCGTCGAGCTCACCGACGAGCACCCGCTCGCGTGGATGCGCGACCTCTGGCTCGTGTTCCACGGCATCGAGCGCCCGGTCGGCCCGACCGCCGAGGACGCGCGCGACGCGATCGCGGCGCTCGGGTTCGACGTCCGCCGGGAGGACCGGCTGCGGAGCGAGCTCGCGGGCGGATTCGCCGCGCGGGCAGACGCGGTGGCCCTCGTGCGCCGGCGTCTGTGCCTGCCCGCCACGCTCGACGCGGATATCGAGGAGCGCCTCGGCGACCGCCTCGCGGAGTCCGACGGTCTCTGGAGCGTCGGTCCGCGCGATCAGGTCGTCGCGACGCTCTGGTGGGACGTCGCGCGCTGACGCGCGACGTCGAGGTGCGACCGGCTCAGCCGATCCCGAGCCCCGTCATGAGCGCGCGGAGCGTGAGCCCGAAGCAGATGAACGCGGCGAACCCGAATGCGACCCACGGGCGGCGCTCGAAGTTGCGGTCCCGGGCGAGCGCGTGGGCGATGCCGAGGATCACGAGCGGTCCGAGGCCGTAGACGATGTGGAGCGTCTGCGGGAGGACACGTCCGATCGCGAGCAACCAGATGCCGATGACCGCCTGGACCACCGCGACGACCTGGACGACGGTGAGCCACCGCCAGAACCCCTCGCCGGGCCCACGCTTCGCGAGCTGCGCGCCGAGCGCCCAGATCCATCCGACGGCGAAGAGCGCGACGATCGCGAAGCCGACGTACGTATGGACCGAACTCACGACGCGCGGTCCTTCGCGGGGAGCCGGATGCCGACGCTCCGCATCGCCTCGTCGACGATGCCCGGCGGTTCCTTCCCCTGCTGGCGGAGCAGCCACTCCCAGTACGGCGCGATGTAGCGGTAGCGGGCCGGCAGCAGCGGGCGGGTCACGCGCATCGTCGAGAGCGTCGCGCGCATCGCGGCGCGCTTCGCAGGCGTGAGCCTGAAGCCGTACGCCTCGCGGAGCGATGGGCTGAGCGTCGCGAACGCGAGCTTCGAGACGACGCGGAGCACCGGACGCCACTCGGCCTCCGCCGGCGGATGCTCGAAGAGCCCGGCGACGGTGCGCGCGGCGTCGGTCACGACGAGGGCCCCGTTCGCCTCCTTCTCCGCGAGGTAGGCCCGGAGGTCGGCGACGGTCGGCGGGATGATGTCGCGCGGCACGAGGCAGAGTTCCGCGGCGAGCTTCTGCTCCTCGTGGAACCGCTCGCGCCCGGCGTCGTCGAGCGCCCCGACGGTGAGCTCCTCGAACAGGAGCGCGCTGTCGACGAGCGCAGCGTGGACGTAGAGGAGGAGGTCTGGGTCGAGCGCGTCGTACGGGAGCCCCGTGACGTCGTCGATCCCCTTGATCCGCCCGTGGATCTCGTTGATCTTGTCGGCCGCGGCGTGGGCCGCGACCTTCGACCCGAACGTCATCGTGTACGTGAGGAGGAGCGTCCGCTGGAGGCGCTTCCACGGGTTGCGCTCGTAGAACCCGGTGGCGCGCGCGCCCGCGATCACGAGCGGGTGCGCCGCCTGCAGGAGCAGGGCGCGCGCGCCACCGAAGAGCACGGTGACCTCGCGGTGGACCCGCCAGGAGACGCTGTCCGGCCCGAAGTACCCGAGATCGGTGTCGGCCATCCCGAGAGGGTACCGAGTTGCCGCGCGGCCCCCGCCGCGGTTGGATGCGGCGTGCCCGACACCGAGCTCCTCGCCGCTCGCCGCATCCTCGAGCGCCACCCGGTCCTCGACGGCCACAACGACCTGCCGATCGCCCTCCGCGAGGCCGGGCTCGCCGGTCCCGGGGTGGCCCGCGGCTACGACCCGGCGGTGGCCGACGTGACCGGGCCCCTCGAGGGGACGCACACCGACGTCCCGCGGCTCCGCGAGGGCTGCGTCGGCGGGCAGTTCTGGTCGGTGTTCGTCGACGCCTCGCTCGCGGGCGAGCGCGCGGTCACGACGACGCTCGAACAGGTGGATCTCGTGCGGACGATGATCGCGACGCACCCCGATGCCCTCGCGTTCGCGACGACCGCGGACGACGTCGAGCGCGCGTTCGCCGATGGGCGGATCGCCTCGCTCATCGGGATGGAGGGCGGGCACTCGATCGATTCGTCGCTCGGCGCGCTCCGGATGTTCGCGGCGCTCGGTGCGCGCTACATGACCCTCACGCACAACGACAACACGCCGTGGGCGGACTCGGCGACCGACGAGCCCGCGGTCGGTGGGCTCACGGACTTCGGCCGTGAGGTCGTCCGCGAGATGCAGCGCCTTGGGATGCTCGTCGATCTCTCGCACGTCGCCCCGACGACGATGCACGCCGCGCTCGACGTCGCACGCGCGCCGGTCCTGTTCTCGCACTCGTCCTGTCGGGCGCTCGCCGACCACCCCCGCAACGTCCCCGACGACGTCCTCGCGCGCGTCCGCGACACCGCGGGTGTCGTCATGATCACGCTCGTCCCGATGTTCCTCTCCGAGGCGGCGGCGGCCTGGGCGCGCGCGGCGCAGGACGAGATGCGCGCGGAGGGTCTCGACGCGGACGACTGGATGGTCATGACGCGCTTCATGGCCGAACGCGACGAACGCCTGCCGTTCCCGCACGTCTCGGTCGCCGACGTCGCCGACCACGTCGATCACGCTCGTCACGCGATGGGGGCCGACCACGTCGGGATCGGCGGCGACTACGACGGCGTCCACGTCCTGCCCCGCGGCATGGAGGACGTCCGCGGCTACCCGCTCCTGTTCGCGGAGCTCCTGCGCCGGGGCTGGAGCGAGGCCGAGCTCGCGGGGCTCGCGTGCCGGAACGCGATCCGCGTGCTCCGCGCCGCGGAGGACGCCGCCCGCTAGGAGTTCGTCGGGACCTCGAGGAGCGGCGCCGGGTAGCCCGTCCGACGCAGCACCTCCGGGGAGAGCCACGGGGCGATCAGGTCGCGCGTCTCGAGCTCGGCGAGTTCCGGGACGTAGCGGCGGACGTACGCGCCGTCGGGATCGAACCGCTTCGCCTGGCGCACGGGGTTGAAGGACCGCATGCGGCGCGGGTCCGTCCCCGTCCCCGCGACCCACTGCCACCCGCCGGAGTTGTTCGCGGGATCGCCGTCGACGAGGAGCTCGGCGAAGTGCGCGGCACCGTCCTGCCACGGGAGCACGAGCCGACGTGTGAGGAACGACGCGGTGACGAGCCGCGCCCGGTTGTGCATCCACCCCTCGCGACGCAGCTGCCGCATCCCGGCGTCGACGAGCGGGAGCCCGGTCGTCCCCTCGCGCCAGCGCACGAGCGCCTCCGCGGGGTCGAGGAGCGGCGCCTGCATCTCGGGCGGCGGTCGGAGGTCGCGCCAGGCGAGCGCGGGGTCGCTCGCGAGGAGCTGCCCGAAGAAGTCGCGCCAGCAGAGCTGCCGGACGAAGCCTTCGGCCCCCGCGACCTTCGCCGCGCGGGCCGCGACCTCGTTCGCGGACACCATGCCGAACCGGATGTACGGCGACAGGTGTGACGTTGCGTCGGAGGCGAGCTCGTCCCGCGCCGTCTCGTAGCGCCCTGCACCGCGCTTCAGGTACGCGGTCAGGCGCTCCCGCCCGGCGGTCTCGCCGCCGGGCGGGAGCGCCTCGGCGTCGATCGCGACGTCGGCCGGGTCGGGGATCGGGTCGGATGCGAGGCCTTCGGGCAGCGCGACGCGCGGCGGTGCGGGCAGCACCGGTCGGCGCGGACCGACCGACCAGGCGCGGAAGTACGGCGTGAAGACGCGGTAGCCCTCGCCTCCGGCCGGCGCGACGTCACCGGGTTCGACGACCGCGTTGCCCGCGAACGCGCGGACGGCCACACCCGCCGCCGCGCCGAGCTCGTGGAGGGCGGCCTCGCGGCGCCGCGCGGTCGCCGAGACGTCGGCCGTGACCGCGAGGCGCTCGGCGCCGACCTCGCGCGCGACCTCGACGGCGACCGACGCGGGGTCGCTCGCGAGGAGCTGCCCGAAGAAGTCGCGCCAGCAGAGCTGCCGGACGAAGCCTTCGGCCCCCGCGACCATCCCGCGCTCCACGACGCCGCCCGCGCGGGTGAGGTCGTCCCGCTCTTCGTCCTCGACGAGCGACTCCTCGGCACGAGCCGCAACCGCGCGCGCTTCCTCCTCGAGGGGCTCCGCGACCTCGACGGCGACCGACGCGGGGTCGCCGCGGCGGACGATGAGCCGTCCGCCGGCCGCCGCGAGCGCGC
>JBJTIF010000075.1:0-14926 GCA_046094825.1 Actinomycetota bacterium
CCCCCCCGCGCCGGACCCCCCTCCCGCCGCCGGCCGGGGGTGCGTGGGTGCCGCCCCCGGCGCCCCCCCCACCCCGTCCGCCCGTCGGGCGGTGGAGGTGCTCCTCCTCGCGGCGCTCGTCGCCTTCCCGCTCGTCTCGCAGGACCTCTTCGTCATCGACCGCGTCGGGCGGTACCTCCTCTACGCGGTCTTCGCGCTCTCCGTCGACCTCATCTGGGGCTACGGCGGCCTCTTCACGTTCGGCCACGCGTTCTTCTTCGGCGCGGGCGGCTACCTCATCGGCATCCTCACGACGCGCGAGTTCCTCTTCCTGCCCGTCGGGCTCCCCGTCGCGGTCGTCCTCGCCGTCGCGCTCGTGGCCGCCTTCGCGTTCGCGATGTCGTGGTTCGTGTTCTCCGGCCGGGGCGCTCTCCGCGGGGTCGAATTCGCGGTCGTGACGCTCGCGGTCGCCGTCGTCGGCCAGCGGGTCGCGAACGCCGGCGGCGAGGTCACCGGAGGCCAGAACGGGATCCTCATGACCGAGAGCCTCGGGCTCGGCGGCCTGAACCTCCAGTCGGGTCGTCCGTTCTACGCGCTCGCCGCGGCGATCCTCGTCCTCACGTACGCGGGGTTCCGGTGGTTCCTCGCATCGCGCACCGGGCTCGTCCTGCGCGGGATCCGCGACAACGAGGACCGGGTCGAACTCCTCGGCTACTCCGTCCCCGGCGTGAAGCGCCGGGCGTTCGTCCTGTCGGCCGCGGTCGCCGCGCTCGCGGGGGCGATCTTCTTCACCCGGCAGGGCATCGTCTCGCCGAGCGCCGTCGGCGTGTCGGCCTCGACGCTCGTCCTCCTGTGGGTCGTCCTCGGCGGCCGCGGGACGCTCCTCGGCCCGGTCATCGGGGCGATCCTCCTCCCGTACCTCACCGCCGAGCTCTCCGGGACGTTCCTCGACACGTGGCTCGTCGTCGTCGGGGTCATCCTCGTCGCGATCATCGTCCTGCTGCCCGCCGGGCTCTTCGGGTTCCTCGATCGGGGGCGGAAGACGTGAGCGTGCTCGCGATCGAGGGCCTCACGAAGACCTTCCGCGGGTTCACCGCGGTGCACGACGTGTCGTTCCGGCTCGAGGCGGGCGAGCTGCGCGGGCTGATCGGCGCGAACGGCGCGGGCAAGAGCACGCTCCTCCACCTCATCTACGGACGCCTGATCCCCGACGAGGGGACGATCCGCTTCGGCGACCACGACGTCACGGCGCTCCCCGCGTTCCGGCGCGCGCGGCTCGGGATGGGGCTGAAGTTCCAGGTGACGAGCGTCTTCGGCGACCTCACCGTCGAGGAGAACCTCCTCCTCGGGATCCTCCCGAAGCGCGAGGGGAGGCGACCGGCGGTCGATCGGTCCGAGGTCGAGCGGGTCCTCGGCCTCATCGAGCTCACCGCATCGCGGAACCGCCGCGCGCGGCACCTCTCCCACGGCGAGCAGCAGTGGCTCGAGATCGGGATGGTGCTGCTCACGAAGCCGCAGCTGCTCCTCCTCGACGAACCGACCTCCGGGATGACGCGCGCGGAGAGCCGCCGCACCGCCGCGCTCCTCCGCGAGCTCCAGGCCTCGCGCGCCGCCGACGCGATGGTCGTCGTCGAGCACAACATCGAGTTCATCGAGCTCGTGAGCGACCGGGTGACGGTCATGCACCGCGGCGCGATCCTCGCCGACGGCACGATCGCCGAGGTCCAGGCGAACCCCGACGTCCAGCGGTCGTACCTCGGGAGGCACGCGTGAGCGCGGTGCTCCGCGTCGAGGACCTCCACGCCGGCTACGGCGCGTCCGTCGTCCTGCGCGAGGTGTCGTTCGAGCTCGCGCAGGGCGAGGTCGCCTGCCTCATGGGCCGCAACGGGGCGGGCAAGACGACGCTCCTGAAGGCGCTCATGAGCGTGCTCCCGAAGACGGGTCGGGTCGTCCTCGACGGGGAGGACGTGACCGACGTCCGGACGTCGCGGCTGAACCACCTCGGGATGTTCTGGGTCCCGCAGGAGGAGGCGGTGTTCCCGGGGTTCACCGTCGCCGAGCACCTGCGCCTCGCCTTCGGGGAGGCCGGGTACGCGGCCGGGCTGGAGAAGGCCGCGAGCCTGTTCCCGGTCATCGGTGAGCGCCTCGCGCAGGAGGCGCAGACGCTCTCCGGCGGGGAGCGGAAGATGCTCGGGATCGGCATGGCGTACGCGCTCGCCCCGAAGGTCGTGCTCATGGACGAGCCGACGGAGGGCGTCGCGCCCGTCACCGTCGCCGCGCTCCTGCCCGCGATCCGGACGCTCGCGGAGACCTCCGCGGTCCTCCTCGTCGAGCAGAACGTCGACACGGCGGTCGCCGTCGGGACGCGCGGCTACGTCCTCGAGCACGGCGACATCGTCGAATCCGGTCCGGTCGCAGACCTCCACGCGCAGGGTGTCCTCGAGCGGAGGCTCTCGCTGTGAGCGGCGCGGTGCTCGGCGCGGCCTTCGGGTTCCTGCCGACCGATTCGTTCAACGTCGTCGTCCTCATCGCGGTGTTCGTGCTCATCTCGCTCGGGCTCCACTTCACGTTCGGGCTCCTGAACGTCGTGAACCTCATGCACGGGGAGTTCCTGCTCCTCGGCGCCTACACCGCCTTCGAGATCCAGCAGCGCACCGGGAGCTCGCTCGTCGGGATGCTCGTCGCCCCCCTCGTCGGCGCGATCGTCGGGGTCGCGGTCGAACGCGGCGTCCTCCGCGTGCTCTACGAACGGCCGCTCGACTCGCTCCTCGCGACGTTCGGCCTCTCCGTGATCATCCGACAGGTCATCCAGCTGCTCTACACCGCGAACCCGAGGAGCCTCGATGACCCGATCGGGGGGTCGTTCCTCGTCCTCGGCCTGAACGTCCCGTACTGGCGGCTCGTCGTCGTCCTCGTGACGATCGCGCTCGTCGCCGGGGTCCGGTGGATGCTCCAGGGAACGCCGTTCGGTCTGCGCGCGCGGGCGACGGTGCGCAACCCCGTCCTCGCGGCCGCGATGGGCATCAAGGTCGGGCCGACCCGGGCCGCCCTCTTCGCGGTCGGCGCGGGGATGACGGCGTTCGCCGGTGCCGTCCTCGCGCCGCTGAACACGCTCGACCCGCAGTACGGGCTGCTCTTCCTCGTGAACGCGTTCCTCGTCGTGATCCTCGGCGGTCAGGGATCGCTCCGCGGGCTCGTCGTCGCCGCGGTCGTGCTCGGCGGATCGCTCTCGATCATGCAGTTCGCGATCTCGTCGGTGGTCGCGCAGATCCTCGTCATCGCGATCGCGGTCGTCGCGGTGCGGCTGCGTCCGGTCCTGCTGCGCGCCCTCGCGGAGCGCCGGGAGCGCCGGGCGACGCAGGCGGCGCGCGTCGCGCCGTAGGCGGCGGTCGCCTAGAGGATCGTGCCGCCGGCCGCGCGCACCTCGTCGAGCGCACGGTCACCGTCGCCCGGCTGGAGGTCGACGGAGCGCGCCGCGCTCGTGAGGAGCGAGACCGCGAAGCCCTCGGCGATGCCGTCGAGGGCGGTGGCCTTCACGCAGTAGTCCGTCGCGAGGCCGCACACGACGAGCGTCGTGATCCCGCGATCGCGCAGGAGGCCCGCGAGTTCGGTCTTGCCCTCGGCGCCCGTCTGCGGGTCGCGGGTCGAGAAGCCCGAGTACCCATCCTCCCCGTGGACGCCCTTGCGGACGACGGGGCCGTCGACGACGAGGTCGGGGTGGAGCTCGGATCCCCACGTGTCGCCGACGCAGTGGACCGGCCAGATCCCGCCGTCCTTCTGGAAGTGCGGCGTCGTCTCCGGGTGCCAGTCCGCGGTGTACGCGACGAACGCGCCCGCCGCCTTCGCCTTCGCGATCTCGGCGTTCACGACCGGGATGACCGCTTCACCGTCCCGAACGGACAGGCCGCCATCGGGGCTCGCGAAGTCGTTCTGGACGTCGACGACGATGAGCGCGGTCTTCGGGTCGTAGGAGGTCGCCATGGCGCCGGATGATAGCGCGGGACGTGCGGGTGGCGCCGGGGGCGGCGCTAGGCGAGGCGGTACAGGAGCCAGGCCTCCGCCATCCGCGTCGCCTGCCCCTTCGTGAACTGGTACATGCACGAGTCGTACGTGTAGTCCATGAAGTTGTGGATCGGGTCCACGCCGCCACCGGCGCAGGTGTCCCGTCCGGTCGGACAGGCGAACGCCGGCGAGGCCTCCGGCGCCGTGTCGCTCACGAGGTCGCCACCCGCGCACCCGCCCTGGAACGTGTGGTACAGCCCGAGCCAGTGGCCCACCTCGTGGGTCCCGGTGTCGCCGAGGTTGTAGTTCGAGAATCCGCCGCCCGGCAGGCTCTCGTAGTGGAGGACGACGCCGTCGTACTCCGTCGCCTCGTAGGCGGGGTCCTCGTCGTACCACCAGGGGAACGTCGCCCATCCGAGCAGGAACTGCGTGAGCTTCGCGCTGTAGATGTTCAGGACGTTGCGGCCGCCGACGCGGAGCGACTGCTTCATCGCCTGCTCCGCCGCCGTGCCCGGCGAGAGGTTGAACCAGCCGCCGTTCACGCTCTCGGTGATCCCCTTGAGGACGAAGGTGAAGCCCGTCTTCGCGGCGCGACCGGCGGGGCGGGTCCCTCCCGTCGCGGTGTCCGCGCCGGCGTAGGCGGAGTTCAAGATGGCGATCTGCGCGGTGATCCACGAGTCCGGCACGTCGCCCTCGCCGTTCGGCCCCACGATCTTGTGGAAGTAGACGTCGATCGTCCTGTCCGCCTTCGCGGCGCGCGCCTCGAAGTCGGTGAGGGTGCCCGCCTTCTTGAACGACTGCAGCGCCTTGTTCACCGGGTCGACGCGCGGGATGCGCATCGGCTCCTCGACGAGGCCGTAGCCGTCCGCGCTGATGCGCGCGATGGAGCCACCCGCGCACGCCTCGGGCGCGAGCATCCGCGCCGATGCCGCAGGCGCGAGCCCGGTGATGACCATCGCGACCGCGAGCGGTGCCGCGAGCCGCAGGGACGTCCTCCGCATGGTTCCCCTCCCTCTCCGCAACCTGGGGGGACGATACGCCGCCGACGGAGTCCGCGCGCGTCGCCCTCGGAGGGGCTCAGGAACCCTCGACGAGGAGGCGGGGTTCGACCGCCTTGAACGAGACCCAGACCTCCGCGCCCTCGGTGAGCCGCAGGCGCTCGACGCTCCCGAGCGTGATCTCCGCGACGAGGGAGGGGCGGGTGTCGATACGGATCCGCGCGCGTTCGCCCTCGAGCGCCATGCCCGCGATCGTCCCGCGGAGCATGTTCCGGGCGCTCCCCGACGTCGGGGCGGTGAGCGAGAGCGCGACGTCGGAGGGGCGGAGGAGCGCGATGACGCCGTCGACGGCGCGGCGCGGCAGGTCGCCGGGCCACGCGACGACGACCTCGCCACCGTCGTCGGTGAGGATGCGGCCGGCACCCGCCTCGAGCGGCTCGAGGCGTCCGCGGAACCGGTTCAGGCCGACGAACTCGGCCGCCCATGCCGACGCGGGGGCGTCGCGGATCTCCTCCGGGGTCCCGACCTGGACGACGCGCCCGCCCTCGAGGACGACGACGCCGTCGGCGAGCGTCATCGCGTCGACGGGGTCGTGCGAGACGAGGAGGCGGACGCCGGGGAACCCCGCGAGCTCGCGGACGAGCAGATCGCGCAGCTCGGCGCGGGCGCGGACGTCGATCGCGGCGAGCGGTTCGTCGAGGAGGAGGAGGTCGGGCTCGCCGACGAGCGCACGGGCGAGCGCGACGCGTTGCTGCTCGCCGCCGGAGAGCGTCGCGGGGAGCGCGTCCGCGCGGTCCGAGACGCCCATCCGACCGAGGACGGCGCGGGCGCGCTCGCGGGCGTCGTCGGCGCGTATCCCCCGTGCGCGGAGCGGGAACGCCACGTTCTCGAGCGCGGTGAGCGAGGGGAAGAGCCGTCGGTCCTGGAACGCGACGCCGACGTTGCGCCGGTGCGGCGGGACGTGGCGATCGTCGTCGTCGAGCGTGCGATCCGCGAGCCGGATCGAACCGCGGTCGGCGCGGATGAGCCCCGCGAGGAGCGCGACGAGCGTGGACTTCCCCGCGCCGTTCGGGCCGACGACCGCGATCGTCTCGCCCTCGGGGAGCGCGAGCGACACGTCGAGCGTGAAGCCCTCGAGGACGACGCCCGCGTCGACGAGGAGGCTCATCGCGCGAGGATCCGGTCGCGGAGGGTCACGAGGACGACGACGGAGACGAGCACGAGGAGCAGCGAGAGCGCGACCGCCGCGCCGGGGTCGGCGTCCTTCACCGCGTAGATCGTGAGCGGCAGCGTGGCGGTCTTCCCCGGGACCGTCCCCGCGAACGTCGCGGTCGCGCCGAACTCCCCGAGCGCGCGCGCCCAGGCGAGCGTCCCCGCGGCGAGGAACTGCGGCCGGAGCGCGGGGAGCGCGATCCGGCGGAACGCGTACCAGCGCGAGGCGCCGAGCGTCGCCGCGGCCTCCTCGATCGCCGGGTCGAGCGAGCGGAAGCCCGACTCGGCAGCGAGGACGACGAGCGGGAACGCGACGAACGCCCCCGCGAGGATCGCGCCGGTCGTCTTCCCGGCGAGGGCGATGCCCGCGTCGGCGAGGACCGGACCGAGGAGCCCGTCGGGGCCGAGCGCGGCGAGGAGCGCCATGCCGCCGACGACCGGCGGCAGGACGATCGGCAGGACGACGAGGGAGCGGACGAGTCCCCGTCCGGGGAAGCGCGACGCGAGGACGCGCCCGACCGGTGCCCCGATCGCGAAGGCGAGCGCCGCTGCCGCGAGCGGGATCACGAACGAGAGCCGGAGCGCCTCGCGCGCCACGGGGGATGCGACGAGCGCTCCCCAGCGCGGCCACGGTGCCTCGGTGACGAGGCCGAGGAGCGGGAGTCCGACGAAGGCGATCCCGAGGATCCCGACGACCCAGACGAGCGGGTTCGCGAGCGGCGCGGCGCGTCGCTCGCGAACCCCCGTACCCGCGCGCATACCGCGAAACGCCCCTGGAGGATGTCGCCCTCGGCGACGACGTACTCCTTGCCCTCCATCCGGAGGTGCCCCTTCGCCTTCGCGGCGTCCATCGAGCCGTCCTCGACGAGCTGGTCGTAGCCGATGACCTCCGCGCGGATGAAGCCCCGCTCGAGGTCGCTGTGGATCGCGCCGGCGGCCTCGGGCGCCTTCGCGCCGCGTCGGACCTCCCATGCGCGCGTCTCGTCCTCGCCGGTCGTGAGGAACGTGATGAGGTCGAGCGCGCGGTAGCACGCGGAGATGACCCGGGGGAGGCCGCGCTCGATGACCCCGAACTCCTCGAGGAGCGCCCGCGCCTCCTCGGGTTCCATCTCGGCCGTCTCCGCCTCGATCGCGGCCGACACGCCGACGGTCCCCGCCGGCAGGTCGGCGGGGACCGTCGCGCCCTCCTCGAGGTTCGCGACGACGACGACCGGCTTCAGCGTGAGCGGCGCGATCCCTCGGAGGTGGACGAGGTCCTCCTCCGCGAGGCCCGCGTCGCGGAGCGGCGTCTCCGCCGCGAGCGCGTCCTTCGCGCGGGCGAGCGCGGCCGTCTCATCGTTCGCCTTGCCCTTCGCGCGCTTCTCCGCCTTCTCCAACGCGGGCTCGATGACCGCGAGGTCGGCGAGGACGAGATCGGCCTCGACGTCGCGGAGCTCGGCCGCGGGCTTCGCGTCCGGTCCGAAGCACCGCACGACGATCGCGAGCGCGTCGACCTCCCGGAGCTTCGCGACGCCCTGCGCCGAGGACGTGCCGCCGGGGACGTCGACGAAGCGGACCTGCGCGGGGACGGTCTTCTTCGACCGCTCGATCTCCGTGAGGACGTCGAGCCGGGCATCGGGGACCGGGACGACCGCGACGTTCGCCTGGCCACCCGCCGATCCGCTCCGGGTGAGCGCGGTGAAGAGCGTGGACTTGCCCGCGAAGGGCTTCCCGACGAGGCCGACGTCCCGCATGGAGGCCCATGCTACGGGCGACCGCGCCACCCCTGCCTTGACCGTTCGCCCACCACGGGTGGAGTCTCGCCCTCCGCCGCGCGCCCGTCGCTGGCGGGGAGGAGGGGAGATGGCCAGGTACATCTCGCTGTGCCGATGGACCGACGCCGGCCGGCGTTCCGCGGGCGAGGCACCGAAGCGTGCGGCGCACGCGGGCGACCTCGCGACGTCGCTCGGGGGGACCTTCGAGATCGTCTACACGATGGGGCAGTACGACTTCATCGTCCTCGCGGAGTTCCCGGACGATGAGGCGATGGTGCGCTTCATGGGCGCGATCGCGAAGGACGGCAACGTCATCTCGGAGACGCTCCGCGCGTTCTCCCGCGAGGAGGCCGAGCGGCTCTTCGCCTGATCGGAAAGCGGAAGGGGCGGGGCGCCTGCGGCGCCCCGCCCCTCGTTCGCGTTCGGATCGGACTACAGGGTGGCCTTGATGCTCCCCTTGCCGCCCGAGGGGACAAGCGTCACGGGCCCGGTCTCCGGCAGCTCGGCGAAGGTGTAGCCGACGACCTCGATGCCGAACCAGTCGGCGACCTCGGTCTTCGAGCAGGCCTTCCGCTTGCAGACGGTGACCGTGCCGCCGTCGTAGACGGTGACGGTGAACGTCACGTCCTCGACGTAGGCCCAGTCACCGAGCCCACCGTTCAGCGTCGCGTCCCACTGCTCGAGGCGGCCGGTCGCCTGGAAGGCCGCACAGACGGGTGCCGAGCCGGTCGCACCCACGCCCGCGGGGCAGGTGAAGGTCCCGACGTAGTTCGTGCCGCCGGCGAGCGCCGCCTTGATACGCCATCCGGCGCCCGTCACCCAGACGAACTGACCCTTGTACCCGCTCCACGTCTTGTTGCGTCCGGTCCCCGAGTACGTCTTATTCAGGACGAACCCGAAGTTGGCGCGGGACGAGCCCTCGCCCGTGAAGGCGGACTTGCGGTACCAACCTCCGCCGTTCGCCGCGCCGCCCGCGCTGACGACCGTGAGCACCGCGGCGTCGGAGGCGGATGCGCAGTTGGGGTCGCTCGACCCGTAGGTCACCTCGACCGTGTAGATCCCGGGGCCGACGGTGATCGCCGCGGTCGCCGTCGTCGCGGTCGGGTAGGAGACCGATCCGACGGTGACGGGGTTCTCGAGCACGTCTTCGACCGCGAAGGCGATGTCGCCCGTGTCGTCGAGGAGGCAGATGGAGGACTCCGCGGTCAGGAGCGCCGCGAGGTTCGCCGTGACCGTGGAGGAGGTCACGAGGTACGTGTCTCCCGTGTAGGCGACCGCCACGTCGGACGTGATGTTCGCGGTATCGCTCGGGGTCGCGCTCGCGAGCTGGTAGTTGCCGCTCTTCGTTCCGGAGAGCGAGACCGTCGAGTTCACGGTCTTGACGTTCCCGACGTTCGCGTCGGCGAACGTCGCGCTGTCGACGTCGCAGGCGACGTTGGCGGCGTCGGCCCCCACGAGATCGGGGTCCGCGGCCACGCTGCACGTGGCGTCCGCCGCGTCCGTCCCGTCGTAGGTCTTGTCATCTGCGGTGAGGACCGCGGTGAGCGTGGCCTTGAGGATGTTGCCACTGGCGTTGACGGTCCCGATCACGTAGTCCGTGACCGTGTTCCCGCCATCCGTATCGAGGGTGAGCCCGGACACGTTGACCGAGATGGCGTTCCCGACGTTCGCGTCGGCGAACGTCGCGGTCGCGACGGAGTAGTTGCACGTGACCGAGTCGGGCGCGGTCACGCCGGAGTCCACCGTGCACCCCGTGATCGTGGCCGCGTCCGTCCCGTCGTAGGTCTTGTCTTGGATCCCGACCGTCACGGTCACCGGGGTGTCCGCGAACGCGGCGGGCATCGCGCCGAACACGAGCGCCGCCGATGTGAGGATGCCGATCGCCCGAGCCGCAGCGCGGGTCCGTGCGTTACCTGTCGTGCGCATCTCTGCCCCCCAGGGTCGAGATCACCAGTTGTCTTCGGTTCGCAGTCTAGCGGTCCGTAAGGTAGCGGATAGAGGCCGGTGGTCCCGTACGCGAGGGGACTTGTGTCCTGACACAACGCCGGACACGGCACGGGGTCGGGCCGATCGGAGGTGGACTAGGCCTTCTTCGTCTCCCAGAAGATCGTGTCGATCTCCTTGATCTGGTCGACGAGCTTCTGGCCCTGGGCCGGGTCGAGGGACTTCTTCGCGAGCCCGGCCTCCTTCGTCGCGTTCCAGAAGAGCTCGTGGAGCTGCGGGTGCTTCGCGAGGTGGTCCGGCTTGAAGTAGTCGGTCCACAGCACCCACAGGTGGTGCTTCACGAGCTCCGCCCGCTCCTCCTTGATCTGCACCGCCCGGGCCTTGAACACCGGGTCGTCGCTGCCCTGGTACTTCTCCTGGCAGGCCTTCACCGACTCCGCCTCGATGCGAGCCTGCGCGGGGTCGTAGACGCCGCAGGGGAGGTCGCAGTGGGCGTGGACGGTACGCTTCGGCTTCAGGATGTCTGCGAGCCGCATGGAACCTCCTTCTCGGGAACCTTCCGCGACAGCCTACCAACGCCCCCGTGGGGGCCTGTGGGCGGTCGTCGGCCTGCTCGTCGGTCTCGGCGCGGCGGCCCTGCGTCTACGCCCCTTCCGCGTCGAGGTGCACGGTCCGTCGATGGAGCCGACGCTCGAGCCGGGTGACTGGGCGATCGCGACCGCGGGCGGCCGCGTCCGGCGCGGCGACGTCGTGGTCGTCGAGCACCCCGACCAGCCCGGGTTCGAGATGGTGAAGCGCGTCATCTCCGTCCCCGGCGACCTCGCGCCCGATGGGCGGGTGCTCGGACCGGGGGAGTTCTGGGTCGAGGGCGACGAGCCGCGCGCGTCGACCGACAGCCGTCACTTCGGCCCGGTTCGCACCCGTGCGCTCCTCGGTCGTGTCCGGGCCGTGTACGCGCCGCGCGAGCGACGTCGCATCCTCTGACGCCGGCGCTTACGATCGCACCGCGTATCGTGAGCGCGTGACCCCGTTCGCCACGCGCGTCCGCGAGACCTTCGCGTCGTTGCACTCCCGCAACTTCCGGCTCTTCTTCGCCGGGCAGCTCGTCTCGGCGACGGGGACGTGGGTCCAGCAGGTCGCCGCGGCCTGGCTCGTGCTCCGGCTCACCTCGAGCGGTGTCGCGCTCGGGATCGACACGGGCCTCACGTTCCTGCCGATGCTCCTCTTCGGCTTCTGGGGAGGGTCGCTCGCCGACCTCCGCGATCGCCGCCGGCTCCTCATCGCGACGAACGCCCTGCTCGGCGTCCTCGCGCTCGTGCTGTGGGCGCTCGTCGACACCGGTCTCGTGGAGCTCTGGATGGTCTACGTGCTGTCGTTCCTGTCGGGGACCGTCTCCGCGATCGACACCCCGACACGGCAGAGCTTCTACGCCGAGATGGTCGAGGAGGGGCACCTCGCGAACGCGGTGAGCCTGAACTCCGCGGTGATGACCGGGTCGCGGATCATCGGCCCCGCGGTCGCGGCGGTGCTCATCGCGGGCGTGGGTCTCGCGTGGTGCTTCCTCCTGAACGGGATCTCCTACCTCGCCGCGATCGCCGCCCTCGTCGCGATGCGGCACGAGGAGCTCCGCGCCGCGCCGACCGCCGCGCGGGAGAGCCTGCGGCAGACGCTCGCGTACGTCCGCGCGGACGCGACGCTCTGGATCCCGATCGTCGTCATGGCGGCGCTGTTCACGCTCTCGTTCAACTTCTCGGTCACGATGCCGCTCCTCGCCGAGCGCACCTTCGGCGGTGGCGTCGGCACGTACGGGGGGCTGCTGTCGCTCTACGGGCTCGGGTCGTTCCTCGGCGCACTCGCGATGGCCCGCGTCCGCGACCCGAACCCCCGACGGCTCGCGTGGGGGGCGGTCGCGTTCGGTCTCGCGCAGGGGCTCCTCGCCGTCTCGCCGTCGCTCGCCGTCGCGCACGTCGTCGTCGTCGTGTTCGGCGTCGTGTCGATGGCCTTCATGATCACGGGCAACACGGGGCTGCAGCTCGCCGCCCGGCCCGACATGCGGGGCAGGGTCATGGCGATCTACGCGATCGTGTTCCTCGGGGGAACCCCGATCGGGGCGCCGATCACGGGGGCGCTCGCGGAGCACCTCGGTCCGCGCGAGGCCGTGGCGTTCGGCGCGGTGGCCGCGGTCGTCACGGGGCTCGTCGCCCTCGGCCGACTCGGCGCGCGTCGCCCCGTCGTCGGGTCGCCCGAGACGGCCTAGGGGCGGGCGGCCCCCACGAAGTTCCCCCAGTTGATCGGGCGCACGTTCACGACGTCGCCGGGATGGTTCGCGTCGATCATCGTCGTCGGCGTGAGGTACATCCCGACGTGGCTGATCGGCGAGTAGAAGAAGAGCAGGTCGCCGGGCCGCAGCTCCGAGCGCGAGATGTGCGGGAGCACCGCGTACTGCATCGCGGACGAGTGCGGGAGGTAGACCCCGGCCTTCCCCCACGCGTACATCGTGAGCCCCGAGCAGTCGAACCCGTACGAGGGGCTCGCCGCCGCGAAGACGTAGCGGACGCCGCGGACGGAGAAGGCCGCGTCGATCGCGGTCTGCGCCTGCGCGGTCGTCGCGCGCGGCGGGCTCACCGCACCGACGGGCGAACGGACCGCGTCCTGGAACTGCGCGTTCATCCGCGCGTAGAGGCTCCGCGCCTGACCGACGGCGTTGCGGATCTCGTCCTTCTTGCGGCCGATCTCGTCGAGGACCTTGCGCCGTTCCTCGGCGGCCTGCCGGAGCTGCTCGGCCGTCCACACCGCGCGGTCGCGGGCGCGTTCGGCGCGGATCGCGAGATCGGCGTCGGCCTGCGCGATGTTGCCGATGAACTCGAGTCGGTCCGCGAAGTCGTTCAGGGAGGTCGCGTCGAACAGCGACATGAGCTGCGTGCCGACCGACTGGTACGCGCGTGCGGCGTTGCGGTTGAGCGCCTTCTCGGCCGACGTCATCTCCGCGAGCGCCTCGGTGCGCGCGACGCGCGTCTCCGCGAGCCGGTCGAGCACCTTCCGCAGGGCGATCCGCGCCTGGTTGTACTGCTCGACGTAGAGGATGAGCCGCTCGTTCAGGCGGTCGAGCTCGCGCTTCGCGGCCGCGACCTCGCCGGCCGACGGGGCCGCCGCGGAGGGGAGCGCCGAGAGGCCGGTGGCGAGCACGAGGAGGAGAGCGACCGCCCACCGGGCCGCGCGCCGTGCCGGGGTGCCGAGCATCGTCGTTCGCATCGGAGGAGGTGGCCTCGGTCCCGTCCGGATCCGTCCGGACCCCGGGAACGGCCACGCCGAGGCTACCGAGGCGGGTTCCGGCGCGTCAAACACGCCGGATGAGGTCTGTCGGGACGGCGGGATTCGAACCCGCGACCTCAGCGTCCCGAACGCTGCGCGCTACCAAGCTGCGCTACGTCCCGTCCGGGGCCATACTGCGGAGGGCGGCGGATGCCGCCGATCGCGAGCGGGCGGGGGCCCGGGCGGCGGAGGGTTGCGATGGTCGGGGTGCGGGTCGAATCGGACAGCATGGGGACGATCGAGGTCCCTGCGGATCGGTACTGGGGCGCGCAGACCCAGCGCTCGCTCCACCACTTCCCGATCGGCGACGACCCGATGCCGCTGCCGGTGATCCGCGCGTTCGGCATCCTGAAGAAGGCCTGCGCGATCGTGAACGCGCGCTCCGGCCGGCTCCCGAAGGACGTCGCCGACGCGATCGTCGCCGTCGCGGACGAGGTGATCGCGGGCGACCTCGACGCCCACTTCCCGCTGTCGACGTGGCAGACGGGGTCGGGCACGCAGTCGAACATGAACGCGAACGAGGTCATCTCCAACCGCGCGATCGAGCGCCTCGGTGGCGAGATGGGGAGCAAGCGGCCCGTCCACCCGAACGACCACGTGAACATGTCGCAGTCCTCGAACGACACGTTCCCGACCGCGATGCACGTCGCCGCGGCCAAGGCCGTCGTCGAAGGCCTCGTCCCGAAGGTCCGCGCGCTCCGCGACGCGCTCGACGCGAAGGCGCGGGCGTTCGACGACGTCGTGAAGATCGGACGCACGCACCTCCAGGACGCGGTGCCACTCACGCTCGGCCAGGAGTTCTCCGGCTACGTCGCGCAGCTCGACGCGGGTCTCGGCCGCCTCGACGCCGTGCTCCCCGGGCTCTACGAGCTCGCGATCGGCGGTACGGCCGTCGGTACGGGGCTGAACGCCCCGAAGGGGTTCGGGCAGGAGGCTGCGGCGGAGATCGCGCGGCAGACCGGGCTGCCGTTCGTCGCCGCGGCGAACCCGTTCGCGGCCCTCGCCGCGCACGACGCGGTCGTCATGGCGCACGGCGCGGTGCGCACGCTCGCGGTCTCGCTCATGAAGATCGCGAACGACATCCGGTGGCTCGGGTCGGGTCCGCGGAGCGGCCTCGGCGAGCTCGTGCTGCCGGAGAACGAACCCGGTTCGTCGATCATGCCGGGGAAGGTGAACCCGACGCAGTCCGAGGCGATGACGATGGTCTGCGTCCAGGTCCTCGGCAACGACGCCGCGATCGCGATCGCGGGATCGCAGGGCAACTTCGAGCTCAACGTCTTCAAGCCGGTCCTGATCCGCAACTTCCTCCACTCCGTGGAGATCCTCGGCGACGCGTGCGCGACGTTCCGGGAGTTCTGCGTCGAGGGGCTCGACGCGGACCGGGCGCGGATCGCCGACCTCGTGTCGCGTTCGCTCATGCTCGTCACGGCGCTCGCGCCGCGCATCGGCTACGACCGCGCCGCGGAGATCGCGAAGACGGCGCACCACGAGGGTTCGACGCTCCGCGAGGTCGCGGTGCGCCTCGGGTACCTCACCGCGGAGGAGTACGACGCGCTCGTGGGGCCGGGGGCGATGGTGGGGCCCCCGGGGATCGCCGCCCCCCCGCCGCGCCCTCACCCCCGACGCCGCGCGCGCGGACGCCGCCACGGACCAGAAGACCCGCCACCCGCCGATCGACGCGTTCTCCGCCGCCGCTCGCGAGGAACTCGTCGCGAAGGAGCGTGC
>JBJTIF010000076.1:0-6542 GCA_046094825.1 Actinomycetota bacterium
GGGCCCCGGCTGGGGGGGCCGGGGGGCCCCCCGGGCCCGCCCGGCGGGGGGGCCGGGGGGCCCCGCCCCCGGCGGCCCCCCGGCCCCGCCGTTCGCATCCCCGGGGCGGCGCCCCGCGACCCGCCCGCCGCGCTACAGGACCGCGTCGAGGAAGCGCCGGGCCTCGCGGTCGGTCGAGGCGAAGAGCTCGTCCGGCGTGCCCTCCTCGCGGATCACGCCCTCGTGGAAGAACGCCATGCGGTTCGCGACCTCGCGGGCGAAGCCCATCTCGTGGGTGACGACCATCATCGTCATGTGGAACTCCGTGGCGAGCGAGCGCATGACGTTCAGCACCTCGCCGATGAGCTCCGGGTCCAGGGCGGACGTCGGTTCGTCGAACAGCATGACCTCCGGCTCCATCGCGAGCGAGCGGGCGATCGCGACGCGCTGCTGCTGACCTCCGGAGAGACGGATCGGGTGCTCGTCGGCCTTCGCGCCGAGCCCGACGCGGTCGAGGAGCTCGAGGGCGAAGGGCCGCACCTCGTCCGGGTCGCGTCCCTTCACGGTGACGGGGCCCTCCATGACGTTCTCGAGCGCCGTCATGTGCGGGAAGAGGTTGAACTGCTGGAAGACCATGCCGCAGCGCATCCGGAGCTGCCGGATCTGCTCCATCTTGAAGCGCGTCCGATCTCCGCCCTCGAGACGGATCCCCGACACCTCGATCGTGCCGGAGGACGGATCCTCGAGGAAGTTCACGCACCGGAGGAGCGTCGACTTCCCCGAGCCGGACCGTCCGAAGATCACGACGACCTCCCCGCGACCGACCTCCATGCTCACGTCCTTCAGCACCTCGAGGTGCCCGAAGCGCTTCGTGAGGTGCTCGATGCGGACGACGGGCTCGGTCATCAGTGCGGGATCGCCTCGACGGGCTCGATCGCGCGGGTGTAGCCCTTCGACAGGCGCTTCTCGAGCCGGCCCTGGAAGTGGCTGAAGATCGCGGTGAGGACCCAGTAGAGGAGCGCCGCGACGATGTACGCCTCGAGGTTCTTGAACGACGCCTTCCCGACGAGCTGGGAGCGGCGGAAGAGCTCCGCGGTCGCCGCCGAGGCCCCGAGGAAGGACACGAGGGCCGTGTCCTTCATCATCGCGATGAACTCGTTGCCGGTCGGCGGGATGATGACCCGGAAGGCCTGCGGGAGCACGACGCGCCGCATCTTCTGGCGGTACGTCATCCCGAGGGCCTCCGCGGCCTCCCCCTGCCCGTGCCCGACCGCCTGGATGCCGGCGCGGAAGATCTCCGTCATGTACGCCCCGTAGTTCAGCCCGAGGGCGACGATCCCGGCGACGGCCGCCTCGAGCGTGAGGAAGTCCCGGAGCTGCGGGGGCAGTCCGGGGAACTGCTCCGTGAGGTTGATGCCCACCTGCGGGAGGGCGAGGTAGATGAGGAACATCTGGACGATGAGCGGGGTCCCCCGGAAGAACGACGTGTAGAACCCCGCGATCCCGTAGGCGATCGGGTTACCCGAGAGTCGGCCGAGCGCGCCGAGGAGGGCGAGGATCACGGCCATCGCGATGCCGGAGACCGCGATGATGAGCGTGTAGCGGAGCCCCCCGAAGATGAAGAGGAACTTGTCCTGCATCCACGGGAGGTCGAACCGGGCCGCAGCGAAGAAGGCCGCGAGGAGCAGGAGGATCGCTGTCCAGACCGTCGCGAGCTTCAGGCCGAACGGGACGCGCAGCGCCGCGCGGGCGAATCGCTCGCGTCGACCGCCGTCGTCGGACGCGAGAGGGGGCCGGGTCGCCCCGGCCCCCTCCGTGCCCATGCCGTCGTCCTCCCGGTGCCCGGTTAGACCTGCACCGTGAGGTCGATGCCGTACCACTTCTGCGAGAACGCCGTGAGGGTCCCGTCCATGTGCATCTCCGCGAGGATGCCGTCCACGGCCTCGAGGAGCGACGCCGGGTCCGCGGTCGCGCTCTTGTCGAGGGCGACCGAGAGCGGCTCGTAGAAGACGGGGTCCCCGACGATCTTCGCGGTGGAGCCCGCGTCGATCCAGCCCTGCGCCGTCGTCACCGAGGTGATGACCGCGTCGAGACGGCCGAGGTCGAGGTCCTGGAGGGCGGTCGTGTCCGTGTCGTAGCCGGAGATCTGCGCGTCATCGATCACGAAGTCGAAGGTGAACCCCTCGATCGCGAGCGACTTGTCGAGGTACGACTCGTACGTGCATCCCGAGCAGACGCCCACCCGCATCCCATCGAGGTCCGTCGAGAGGTCGGCGACGGTGCTGTCCGCCGGCACGACGACGACCGCGGGGGTGAAGTAGTACGGCTCGGTGAACCACAGGACCTGCTGGCGCTCGTTCGTCGGGGTCATCGAACCGACGCTCATCTCCCACCGGTCGTTCCAGTTCCCCGCGGTGAGGACATCCCAGCTCGGGGCCTCCCACGCGATCTCGACGCCGAGGCGCTTCGCGATCTCGGTCGCGACGTCGATGTCGAAGCCCTCGTACTCGCCCGTCGCGTCGTTCAGGGACGACTGCGGCGGGTAGGCGGGGTCCGTCGAGACGGTGATCGTGCCCGCCGCGCAGATCTGCGCGAGGAGGTCCGTGCCGGCCGTGTCGACGGACGCGCACACGCCCTCGGCCGTCGACCCGCCGCCGCTGCCCTCGCCGCCGCTCTCGCCGCCCGATCCGCCGCACGCCGCGGCGACGAGCGCCACGATCGAGACGGTCGCGAACAGGCGGAGCATCCGGAACCTGCTCATCCGGTCTCCTCCTTCCGGGGGACGGGGTAGCCCGGCCCCTGCCCTCCGATACGACCGCGACTATAGGCCGGGTGCTCCGCGACGCACAAGGCGAGCGCGGGTCGCGGGGGTCACCGCTCCCGCCAGCCCGCGCGCGTGAGACGCACGACGATGACCGGCGGTTCAGCGGTCGACGCGAGGTCGTAGCGCCGAGCGATCCCCGGGAACGTCGACGGCCAGCCCGCGCGCAGGACGGCCATGAGGAGGTCCGCCGCGTCCGTCCCCTCGGCGGAGAACGGTGCGGGCGGTCGTCCGACCTGCGCCTGGTAGTCCTGCACGTAGCGGCGGCTGCGGAGGTCGACGCGTTCCGCGAGATCGGTCGCGCCGGTGACGACGAGGACACCCCGGCCGCCGACGCGCGCGGATGTGGCGAACCCGCCGTCGCGCAGGCCCTCGGCGGCGACGAACGGGAGGTCGGAAAGGTCGGCGCTCGCTCGCGCCGCGCGGACCTCGACCGCGGGGTCGCCTGCTCCGGTCCACAGGATCGCGGTGCAGCCGACCGCCGAGGTGGGTTCGCGGACGACCGCGCCGGCCCCCAGGCGGGCCGGCGCGGTCGTCGCACCGAGCGCGCGGAGCGCGGTGGCGAGCCCGTGGCCGCCCGTGCCGGCGAGGAGGCAGGGTGCCTCGCCGCCGAGGTCGCGCATCGCGGAGGCGACCGCCTCGTCCCCGGCAGCGAGGGCACGCCACGCCGGCCCCGCCCGTCCACCCGCGAGACTCGCGACCGGCATGGTGAGGCGCGCCGCGAGATCCTCGACGACGGCGGCAGGAGTCCCCGGAGCGACGATCGCGGCGTCGGCGGCAGGCGTCGTCCACCCCGCGAGGTCCTCGGGGACCTCCACCCAGGCGATCGCGGCGTCGACGCCCTCGAGCGCGGCGACCGCGAGCGCGACCTCCGCGCCACGGAAGGCCGCGAGGTACCGCGCGTCGTACGCGGGTGCCGGGGCGAGGTACGCGATCACGATCGGATCACCGACCGGGGTCGGACCGTCGCCGGGCTCGGGGCCCGGCGCGCACGACCCGGCGAGCGTCGCGAGCACCGCGACGGCGAGTGCCCGCGCGGCCCGTGACCCCGACATCCGCATCCCCCTACCGAGTCCTCGTCGGAGCGCCCATCGGGCCGCGGCTAGGCTACCTGCGGCCGGGATGGTGGAACTGGCAGACACGCGGGACTCAAAATCCCGTGGGCGCAAGCCCGTGAGGGTTCGACCCCCTCTCCCGGCACCGGAGATCAGCGGCGGTTCGCCAGGTACACGATCCCCGCGATCACGAGGACCACGACGACGATGAGGACCGGGTTCACCGGCATCTCGCTCTCTCCTCCCCTTCCGTCCGATCGTTCGACCCCGACCGTATCGAGGCTGGCGCACAGGCCGGGGTCACACCACGTGCCCCTCGACGACGACCTCCCCCGACGCGAAGCGCGATGCGGAGAGCCCGGCGATGTCGACGGTCGTCGCACGACCATCGACGACGAGCTCGGCGAGGAGCTTCCCGACGACCGGCGCGTGCTGGAACCCGTGACCGCTGAACCCGTTCGCGAGGAGGAACCCCTCGACGCCGGGCGCCGGCCCGAGGATCGGATGACGGTCGGGCGTCATCTCGTAGAGGCCCGCCCACGTGCGCGCGATGCCCGCGCGCTCGATCGGTGGGAAGACCCGAAGCGCGGTCTCGAGGAGCGGCCCCTCGATGAAGGTCGCGTCCGGCGTGCAGTCGAACGACGCGCGTTCGCCCGGATCGCCCATCCCCATGAGCACCCCCGGACCCTCCCGGTGGAAGTAGAAGCTCGTCGCCGCGTCGATGACGAGCGTCCGCCGCGTCGGGGCGCCGGGGAACGCCGACGTCACCACGACGTTGCGCGGCACGGGTTCGAGCGGCAGGGTGACGCCGGCCATCGCCGCGACGACCGCCCCCCAGGGGCCCGCAGCATCGATGACGATCGGCGCATCGATCGCGCCGGTCGCGGTGCCGACGCCGCGGACGTGGCCGTCGGTCACGCGCACCGACGTCACCTCGACCCCCGTGCGGAGGTCGGCGCCCGCCCGACGCGCGATCGCCGCGTAGCCCTCCGTGAGCCCGGCGGGGTCGGCGATGCCGTCGAGGGGGCAGTACGTGGCCCCGAGGAGGCCGTCCCGCGCGACCCCCGGAACGACCGCGGCGGCGGCTTCCCCGTCGAGCTCCTCGACGGGGACGCCGAGGCGTCGCTGGAGAGCCGCAGCGACCGCGAAGGCCTCGACGTCCTCCGGGCGGCGCAGGAGGAAGAGGTACCCGTCCTGCGCGACGTCGATGGGGACTCCGTGCGCGTCGGAGAACCCGGTGATCATCGGCACGCTCGCGAGGGACAGCCGGACGTTGATCTCGCTCGAGAACTGCAGGCGGAAGCCGCCGGCGCACGCGCCCGTCGAACCCGTCGCGAGCCGCGGCGAGCGTTCGAGGAGGACGACGCGCCCCGCCCCCGCCGCCGCGAGGTGGTACGCGGCGCTCGCGCCGACGATGCCTCCGCCGACGACGACGACGTCCGCGGTCTCGGTCACGCGGCACCCTCCGCCGCCGCGACCGCGGCCGTCGCGACGACGAGGTCCTCGAAGGCGGCGCCCGAGGAGAGGAACACCGTGATCGCCGACGGGGAGGTCCGCAGGGACGCGCCGTCGAGGAGGCGACGGAGGTCGACGACCCGGGCCTCGTCGCGGATCGAGCCTTCGGCGAGCGCGAGGAGCACGGCGCCGCACTCGGCGCGCAGGATCTCCTCGGTCTCGACGACGATCGCCTCCGCGCGGGCGAGGGTGGCTCCGTCGAGTTCGCGCGTCGTCGCGGTGTAGGCGCCGACGGCGTTCACGTGGACGCCGGCGGCGAGGCGCGCGCCGTCGACGACCGGCGTGGGGCTCGTCGTGCAGGTGCACAGGACGTCGGCGATCGCGAGATCCTCCGGCGTCCCGAGGCGCGCGGCGAGGCCGTCCGCGGCGAGGTCGGCGACGAGGGCCTCGCCGCGCGCCCGGCCCCGGGTCACGACGACGACCTCCTCGATCGGACGGACCGCGCGCATCGCCTCGACGTGGGGGCGGGCGAGCGCGCCCGCCCCCACGAGGACCAGACCAGGCGCCGCGGCGCGGGCGAGGTACCGCGTCGCGAGGCCGGACATCGCCGCGGTCCGCAGGGCCGTGAGGGCGGTCCCGTCGAGGACCGCCCGCGGGGCCTGCGTCTCCCCGTCGGAGAGCACGTACGTCGCGTGGAGGAACGGGAGCCCACGGTCGGCGTTGCCCTCCGTGAGCGTCACGAGCTTCACGCCGAGGGCCGAGGCCGTGAACGCGGGCATGAGCAGGAGCGTGCCGGCCGCGGTCGCGGTCACCGTCCGCAGCGGCGTCGTCGCGAACGGCGCGCGGAGCCCCGTGTCGAGCGCGTCGATCGCGGCGCGCATCGGGAGCGCGCGGGCGAGCTCCGGGCCGTCGAGGACCCGGAGCACCGCCTAGAGCTCCCCGAGGTAGGCCTCCCGCATGAGCGGGTTCGCGAGGAGGTTCGCCGCCGTGTCGGCGAGGACCACCTGCCCCGTCTGGATCACGTAGCCGCGGTCGGCGATCGACAGGGCCATGTTCGCGTTCTGCTCGACGACGAAGACCGTCCGGCCGAGGGCGCGGATCTGCTGGATGATCTCGAAGACCTGTTCGACGAGCACGGGCGCGAGCCCCATCGACGGCTCGTCCATGAGGAGGACCTTCGGGTCCGCCATGAGCGCGCGGCACATCGCGACCATCTGCTGCTCGCCGCCGGA
>JBJTIF010000077.1:0-3579 GCA_046094825.1 Actinomycetota bacterium
GGGGTCAGGGGCGGTAGTTCGTGAACTGGAGCGGTACGCCGAAGTCGTGGCCCCGGACGCCCTGGATCACGACCTGGAGGTCGTCCTTCTTCTTGCCGGTGACCCGCACGCGGTCGCCCTGGATCTGCGTCTGGACCTTCGCCCCGAGGGCCTTGATGAACTTCGTGAGCTCCTTCGCCTTCTCGTCGCCGATGCCGACGGTGACGCTCACGGTCTGGCGGTAGGTCCCCTTCGCGGCGGGCTGCACCGGGCCGGGGGAGAGGGCCTTCAGCGAGATCTCCCGCTTCACCGCCTTCTCCTTCAGGACCTCGAGCGCCGCCTTCAGACGGTCCTCCGTGGAGGAGTGGATCTCGATCGCCTTGTCGTCGCGGGTGATCGAGGTCTCGGTCCCCTTGAAGTCGAACCGCTGGGCGATCTCCCGCATCGCCTGGTCGACGGCGTTCGTGAGCTCCGGCATCGAGACCTCGGAGACGATGTCGAACGAGAAGTCCGCGGGCATGCGCTAACCTTACCGCCGACCAGGTGGGATGCCCGAGTGGCCAAAGGGAGCGGTCTGTAAAATCGCCGGCGTAGCCTACGGAGGTTCGAATCCTCCTCCCACCACCGATCGCCGGGGCCCGCGCCCCGGCGTTCCCGTTCCGGGGGCGAGCGCCCCTCTCGATCGCCCGACACCCGTGGAGCGGGCCGTCAGCCGCCGACGCCCTCCAGGACGATCGCGTCACCCGTCGACACCCCGCGCTCGATGAAGAACCCGCGCGGCACCTCGAGCGCCCCCACGTACGGGAGTCCCGGCGCGTACGTCGGGCAGGGCTCGGCCGCGCAGGGCGCCATGTCGAGGATCGCGACGATGCGTCCCTGGGCGTTCCAGAACGCGATCGACAGGGGCACGAGGGTGTCCTTCATCCAGAAGGACATCGTCGTGGGCCCCCCGAACAGGAACGCCATCCCCTCGCCGTCGGCGAGCTCGGTCCGGCCCATGAGGCCGCGTTCGCGCTCGGAGGGTTCATCGGCGATCTCGACGGCGATCTCGACGGTCATCCCGGCCGCGGTCGTGATGATGGCGCGGGCCGTGCCGTCGGACGCCGCGTCCTCCGGCGGCATCGCTTCCCGCGCGCAGGCGGCCAACAGGGTCGCGGCGAGGGCGAGCGCGAGGGGCACGGGGACGCGCCGCAATGGGAGACGGTCGGTGGCTGGCATCCCGCTATGTAAGCAGGAGCGGCTCGGCGACGCCGGCCGTCGCTCGCGGCGCGGGGCCGCGGTCGGCCGCGGTGGCGACGGGCGAATCGATTAGGCTCTCCCCGCTTCGCCGCACGCCCGCCGGAGTAGCTCAGGGGCAGAGCACCTCCATGGTAAGGAGGGGGTCCGGGGTTCAAATCCCCGCTCCGGCTCTTCAGAATTCCCGATCGCGTGAGCCCGATTCGGTCCGCGTCGCCGTCGTGCAGGGGTTGCCCGCCCGGTCCGTCGCCGCGGTGCTCGGCGTCCAGACCATCGTTCCCGCACCGCTCCCCGCGGAGACCCTCGTCGCGATGTTCGGTGCCCCGAGCGTCACGGTGACCGTCGCGGCGGAGACCGACATCGTCGATGGCGACCCGCTCGAACCGAAGAGGACCGTCCCGCTCACGTAGTCGCTGCGGTCGAGGTTCACCGAACCGAGCGCGACCTGCGTCGTGTTCGTCGCGTCCCACACCGTGAGGACGTCGTTGCCGGTCCCGCCATCGGTGATCCGCACGGTGACGGTGGCCGACACCTGCCCGGTCCAGCCGGCGAGGAGCGACGCCGGGTCGACGGATTCGGTGAAGGTGAACACGATCCGGTCGCCCGTCTCCGCCTTGCCGGCGATCGCTCCGGCGGTCGTCTGCACGTCGAGGGTCGCCGGCGGCGTCGCGTCGACGGTCACCTTCCCGCCCCGCGAGCCCACGTTGCCGGCGCCATCCGTCGCGGTGACCGTGAACATCTTCTCCGTGCCCTCGGCGAGCCCTGCCGCCGCACCGAAGGGGGCGCTGCGCCACCCGAACGACTCGCCGGCGACCCACCAGGGGCCGCCGGCCGCGAGGTCGACGAGGGAGGCCGACCCGGTGATGGCGGAGATGTCCGCACGGACGGTCGCGAGCCCGCTCGCTCCGACGCCCGCATCGCTCGCGCTCGCGAACACCCGGTACGAGCCGGACGATCGGATCCACCCCGACGACGCGCCCTCGGCCAGCCCGACCGCGACCGCCGCGACGGTCGGCGGGGTCGCATCGGACCCGACGACGACCACCGGCGCACCGGTCGGGCCCTGCGGCGCGCTCCACGATCCGCGCATCGCGCGGATCGCGTACGTCCACGTGCCCGTCGGCGCGGGCGATTCGGCGCAGGAGGTCGCGGCGATCGAGCCGGCGCACGCGCCGATGGGTACGGCGGGGCTGCCGGAGACGTCGAAGCGGTGCACCCGGTAGGAGTCGGCGATCGCGACCGGCGACCAGCGGACGGCGACCGCACCCGCGGAGAGCGTGGCGGTCGGGGCCGGCGCGGCGCCGACGCTCGTCGCCCCCGCCGCGCCGGCCCCGACGCCGAGCGCGGTCCACGCGCCCGCCGCGCGGATCGCCACCGTGCTCGCGGTCGCGAGCGCGGCGACGACCACGACCGCGCGTCGGGCGCGTGGCGACCGCATCATCCGAGCGTGACCGGGACGGTGAACGTGGCGCCCTGACAGGTGTCGTCGGACGAGCCGTCCATGGAGACGGCACCGGCGAGGGTCACCGTCACCGTCCCGTTCGCCGGGATGGCCTCGGTGAGCCCGGTCCGACCCGTGAAGGACAGCCCCGTCGAGGCGGTGCAGGCGGCACCGCGGTCCGAGGTGATGGCGCCGTTCGGCTGGATCGAGCGGACCGTGACGCCGAAGGGGTTCGGGTTGTGGATCTTCACCGTGAGGTCGCCGGTTCCGCCGGGGTAGAGCTGGGCGCTCGTGAGCGCGGTGGCGTCCACCGTCGAGAGCGCGAGGGCCGTCGTGGCCTCGGACGCCCCCGAGCCCGACCCCGTGGCGGTCCACGCGGCGTACGCGATCCCGAGGGCCAGGAGCGCCCCCGTCCCGATCCCGATGGCGCCGATCGCGCGCAGGACCCGCTGCAGCATGATGCCTCCTTCCACCCCCGCGCCGGTGCGTGGGGGTTCCGGAGGTTTCGGCGGCGGCGGCGCCCCCGTGCAGGCACGGGCTCGCCCCCGCCGCCGCACGCCGGCCGGCCCTGCCGCGTCGGCCCCCGACCGCTACACTTCGGGGGCGCTGAGGCGGGGTAGCTCAGAGGCAGAGCAAGCGGCTCATAATCGCTGTGTCGCGGGTTCGATTCCCGCCCCCGCTACGAGCCGCCCCCCGGACGACGAGGAACGACAGGGAGATCGACGATGGCCAAGCAGAAGTTCGAGCGGACGAAGCCCCACGTGAACATCGGCACGATCGGACACATCGACCACGGCAAGACCACCCTCACGGCGGCGATCACGAAGGTCCAGGCCGGCAAGGGCTTCGCCGACTTCACCCCGTTCGACCAGATCGACAAGGCGCCGGAGGAGCGCGAGCGCGGCATCACGATCGCGATCGCC
>JBJTIF010000078.1:0-53112 GCA_046094825.1 Actinomycetota bacterium
GGCACAGTACGGCGAGCATGCACGGGAAGAGGGCCGACCGTGTGCGGATTCCGTGGCGTCGAGCCGTCTTCGAGGAGCAGTGACCCGCGACGATGGTGAGCCCGATCTGTGGGCGAGGGGGGAGTTGAACTTCCGCTCGGACATTCCGGCAGCGTCCGACGACGTCCCGCCGGGTCCGCTACTTCAATCCATGAGCAGGGATCGGCGCTCCGAGTCCGGTCGGATCCGGTGGAGTCCGGCGGAGTCCGGTGCGGGCGGTTAGCAGGGGCCCCCATCAACCGTCGGGTACCCGATTCCTGATGGGACCTGGAGAAGCCGGCGGCCCCCCCGATGGACCCCTACGCGACCAAGGTCAGGTCCGGATCGTGATCACCGTCGACCAGGGACCGTAGCCGACCGCGTTCGTGGCGCGCACGCGCACGTAGTACGTCGTGCCGCGCTTCAGGCCCGACAGCGTGATCGAGGTCGCGGGGGACGTCCCCGCCTCGACGAAGGTGACGGATCGGCTGAACGTGGCGACGGTCGAGTACTGCAGGTCGTAGTCGAGGACAGGAGAGCCCCCGTCCGGCGCGGCCAGGAACCCGATGCGGTACGAGGACGAGGTGACCGGCGTCGCGGTGAGCCCCGAAGCGGCGCCCGGCAGGGACGCCGGCATGAGGAACGCGTTCGACGCGCTCGACCAGCTCCCGGGCCCGCTGCGGTTCTCCGCGCGCACCTGGAAGTAGTAGGTCGTGCCTGCCCGCAGCGAGGCCACGTCGATCCATGCGGTCGTCGTCGTTCCCGCCTCGACGAAGGTGACGCCGCTCGCGAATGAGGGGTCGGTCGACCAGCGGGCGTCGTAGTCGTGGATCTTGCTCGTCCCCGAGGGCGGCTGCGAGAACGCGACGCGCGCGGCGCCGGTCGAGGCCGATTGCACGCTGAGGCTGGTCGGGACGCCCGGCACCGTCGTGGAACCGGCCGCGACCTCGTAGGTGGCGTAGACCGTTCCGAAGCCGTCCGGATAGAGGCTCGCCTCGCGGTTCCCGAGGACGTCCTGGACGCTGAACCAGATGATGTAGGTGCCCGGGGCCGCGGTGGCGCTGACGGGCAGCGTCACCTGGTAGCGACCGTCGCGCGCGTCGCCGCTCACGAGCGTGGGCGGGACGTCGTACCCGAGCCAGAACGTCCCGGCGTCGTCGGTAAGACGACCGTTGGGTCCGTACGCCCACGCGATGATGCTCGCGACGCCGGTCGCATCCTGCGCACGCCATGTGAGCGTGAGGGAACCGCCCGCGGCCACCGGCGACGGCGCGGCGGTGACCTCGCTCACAACCGGGGGCTGTGCGTCCGACGAACCGCCGACGACCGTGAACGTGTCGATGCCGCCGTTCTCGGCGTAGGTGCCGGTGGTGTCCAGCGCCGTGATCCACACCGAGTACTCGCCGTTCGGCAGACTCGCCGGCAGCGTGCATGAGGTCGCGTACCGCCCGTCGGTCGCGGTCCCCGACGTCCGGCTCGTGAACATCGGGAAGGGGCACCACGACACCCATCCCGGGGGGCCACCGATCTTGGCCCACGTGCCAGGCGCGGTTCCGCCGTCGTTCGTCGTGACGGTGTCGAGACCGGCGGCCGCCGCGACCCGCCACGAGAGGTTGAGCACCTCCCCCGGCTGGATCGTCGCGGGGACGGAGACCTCGCTGAGAGCGAGCGTCCCGACGCCCGACGCGACGCCGGCGGAACCGATCAGGAGGGACGCCGCCATGGCGGCGACGAGGACGGCTGCGGTCACCCGCGCGAACCGCTCCATGGAACGAGGATACCGGAACTCTGGAGCACCTGTCGGCGGGTCGGACGCACCCCGCGCCGACGTCCCCGCATCCCCGCCGCCGACCTCCGTCCTCGCCACGCGCGCTCGACGGCGGCGAGCGAGGGGCTCACGAGGGTGACCCCGAGGCGAGGACGATCCGTTCGATGCCGGCCATGAAGCCGTCGATGTCGTCCCCCGAGGCGTACCCCTCGACGAGCAGGTTGGCGAACCCGTGCGTCGCAGCCCAGACGACCATGTCGAGGCCCTCGCGGATCCCGGGCTTCAGCAGCCCGCGGCGGTCCAGTTCGTCGAGCGCCGCGGCGAGCTTGCGGCTCGGTCCGGAGTCGTCCGACCCGGCCTGACCCTTCGAACAGAGCGGTCCGAACGTGAGCTGGAAGAGATGCGTCTCCTCGACGGCGAAGGTGAGGTACGCGCGGCCGAGCCCGGCGAACCGCGCGACTGCCCCCTCCGCGGAGTCCTCCGTGTGCGCCGCGAGCGCTCGTGCCATCCGCTCGTCGAGAGCCGTGAGACCGCAGGCGCCGACAGCGCTGAGGAGCGCATCCCGGTCCGCGAAGTGGTTGTACGCCGCGCTCGGGGAGACCTCGAGCGCCTGCGCGATCGAGCGCAGCGAGACGTGCTCGGCGCCGTGGACGCGCACCGCCGCCAGGGCCTGGTCGACCATCGCCTCGGCGAGGGCTCCGTGGTGGTACCTGCGGGTCATCGTGCTCCTATGTTGACACTGTTCACTTGCCGTGCGAGGGTCTGGATATGAACACCATTCATCCTGCCACGTCGACACGTCATCGGGTCGCGCTCGTGACCGGGGCCTCCTCCGGCATCGGCGAGGCCCTGGCCGCCGCCCTAGCAGCACGCGGCACACACGTCGCGCTCGTGGCGAGGACTCGGGCGCGCCTCGAGGAGCTCGCCGCCCGCATCGAGGCAGCCGGAGGTCGGGCGACCGTCCTGCCGGCAGACCTCGCCACCCCTGGTGCGGCAGAACGGATCCACGACGAGGTGCAGCGGCTCGGCCTCGGCGTCGACCTGCTGGTCAACAACGCGGGCTTCGGTCACTACGGAGCCTTCGAGTCCCAGGAGCCGCAGCGCCTCACCGACATGCTGCAGGTGAACATCGTGGCGCTGACCGAACTGACGCGGAAGTTCGCGCCTGCGCTCGTCGAACGTCAAGGCACGATCCTCAACCTCGCTTCCACCGCAGGCATGCAGCCCGCGCCGTACATGTCGGCCTACGGCGCGACCAAGGCCTACATCCTGATGCTCTCCGAGGCGCTTTGGGCCGAGTACCGCGGCAGGGGCCTCCACGTGGTCGCCGTCTGCCCGGGTCCCGTCGAAACCCCATTCATCGACGCGCAGGGGGCGGAGTCACGCGGCACGCGGGTGTTCCGGAGCATGCTCGAGGTGGACGACGTGGTGCGTGACTGCCTCGTCGCACTCGACCGGAGGTCCCCCACGCGGATCGTCGGGCTGCGGAACAGGCTCGTGGTCCAGGCGGCGCGGTTCTCGACCCGGGGCCTGACCGCCCGGATGAGCGCCCGGATGCTCTCCGCACCATCGTCGAAGGGGTAGTCGGTCCCATGGAACACGTGATCGTCGGATCCGGGGGCGTGGGCTCCGCGCTGGCGTCGATCCTCGCGCGCGAGGGGCAGTCGGTGACCATCCTCTCGCGTCGCGGGTCCGGTCCGGAGATGGAGGGCGTCCGTCGCGCCCCCGCGGATGCATCCTCGCTCGCGTCGCTCATGGGCGCAGCACCCAGGGCGGATGTGATCTACAACTGCGCCAACCCCGAGTACACGGATTGGGCACGTGACTGGCCTCCGATGTCCGCCGCGCTCCTGCGGTACGCGGAACTGACAGGTGCGGTGCTCGCGACCTGCTCGAACCTCTACGTCTACGGACCGGTGGACGCGCCCATGACCGAGGACATGGCGCTGGCCACGACCGGTGCCAAGGGGCGCGTCCGCGCGCAGATGTGGCTCGATGCGAAGGCTGCGCACGACGCCGGTCGCATCCGTGCGACGGAGGCGCGGGGGTCGGACTTCATCTCTCCGTCGGATCAGTCCCGTGTCGGGTCCGAGCGCGTCGTGCCGCGGATCCTGGCGGGCAGGACGGTCGGCCTCATCGATGCCCTCGACCAGCCGCACACCTGGACCTCGCCGTTGGACGTCGCACGTCTGCTCGCCGTCGTCGGACTGGATGAGCGTGCGTGGGGCCGGGCGTGGCACGTCCCGAGCAACCCGCCTCGCTCGCAGCGGCAGGCGATCGACGACCTCGCGGATGCGGCGGACGTGCCGCGGGTGAAGGTCTCGCGACTTCCGGATGCGCTGCTCCGGGCGATCGGACTCCTCAACCCATTGTTCCGCGAGTTCCACGAGACGGCGTACCAGTTCAACCGGCCCTTCATCCTCGACGACTCGGGGGCGCGATCGACCTTCGGCCTGCAGCCGACGCCGTGGCCGGATATCCTGCGCGACGTGATCGCCGCGTACCGCGCTGCGCCGACGACCCCCCGATGACGGGAACCGGGCCGGTGCGGGTCGTCCGCATCAAGCTCCCGGTCTCCAACGCCTACCTCCTCGTCGGCGAACGGGCGGTGCTCGTCGACGCCGGCGCGCCCGGTCAGGCCGACCGCATCCTCGATGCGGTGCGTCGCGCCGAGGTCGACCCGAACGACATCGCGCTCCTCATCCACACACACGGCCACATCGACCACGCGGGGTCCACCGCCGAACTCCGGCGCCGGATCGGCATGCCCGTCGCGGTCCATGCGGGCGACGCGCCGCTCCTGCGCTCGGGGTCGAACGGCACGGTCCGGCCGCGCAACCTGGAGGCCCGCCTCGTCGCCGCGGTGATGGTGCGCCCCTACGAGCCCGTCGAACCGGACATCGTCCTGACGGAGGAGATCTCGCTCCGCGGGTACGGGGTGGACGGCCGCGTGATGTTCACCCCGGGACACACCCCCGGCTCGCTCTCGATCGCCCTCCCGACCCGTGAGGCGATCGTCGGCGACCTCGTGATGGGCGGGGTGTTCGGCGGCGCGTTGTTCCCTCGACGACCGCGACTCCACTACTTCGTCGACGACGAGGCGGCGGTCCGCACGAGCGTCGAGCGGGTCCTCACCGACGGGGCCACGACCGTGATGGTGGGCCACGGGGGACCGCTCCGGGCCGGCGATGTTCGGCAGCGTCTCGCTGGCTGAACCGCCGCGGTGGGCGAGGGGGGAGTTGAACCCCCACATCCTTTCGGATACAGGAACCTGAATCCTGCGCGTCTGCCAGTTCCGCCACTCGCCCGTGGGGGGACGAATCGTAGCAGTGCCCTCCGTGCGATCGAACGAGACCTCGGAGAGCGACCGTCAGGACGCCGCGACGACGCGCGAGGTGACCGGACCCGACGGTCGGTAGGTCGCGCGAGGCTTCGCGCGCGGCAACCGCGCGCGCACCGGGACCGGTCGCACGCTCCGCGCCATCTCGAGGAGCACGATGCGGCCCTCGAGGAGCGCGAACTGATCGCCGAGGCACTTCCGCGTCCCCGCGCCGAACGGGAAGTACGCGCCTCGCGGCAGCCGGTCCTCGAGACCGTCGAGCCACCGCTCGGGGACGAACTCCTCCGGACGGTCGTAGAGCTCGGGACTCCGGTGCGTCGCGAACTGGCTCACGAGCACGTGCGCACCGCGCGGAACGGGGACGCCGCCGATCCCGACGTCCTCGAGCGCGCGCCGAGGAGCGACCCAGACGGGCGGCGCGAGGCGGAGCGCTTCGGCGAGCACCGCGCCGGCGACCGGGGCGTCGAGGAGGCGGCGCGTCGAGGGGGGTTCGCCCTCCGGCAGCGCCGTGCGGGCCTCCTCCGCGAGGGCGGACCACAGATCGTCGCGGTCGCGGAGGTACGCGATCGCCCACGTGAGGACGTTCGCCGTCGTCTCGTGGCCGCTCAGGATGAGCGTGAGCGTCTCGTCACGGACCTCGTCGTGGGTCATCGGTCGGTCGTCGTCGTCGCGCGCGGCGAGCAGCAGGCCGAGGAGGTCGTCGCCACGCGCTCCGGAGGCCACCCTCGCCGCGATGATGTCGTCGGCGACGGCGGCGAGGTGGTCGGCCGAGCGTCGGAAGGCGCGGAAGTACGGGAACGGCAGCGCGTCGAGACGATCGAGCCCCGGGAGCATCGTCCGCTCGATGCGATCGATCGCGACCCCCATGTGCCGACGCACGCCATCGGCGTAGCGGTCGATGTCGGTCGAGAACAGCAGCTGCGCGACGATCCGGAATGTGAGGTGCATGAGTTCCTCGTTCGCGGAGACGCGTCCTCCCACCGGCCAGCGTCCGAGGTGGTCGCGGACGATCGCCTGCATCTCGGCGGCGAACCCGTCCAGCCGCTCGTGGTGGAACGGTGGCTGCATCATCCGGCGGTGGCGGAGGTGGATCGGTTCCTCGTTCGTGAGGAGACCGGTACCGAGGACCTTCCGCATCCGCTCGAAGCCGACACCCTTGATGAACGCGTGCTGGTGCCGGACGGTCACGTCGACGACCGCCTCCGGCGCGAAGACGGCGATGAAGAGCTCGCCCATGAGGAAGAAGGAGGCCGCGTCGCCGTGTCGGCGGTGGAGATCGAGGAGGAACCCCGGCGTGTCGCGGAGGAACCGCGGCAGCAGCGCCCCGGGGAGTCCCCGCGGGCCGGGTGGCAAGGGGAGCCCCGTCGCGGCGCGCGCGCCGATCGGCGCGGGGATCGGCGCGTAGTCGACGGGTCGCGGGGCGGCGAACGGGCGCACCATGCGGGCGAGCCTAGGGGGCGGTCGCGTCCGCGTCGAGACGCGCCATGTCCCGGACCTCCGGTTCGAAGAGCGGGAGCACCAGCATCACGACCGCGAGCACGGCCGATGCGACGAACAGCGCCGGGAGCCCGAACGCCGCGATGATCGGTCCCGACACCGCGAGGCCGACGGGGCCGAGCACCATCGAGCCGAGCGCGTCGAAGGCGGTCGCGCGGGAGAGCCGGTCGCGCGGCACGTGCGTCTGCATCACCGTGGGCCAGAGCACGCCCCAGAACTCGATCTGCATCCCGACGACGAAGAACGCGACCGCGAGCACCGCGAAGGGCGCGGGCCCGGCGAGCGCGAGCATCGACAGCGGGAGCCCGAACGACGCGAGCATGAGGAAGCGCAACGGGCGTTCGGGTCGCAGGCGCGCCGCGACCGCGGCGCCGACGAGGAAGCCGACCGCCATCGCGGTCTGGAGGATCGCCCAGGTCCTCGGGCCGTCGAAGGACCGTTCCATGAGGACCGGTCCCCCGACCTCGAACACGCCGCGGAACACCGCGTTGATGACCGACCACACGGCGACCGACACCCAGAGCCAGCGGAGCGAGATGAACGTCCCCCAGCCCTCGCGGAGGTCGCGCGCGACGCTCTCGCCGGAGGGCTCGGCGGTCGTCACGGACCGGAGACGGAGCACGAGGAGCCCCGCGACGAGGAAGGACGCCCCGTCGACCGCGAGCGCCGGCCCCGCGCCGAACGTCGCGACGAGGACGCCCGCGACCGCCGACCCGGCGATGAACGAGAGGTTCGAGGCGACGGCGACGAGCGAGTTGCCGGACTGCAGGTCCCGGTCGCCGAGGATCGCGGGCACGAGCCCGGGGAACGCCGGCCACCAGAGCGCGTTCAGCGCGCCCGCGACGACGTTGATCGCCGCGACGACCGGCACCGTCGCCGCGCCGGTCGCGAAGAGGACACCCTCGGCGATGACGAGCGCACCGAGCACGATGTCGCTCACGGCGATGACGGCGGCGCGCGAGCGACGGTCGGCGAGGACACCGCCGAGCGGCATGAGGAGCACCATCGGGATCGCCTGCGCCGCGAGGACGAAGCCGAGGTCCTTGCCGTCCGCACCCGGGAGCGCGAGGACACCGAACGCGAGCGCGGTCGGTCCCATGCCGTTGCCGAGGTTGGACACGAAGCGCGCGACGAGGAGGCGACGGAACAACGGCCGCGACATCGGACCGCGGGGCGTCGGCGCGGGGTCGGACACGGGCTCCTCCGGGATCGCGTGGGCGTCGGGACGCAGGCACCGTAGCGCACCCCCGGGGGTACGATGCCGCGGAGGGAGGTGCTGCGTGTCCATCCTGCGCACCGTCGAACGCCGACTCGAGGGCATCGTCGAGGGCTTCTTCGCGAGCACGTTCCGCAGCGGCGTCCACCCGATCGAGATCGCGAACCGCATCGCGCGCGAGATGGAGGCCGGCAAGGCGGTCGGCCTCGGCGAGGTCCTCGCGCCGAACCGTTTCGTCGTGGCGCTCGCCGAGGCCGACCGCGCGCGCTTCGCGCAGGCCGAGGGTGCGCTCGCCGCGGAGCTCCGGACGCTCGTCCTCGGGACCGCGGCCGAACGCGGCTTCACCCTCGTCGGCGAGCCCGAGGTCGTCTTCGACGCCGCGCCGCACCTCGCGACCGGACGCTTCGCCGTCACCGCGACGTTCGAGGAGGGGGTGCGCGTGCCGCCGCCCGCACCGCCCGCGTCGGCGACGCTCGAGGTCGTCGAGGGCGGCGGCACGCGCACCGTCGCGCTCGGAGTCGCGACGGCGACGATCGGTCGGACGCAGGACTGCGAGGTCGTCCTCCGCGACCCCGCGACGTCGCGGCACCACGCGCGCATCGTCCCCGTCGAGGACGGGTTCGTCCTCGAGGACCTCGGGTCGACGAACGGGACGCTCCTGAACGACGAGGCGATCGAGCGCGCGCTCCTCGAGGACGGCGACGTCGTCACGATCGGCACGACGCGGATCCGCTTCCGCCGCACCGGATGACCGTGCGGAGGAGCTGATGGACCCGCTCTGGTACACGATCCTGCGGTTCGCGTTCCTCGGTCTCCTCTACCTCTTCGTGTGGATCGCGGTGCGCCAGGTCGTCGTCGGCGTCGCCGGACGCGGCGGGCCGCGGCGGATCGAGCCCGCGCGCGCGCCGGCACCCGCCTCCGGGGCGTTCCTCGTGATCCGCGAGCCCGACCGCCCGGAGCGCACGGTGCCGATCGTCGCCGCGGTGCTCGTCGGTCGGGCCGAGGACGCGGACATCACCCTCGACGACGGGTTCGCGTCGCAGCGTCACGCGCGCATCGCGCCGTCCGACGGCGGGTGGAACGTCGAAGACCTCGGGTCGCGCAACGGCACCGCCGTGAACGGTCGGACGATCGCGTCCCCGACGACGCTCCGGCCGGGCGATACGGTGCGGGTCGGCGAGACGACCCTGGAGGTTCGCGCGTGAGGATCCGCACCGGTGCGGCGACCGACGTCGGTCGCGTCCGCGAGGGCAACGAGGACGCGTTCCTCGTCACGGACCGGTTCGTCGCCGTCGCCGACGGCATGGGCGGCCACCTCGGCGGGGAGGTCGCCTCGAACCTCGCCCTCGAGGTCTTCGCGGCGCTCACCGAGCGCGGGGAGGGCGATCTCGCGTCGCGCATCGTCGAGGCGAACCGCGCGGTCCTCGAGCGCTCGCGGCGCGACCGAGAGGTCTCCGGGATGGGGACGACGTTCACGGTCATCGCGTTCGAAGGCGGCGTCGGTCGGCTCGCGCACGTCGGCGACTCGCGCGCGTACCGGTTCCGCGCCGGCGAGCTCGTCGCGCTCACCGAGGACCACACGCTCGTGCGACGGCTCGTCGCGGCGGGCGAGATCACGGAGGAGGAGGCGCGCGCGCACCCGCAGCGGAGCGTCGTCACGCGCGCGCTCGGGGCCGATCCCGACGTCGAGGTCGACGAGGGGCAGCTCGACCTCCGCCCGGGTGACCGCTACCTCCTGTGCAGCGACGGGCTCACCGGGATGGTGGCCGAGGACGCGATCGCGGCGGTGCTCGCCGCGGAGGCCGACCCCGACGCGGCGGCGCGGCACCTCGTCGACGCGGCGAACGCGGGTGGCGGCCACGACAACATCACCGTCGTGATCGCCGACGTCGTCGACGACGCGTCGTGAACCTCCGCGCCGCGCCGGCCGGGCCGCGCGCGGCCCTCCGCAGCGCCGGCCCACCGCTCGCCGCGCTCGCGATCGCGCTCCTCGCGTACCTGCTCGCCGGCGTCGGCTCGCGCGGCCAGGTGCCGCGGACCTTCCCGCTCTACGCGGCGCTGCTCGCGCTCGCGCTCGGCGGCGCATGGGTCGGCGCCCGGCGGCGCGCGCCGGGCGCCGACCCACGGGTCGTGCCCGTCGCGTTCGCGCTCATCGGCCTCGGGTTCGCGGAGATCTTCCGGCTCTCGGGTGGCCTCGCCGCGGAGCAGGCGACGTGGATCCTCGTCGGCGCCGCGGCGTTCGTCGCGACGCTCTGGTTCGTCCGCGACCACCGACAGCTCGACGCCGCGACGTACACGATCGGCCTCGGCGCACTCGCGCTCCTGTTCCTCCCGATGGTCCCGGGCATCGGCGCAACGATCAACGGGGCGCGGCTCTGGGTGCGGGTCGGGCCGCTCGGCTTCCAGCCCTCGGAGATCGCGAAGGTGCTCCTCGTGGTCTTCCTCGCGAGCTTCCTCGCGCAGCGCCGGGAGCTCCTCGCCGGCGCGGCGGCGGGCCGCGCCGGTCTGCCCCCCCTCCGCCACCTCGCGCCGCTCCTCGTCGCCTGGGGCGCGTCGCTCGGCGTCCTGTTCTTCCAGCGCGACATGGGGGCGTCGCTCCTGTTCTTCGGCATCTTCGTCGCGATGCTCTGGGTTGCGACCGGACGCACGGCGTACCTCGTCGTCGGCGTCGCGCTCTTCGCGGTCGGTGCAGGCATCGGCTACGCCGTCTTCGATCACGTGCAGCTCCGCGTCGACGTGTGGCTCCACGCGCTCGATCCCGACCGCGTGTACGGCGCGGGCTACGGGCAGCTCGCACAGGCGCAGTTCGGGATGGCGACCGGGGGCATCCTCGGGAGCGGCCCGGGTCGCGGGTCGCCCGGGCTCATCCCGTTCGCGGCGACGGACTTCATCTTCGCGGCGATCGGCGAGGAGCTCGGACTCGTCGGCACGACCGCGGTGCTCCTGCTCTTCGCGGTGCTCGTCGGCCGCGGCCTGCGCGTCGCGGTGCGGGCGCGCGACGACTTCGGCACGCTCCTCGCGGCGGGACTCGCGACGATCCTCGGGTTCCAGGCGTTCGTGATCGCGGGCGGTGTGACGCGGGTGATCCCGCTCACCGGCGTGACGCTCCCGTTCGTGTCGTACGGCGGGTCGAGCCTCGTCGCGAACTCGGTGCTCCTCGCGCTCCTCGTGCGGGTGTCGGCCGATCGGCGGGGTCCGTGATGGACGCGCGGATCCGCCGCCTCGGCATCGCGCTCCTCGCCCTGCTGGGACTCGTGTTCGCGCAGGTGAACCGGATCCAGGTCGTCGCGGCGGAGTCGATCGCCGCGAACCCCGCGAACGCGGCGCGACGCATCGTCGCCGACCTCGAGGTCGCGCGCGGTCGCATCCTCGCGCGCGACGGCGTGACGGTGCTCGCGGAGAGCCGCCCGGTCGGCGACGGCCGGTACCGGCGCGTGTACCCCGCGGGGCCGCTCTACGCGCCCGTCACCGGTCACCGTTCGTTCATCTACGGGCCGACGCGGGTCGAGCGCGCGGCCGACGATGCACTCGCGGGGCGGTCGGCCGCCCTCCTGCCCGCGACGCTCGTCGACCGCATCCTCGGGACCCCCCGCGCCGGAGGCGACGTCGTGACGACGATCGACCCCGAGCTGCAGCGCGCGGCCGCCGACGCGCTCGGCGACCGCCCCGGGGCCGTCGTCGCGATCGACCCAGCGACCGGCGACGTCCTCGCGCTCGTCGCGAACCCGTCGTACGACCCGAACCGCCTCGCCGGGCTGCGGGGTGAGCCGGTGCGCGCCGCATGGGACGAACTCACCGCCGATCCGGCGCAGCCCCTCCTGTCGCGCGCGAGCGAGGAGCTCTACCCGCCCGGCTCGACGTTCAAGATCATCACGGCGGCGGCGGCGCTCGCGGCCGGGTACGGGCCGCAGAGCCGCTGGCCGAACCCCACGTCGCTCGACCTCCCCGACACGACGGCGGCGCTCGACAACTTCGGCGGCACGCGATGCCTGGGTGCCGCCGAGGAGATCACGCTCGCCGACGCGTTCCGCGTGTCGTGCAACGTGACGTTCGGGGAGATCGGGCTCGCGCTCGGGCCGGAGCGGCTCGTCGCGCAGGCGCGCGCGTTCGGATTCGGCGCGGACCCCGGAGCCCACCTCATCCCCTTCGATCTCCCCGCCGCGGGCGGCGTCGTCCCCGATGCCACCGCCTTCGCCGACCGCCGCCCGGCGGTCGCGATCTCGGCGATCGGGCAGGCGGACGTCCTCGCGAACCCGCTCCAGATGGCGCTCGTGTCGGCGGCGGTCGCGAACGGCGGGGTCCTCATGCGGCCGCGCCTGCTCCTCGAGGTCCGCGACCCCTCCGGCGCGGTCGTCGAGCGGTTCGGGACCGAGGCGTGGGGACGCCCGATGACGCCGGAGGACGCGCGCGCGCTCGCCGAGCTCATGGCGTCGGTGGTGGCCGCAGGCACGGGGACGGCCGCCGCGATCGACGGCGTCGTCGTCGCGGGCAAGACCGGCACCGCGCAGCACGGGGGTGGTCCGATCCCGCACGCGTGGTTCACGGGCTTCGCCCCGCTCGGAGGTCCCGTCGCCGCCGTCGCGGTCCTCGTGCTCGACGGCGGTAGCCTTGGCAGCGAGGCGACCGGTGGGCGGGTCGCAGCGCCGGTCGCGAGGGCGGTCCTCGCGGCGGCCCTCGCGATGGGAGCTCCGTGAGCGACGAACCGATCCTCCTCGCCAACCGGTACCGCGTCGAGCGCGAGCTCGGGCGCGGCGGCATGGCGAAGGTCTACCGCGGGACCGACACGGTCCTCGGTCGTCCGGTCGCGATCAAGCTCCTCGCCACGCAGTACGCGGAGGACGCCGACTTCGTCGCGCGGTTCCGCCGCGAGGCGCAGGCGGCGGCGCGACTGAACCACCCGAACCTCGTCGGCGTGTACGACACGGGCACCGACGAGGGCGTGCACTTCATCGTCATGGAGTACGTCGAGGGTCGCACGCTCGCGGACTTCCTCGAGGGCGGCGGTCGCGTCGCCCCGGGACGCGCGGCCGAGATCGCCGACCTCGTCCTGCGCGCGCTCCAGGCGGCGCACGCGCAGGGCGTGATCCACCGCGACATCAAGCCGGCGAACATCATGATCACGCCCGCCGGAGAGGTGAAGGTGACCGACTTCGGCATCGCACGCCTCTCGAGCGGGACCGAGACGCTCGCCGCGACCTCGGCGGTCCTCGGGACCGCGTCCTACCTCGCGCCCGAGCAGGCGCGGAGCGAACCCGTCGACGGGCGCGCCGACCTCTACGCGCTCGGCTGCGTCCTCTACGAGATGGTGACGGGGCGGCCACCGTTCACCGGGGACTCCGCCGTCTCCGTCGCGTCGAAGCACGTCCTCGAGATCCCCGAGCCGCCGTCGGCGCTCAACCGCGACGTGTCGGCGGACCTCGAAGCTGTGATCCTCCGCGCGCTCGCGAAGGACCCCCAGGACCGCTACGCGACCGCCGACGAGATGCGGCGCGACCTCGGTCGGGCGATGCGCGGCGAACCCGTCGCGGCGCCGGGGCCGGAGGCGACCGCGACCCAGGTGCTGCCGCGCGGCGCGTCGGCGGGCGGCCGCGGCGGGGCCCCGGCGCCGCGCCGGAAGCGCTCGTGGGCGCAGACGCTCGTCCTCCTCCTCACGGCGGTCGGCGCGATCGCCGGCCTGTTCCTCCTCACCCGCGCGATCGTGGGCGACCGCGTCTCGCAGGTCGTCGTCCCGAGCGTCCTCGACCTCCAGCTCACCGACGCGCGCGACATCCTCGAGGGCGCGACGCTCACCGTCGCGCCCTCGATCGTCGAGGTCGTCGACACGACGCGCGAGCCCGGCACGGTCATCGAGCAGGATCCCGCCGCGGGCGCGACGGTGGCCGAGGGCACGGCGGTCGTCCTCACGGTCGTCGTCCTGCCCGAGAGCGTCGAGGTGCCCGAGATCGTCGGCCTGTCCGAGACGGATGCGAAGGCGGCCCTCCGCGAGGCGGGATTCGTCGTCGGCGACGTCGTGAGCGAGGCGAGCGAGGTCGTGCCCCTCGGCCAGGCGGTCGGGACCGACCCCTCGGCGGGCTCGCCGCTCGCGTACGGCGCGACGGTGACGCTGCGGATGTCCTCGGGCGTCGGCACCGTCGTCGTGCCCGACGTCCGGTGCCAGTCCTTCGGCACCGCGTCCTCGGCGCTCCGCGACGCCGGGCTCAACCCGACGATCTCCGAGACGACCGTCGCGCAGAACCCGCTCTGCCCGAACACGAGCCGCGTCGCCTCGCAGGACCCGCTCCCCGGGACCGAGGTCGATGCCGGCACGACCGTGATCCTCTACGGCGGCTCGACGGAGACCTCGCCCTCCCCGACGACGTCGCCGACCGCCTCGCCGACGCCGTGACCCTCTGGTTCGCCGGCGAGACGTTCACCGACGAGGAGCGCGCGCGCCTCGTGCCGTACTTCACCGACCTCGAGGGTCCGGTGTTCGCGCTCACGAACCTGCCCGAGGTCGTGAAGGGCGCGCTCTTCGCGCGGTACTCGCGGACGACGAAGTCCCTGCGCCGGCTCTTCCTCGACGAGTTCGCCGAGCAGCTCGCGACCGGGCACGCCCCCGGGCTCGAGGGCGTGAAGGTGGACGCCGCCGAGCGGCTCTACGAGCGCGTGTTCTTCGAGTACGGCGACGACTCCGTCGCGCAGCTCGGCGGCGTCCACCTCGCGTGCGAGCAGGCGTCGCAGCTCCTCGCGAAGGTCATCGAACGGGGCCGGATCGCCGCGTACCTCGAGCAGTCGACCCGCTACCTGCGCTACGACGACCGCCCCGGCGGCCGCCTGCGCCTCACCGTCCCGCCCGAGCTCGCGGGCACCGCGGCGGGCGAGCGCTACGTCGAGGCGGCGGAGCGCACGTTCGCCGCGTACGGCGCGATGTTCGAACCGCTCGCGGCGTACTTCCGCGAGCGGTTCCCGAAGGATGCCGCCGACCCCGATCCGGTCTACCGGGCGACGATCACCGCGAAGACGTGCGACGCGCTCCGGATGCTCCTGCCCGCCGGTACGCGCTCGAACCTCGGCGTCTACGCGAGCGGCCAGTCGTACGAGCAGATGCTCCTGCGGATGCGCGCGCACCCGCTCGCCGAGGTGCGCGCCTACGCCGACCGCATCCTCGTGGAGCTGCGGAAGGTCATACCGGCCTTCCTGAAGCGCGTCGACCTCGAGGACCGGGGCGTCGCCTGGAGCCGCTACCTCGCGGAGACCCGCGTCGCGAGCGCCGAGATCGCCGCGCGCTACACCGCCGGCATGGAACCCGGACCTCGCGACCTCGTGACGCTCACCGACTACGACCCCCTCGGCGAGGAGAAGGTCGTCGCCGCCGCGCTCTACGCGCACACGGATCTCCCCGACGACCGCCTCGGGTCGCTCGCGCACACGATGAGCGGTTCGGAGCGCCTCGCGGTCCTGCGCGCGGCGATCGGCGACCGCGGCAACCGCCGGCACAAGCCGGGTCGCGCGTTCGAGCGCACCTCCTACCGGTTCGACGTCCTCTGCGACTACGGGGCGTTCCGCGACCTGCAGCGCCACCGCCCGATGACGATCGAGTGGCAGCGCCTGTCCCCCGCGCACGGCTACGAGACGCCGCCCGCGATCGAGGAGGCCGGCCTCGCCGGCCCGTGGCACGACGCGATGGCCGACAGCGCGGCGACGTGGTCGGTCGTCGCCGGCGAGGCCGGCCCCGACGTCGCGCAGTACGCGGTCGCGATGGCCTACCGCGTCCGGTTCACGATGCAGATGACCGCGCGCCAGGCGATGCACCTCATCGAGCTCCGGTCCTCGCCGCAGGGCCACCCGACGTACCGACGGGTCGCCCAGGCGATGCACGACCTCATCGCGTCGACCGCCGGGCACCGCGCGATCGCGGCGGCGATGACGTACGTCTCGCACGAGGACGTCGACCTCGAGCGCCTCGAGGCGGAGCGCCGCGCGGCCGCGCGGCGCGACGGCTCGGGCTAACCTCCCGGGACGATGGACCGTCAGACCCTCCTCCTCGTCGCGCTCGGCGCGCTCGCCGTCGCCGCCGCGATCGTCGCGATCGCCGGGTGGGTCCTCCTCGCGCGGAGCCGGCGGTCCCGGTGAGGCTCCGCGGCGCGATCGCGGCGGCGCTCACGCCGCTCGAGGCCGGCGGCGTCGGCCTCGACGACCGCGCGATCGAGCCGATGGTGGCGTTCCTCGTCGAGGGCGGCGTCGACGGCGTCCTCGTCGCGGGGACGACCGGCGAGGGCGTCCTCCTCACGCTCGAGGAACGCCGCCGGCTCACCGAACGGATCCTCGCCGCGCGGCCGAGCGGCTTCGCGGTCGCCGTCCACTGCGGCGCGCAGACGACCGCCGACACCGTCGCGCTCGCGGCGCACGCGCGCGCGACCGGCGTCGATGCCGTCGCGGTCATCGCCCCGCCGTACTTCCCGCTCGACGACGGAGAGGTGTTCGCGCACCTGCTCGCCGCCGCGCACGCCGCGGACCCGCTCCCGTTCTACGTGTACGAGTTCCGGGCGCGGAGCGGGTACGCGATCCCCGTCGCCGTCGTCGAACGTCTCCGCGCCGACGCGGGCAACGTCGCGGGGATGAAGGTCTCCGACACCCCCTGGGAGGCGGTCGAGCCGTACCTCCTCGAGGGGCTCGACGTGTTCGTCGGATCCGAGCCCCTCGCGCTCCGCGCGCTCGGCGCGGGCGGCGCGGGATCGGTCTCGGGCCTCGCGGCGGCGTTCCCGGAGATCGTCGCCGCGCTCGTCCACGAGCGGAGCGAGGACGCGCACGCGAAGGTGACGCTCCTGCGCGATCGGCTCGCGGGCATCCCGTTCCACGCGGCGCTGAAGGCCGTCCTCGGCGCGCGGGGCGTGCCGGTCGGCGGCGCGGTCCGGGCGCCGCTCCGCGGCCTCACGGCCGCCGAGCGGGAGACGGCCCTCGCCGCCGCCCGCGAGGTCGGCGCGCTCTAGGCGCCGCCCGCGCCCTCCCGCGCGCGCCACTCGTCCTCGAGCAGCCCGTACACGACGAGGTCGTAGAACCCGTCCGTGCCCTTCCCCGCACCGCGGAGCACGCCCTCCTCGCGGAACCCGAGCCGCTCGGGGATCGCGCGGCTCCGCGCGTTGCCGACGCCGGCGCGGATCGTGATCCGGTGGAGTCCGAGGCGCTCGAACCCCTCGCGGAGGAGCACCCGCACCGCCTCGGTGACGAGCCCACGCCCCTCGTGGTCGGGGCGGACCCAGTACCCGATCTCGCCGTCGATCCGGAACGGGTCGACCGTGAGTCCCGCACCGCCGACGACCGCGTCCCCGACGAAGATGCCGAGCCCGTCGCGCTCGTCCGGGTCCATCCGCAGACGACGGATCCACGCCTCCTCGTCACGGCTCGATCGGGTGAGCGCGACCCACGGGAACCACGTGCCGAGGCGCGTGCGATCGGCGTCGACGACCGCGAACAGCGCCGCCGCGTCGTCGATGGTGAACCGGCGGAGCACCGCGCCGCCGGGGAGCGCCGCGGGCAGGTCCGTCACGACGTCGGCGCAGCCGCGGCGGCCTTCGCCCGCTCCTCCTCGACGAGCACGCGGCGCAGGGTCTTGCCGATCACCGACACGGGCAGGTCGTCGCGGAACTCGACCGCCTTCGGCGCCCGGTAGCCGGTCAGGCCGCGCTCCGGGTCGCGCGCCCACTCGAGGAGCTCCGCCTCGGTGACGGCCATCCCCTCGCGCCGCACGACGAACGCCTTCACGGCCTCGCCGGTCCGCTCGTCGGGCACGCCGATCACCGCGCACTTCAGCACGGCGGGGTGGCGCAGGAGCACCTGCTCGACCTCGGTCGGGTAGACGTTGAAGCCGGAGACGATGACCATCTCCTTCACGCGGTCGACGAGGCGGAAGAACCCGTCCGCGTCCATCGTCGCGACGTCGCCGGTGTGGAGCCATCCGTCGCGGATCATGAGCGCGGTCTCGTCGGGTCGCTGCCAGTAGCCGAGCATCACCTGCGGCCCGCGGATGCAGAGTTCGCCGGGCTCGCCGATCCCCACTTCGCGGTCGGGCTCCTCGAGGTCGACGATCTTGCAGTCGGTGTCCGGCAGGGGAACGCCGACCGTGCCGATCCGGCCGGTGCCGTCGGTCGGGTTCACGTGCGTCGCGGGCGAGCACTCGGTGAGGCCGTAGCCCTCCGCGATGTTCGCCCCGCCGGTGATCTCGTGGAACCGCTCCGCGACGACCGGCGGGAGCGCGGCCGCGCCGGAGACGCACACCTTGATCGATCGCAGGTCGTGCTTCGCCGTCTTCGGCGACTCGTTCAGCGCCTGGTAGATCCGGGGGACGCCCGGGAAGAGCGTCGGCTTCTCCTTCGCGATGTCGTGGAGCGTCCGGTCGAGATCGAAGCGCGGCTGGATCACGAGCTTCATCGCGTACATGATCGCGAGCCCGAGCGACCCGGTGACGCCGTACGAGTGGAAGAAGGGCAGGATGCTCATGAGCGCGTCCTTGCCGTCCTCGATCTGGTCGCCGAACCACACGCCGGCCTGGCGGGAGTTCGTCGTCACGTTGAAGTGCGAGAGCATCGCGCCCTTCGATACCCCCGTCGTGCCGCCCGTGTACACGAACGCCGCCGGGTCCTTGCGCGGATCGATCGTCGCGGCGACCGGCGCGACGCCGGCCTCGGCCAGCCACGAGGTCCAGCGACGGACCGGCGCGTCCGCGGCGACCGGCGGCCAGGGCTTGCCCTCGTGCTTCGCCTCGCGCTTGAACTTCAGCGGGGCGAGCTGCTTGAGCGGGAACTTCATGTAGTCGGTGACCGAGGTCACGATGACGTCGGTGATGCCGAGGCGCTCGAACACCGGCGCGTAGTTCGCGTAGAGCTGGTCGAGGCAGATCACGACCTTCGCGCCCGAGTCGCGGAGCTGGTGCTCCATCTCGCGCTGCGTGTAGAGCGGGTTGTTGCCGACGGCGATCGCGCCGATCCGGACGGTGCCGTAGAAGGCGACGACGTACTGCGGGCAGTTCGGGAGGATGAACGCCACCCGGTCGCCCTTCGTGACCCCGAGGCCCGTGAGCGCGGCGGAGAACCGCTCCGCGTGGTCGAGGAGCGTGCGGTACGTCATGTGGGCGCCGAACCAGGCGGTCGCGACGTTGTCGGGGAACCGCCGGACGGCGGCCTCGAGCATCGAGAACACCGAGATCTCGGGGTAGGGCTCGAGCGAGTGCGGGATGCCCTTCGGGTACGAAGCGAACCACGGGCGGTGCTCGGTCATGACCCCCTCCTCCGGTCCCCGCGCCGGCACCGGCGTGGGGGTCCGAGCATCATTCCAGACCCCCCGAGGACGGCACAAGACCGGGGCGGTAGCATCGCCGCGTGCCGAAATCGAAGACCCGCAAGCGCTCGACGCGCAGGCCCTACCTCCCGGCGGAGCAGCCCGTGAAGCGGCCGCGCTCGAGCCCCTCCTGGTACGGCTACCTCGTGCTCGGCTTCATCCTCGTGGGCGTCGCGGTCATCGTGCTCAACTACATGGGGATCATGCCCGGCGGCACGGAGCCGACGTGGCTCTGGGTCGGCCTCGGCGGCATCGGCATCGGGTTCGTCGCCGCGACGCAGTGGCGCTAGGCATAGCCGCCGACGCTCCCACGCACGAACGCATCACATCGATGTGATTCCCCACAACGTTCTCCACACCTGTGGAGAACCTGGGCGCCACGCACGATCCGGCCTCCGGTCGTGCCGTCCGGGAGCCGGTCAGCCGGGGCGACGTTCGACGAGCATCGGCTCGCCGCAGTGGCGGGGCACCTGGAGCTCGCCGAGGCGGGTCACCTGGAACTCCGTCCCGCACTCCCCGCAGACGAGGTAGACCGCGAGGTGGTCGACGTCCTCGACCTCGGGACGTTCGCGCGGACCACCCCCCGAGGCGGCGCGCAGGGCCGTGACCCCGAGCCACAGGATCACGAGCCCGACGAGGATCGCGGAGAGCGCGACGGCGACGTTCACGGCGCGGGGGCGGACGTCGGAGGGGTGTGCGTCGGTCGGGACGCGGTGCGCGGCATCCTCCCGAGTGTAGCCACGGCCCATCTCCGCGCGTACCATCGCAACCCTCGATGCAGCGCCTCCTCCGCCTTCCCCGGCACCGTCGCATCACCCTCGCGCTCGCGTGCGCGGGCCTCTCGGTGCTCGCCGGCTTCCTCCCGACGTCGGCCGTCGCGCGGACCACGCCGCCGGTCGGCGACGTGAACGTCCCGCGTCCCCCCGAGGACGCGATCTCGACGGACGCGAGCCCCGGGTTCCGCGTCCGATGGGAACGCATCGCGCCGATCCCCCTCACGACCGAGCGCGCGATCACGTTCACCTTCCGCACGAGCGGGTCGCAGTCGGGCGGCCGCGTCCTCGCGCGCATCACGACGCTCGGCGGCGAGGCGGTGCGCGAGCTGAACAGCGGGTCGGATCCGCTGCCCGCGATCTCGGTCCTGCGGTGGGACGGACGCGACGACGACGGCCGTCGCGTCGGCAACGGCGTCTACGAGGTGCAGCTCGTCGCGCTCACGCGCGTCGGCGAGGAATCGCCCACCGCCGTCCGTCGCATCCGCGTCGAGCGGCCGACGCGCGCGCGCACGATCTACCGGGTCCGCGACGCCGGGCGTCGCGTCGCGCTCACCTTCGACGACTGCAACTTCGACGACGCCTGGCGGCGGATCCTCACGGTCCTCGAGGAGCGCGACGACCACGTGACGTTCTTCTGCCTCGGCAAGACCGTGCAGCTGTTCCCGCAGCTCGCGCGGCGGACGGTCGCGCTCGGCCACGACATCGGCTCGCACAGCTTCGACCACCCGAACCTCCGCTACGCGTCGTCGTGGCGAGTCCTCGACGAGCTCGACCGCACGACGCGGTCGTGGTGGTCGATCGCCGGGATCACCCCGGTGCCGTACTTCCGTCCGCCGTACGGGGACTTCGACGCGGACGTCCTCCGAGCGCTCGGGCAGCGCGGCTTCACGGACTGCTTCCTCTGGGACGTCGACCCGAGCGACTGGACCGATCCGGGGCCGGCGACGATCACCGCCCGCGTGCTCGACCGGGTGCGCCCCGGGAGCATCGTGCTCCTCCACGTGAAGCCCCAGACCGCCGCGGCGCTCCCCGCGATCCTCCGGGGGCTCCGGCGGATGGACCTCGAGCCGGTGACGCTCACGGAGCTCCTCGCCGCGGGGTCGCCGGTCACCTCGGGCACCGTCGGCCTCCCCTACTGAGGCCCCGACGCCGTCGCGCTCCGCGGTGAGCGCGGGGGCCGTCAGCCGCGCGTCGCGTCGCGGATCGCGGCGAGGACCCGCTCCGGCGTGCACGGCACGTCGACGTGGACGATGCCGAGGTGCGCGAGCGCGTCGACGACCGCGCTCTGGATCGCCGGCGTCGACCCGACCGTCGCCGACTCGCCGATCCCCTTCGCGCCGAGCGGGTTCCGCGGGGTCGGGGTCTGCGTGAACGCGGTCTCCCACGCGGGGAGATCGGACGCGGCGGGCATCGGGTACGACGCGAGCGTCGTCGTGAGCGGGTTGCCGTCGGGGTCGAACCGCACCTCCTCGTAGAGGGCCTGCGCCGCGCCCTGCGCGAGCCCGCCGTGCACCTGGCCCTCGGCGAGCAGCGGATTCAGGATCACGCCGGCGTCGTCGACGGCGATGTGGCGGACGAGCCGCACGTCGCCGTCGTCGAGATCCACCTCGACGACGGCGACGTGCGCGCCGAAGGGGAACGTCGCGTCGTCCATCCGGAACCGCGTCGCCGCGCGGAGCGGCGCGGGGTCCGGGCGCGCTGGATCGCGTGCGAGCCGGGCGATCTGCGCCCACGTCCGCGCGCGATCCGGCGCGCCCGTCACCCGGACCCCGGCCTCCGCCACCTCGAGGTCCTCCGCGGCGACCTCGAGGTCCTCGGCGACGAGCGCCTTCGCCCGATCGATGACCGCGACCGCGCCCTCGTGGATCGCCGAGCCGCCGACCTGGAGCGAGCGCGATGCGTACGTCCCCTGTCCGCGCGGCACGCGACCGGTGTCGGAGTGGACGACCCGCACGCGCTCGATCGGGACGGCGAGGAGCCCGCCGACGAGCTGCGCGAACGCCGTCTCGTGGCCCTGGCCGTGCGGCGACGTGCCGACGAGGACGGTGATGCCCCCGTCGTCGTCGACCTCGACCGTCGCGTCCTCGGGCGAGAAACCGGTGATCTCCACGTACATCGCGACACCGATGCCGAGGACGCGACGGTCGCCGCGCCCGCGTCGGGCGGCCTGCTCCACACGGAGCGCGTCGACGTCGGCGAGCGCGAGCGCGCGGTCGAGCGCGGCCGCGTAGTCGCCGGAGTCGTAGCGCTCGCCGGTCGCGACCTCGTACGGGAAGGCGTCGGCGGGGATGAGGTTCCGACGACGGACCTCGATCGGGTCGAGCCCGAGTTCGCCCGCGAGCCGGTCGAGCATCCGCTCGAGCGTGAGCGTCGCCTCCGGTCGTCCCGCACCGCGGTACGACCCGATCGGCGTCGTCGTCGTCACGACCGACCGGACGCGGAGCGCGATCGCGGGGATGCGGTACGGCCCGGAGAGCATCCGCTTCGTGTTCGCGGGGAGGTACGAGCCGAGCGGGTGCGCACCCATGTCCGCGACGAGGTCGACGCGCAGGCCGACGATCGTGCCGTCGCGGCGAGCGGCGAGTTCGACGTCGTGGACCTGTGCGCGACCGTGGAGGAGCGCCGTCATCGACTCGGACCGCGACTCGGACCAACGGACCGCGCGTCCGAGACGACGGGCGAGCGCCGCGACGAGGAGGTACTCCGGGTACACGTAGAGCTTCGTGCCGAATCCGCCGCCGACGTCGGGGGCGATGACGCGGATGCGGTCGCGGTCGAGGTCGAGCGCGTCGGCGAGGTCGTTCCGCACGTCGAACGGCACCTGCGTCGAGACGTGGACGAGGAGCCCGCCGTCCTCGGTGGGCTCGGCGAGCATCGCGTTCGTCTCCATCGGGACCGGCGCGAGGCGCTGGTGGACGACGCGCTCGCAGACGACGATCTCCGCGCCGGCGAGCACGGCGTCGTCGTCGAAGCGATCGTCGAAGCCGTCCGCCACGTTCGAGCCCGCCTCGGGGAACAGGAGCGTCCCGGCGTCGTCGAGGGCTGCCATCGGATCGACGAGCGGGTCGAGCGGGTCGAGGTCGGGGACGACGAGCTCCGCCGCGTCGAGCGCGCGCGCGAGGGAGTCGGCGACGACGACCGCGATCGGCTGCCCGACCCAGCGGACGCGGTCGGTCGCGAGGAGCGGGAGCGCGAAGGCGACCGGCTCGCGGACGGAGCCCGGCACCGCGATCGGGGGGAGGTCGGCGACGTCGGCCGCGGTCCAGACCGCGACGACCCCGGGCGCGGCGAGCGCACCTCCGGCATCGACCCCGCGCAGGTGCGCGTGCGCGGTGTGCGAGCGGACGACGACGGCGCGGAGCGCGCCGGGTGCGGGGATGTCCTCGACGTAGCGGGCCTCGCCGCGGAGGAACCGGGGGTCCTCCGTGCGGAGCACCGCTCGACCGAAGACCCGATCCGCCATGTCCGCCACACTGTACGGGTGACCCGGTGGCTGTTCGGCGACCAGCTCGGCCCGATCTACCTCGACGACGTCCCGGCGGACGAGCCGGTGCTCCTCGCGATCTCGCTCGGGGCCCTCGGTCGGAAGCGCTGGCACCGCCAGAAGCTCCACCTCCTCCTGTCGGCGATGCGCCACCGTGCGGCGGAGCTCGGCGACCGCGCGACGCTCGTCGTCGCGCCGACGTACCGCGCCGCGCTCGCGGAGGCGGGGCTCCGCGCCGAGGACCTCACCGTCGCCGAGCCGACATCGCGCTCCGCGGAGTCCTTCGTCCGCGCGCTCGGCGTCACGGTGGTCCGCAACCGCGGCTTCGCGACGCACCGCGACGACTTCGCCGCGTGGGCGCGGGGCCGCGGATCGAAGCGGCTCCTCCTCGAGGACTTCTACCGGTCGCAGCGCGAACGCCACCGCGTCCTCCTCGAGGCCGACGGTTCGCCGAAGGGCGGGCGCTGGAACTTCGACGCCGACAACCGCGAGCGCCCGCCCCGCGGCGCGACGACGCTCGGGGTCGCACCGCCGTTCCACCCGACCGAGGACGCGATCGACGCGGCGGTCCGCGACGACCTCGACCGGTCGTGCCGCGAGGGCCTCGTCGCACCGATCGGTGACGACGGTCCCCGCTGGTTCGCGGCGACGCGCGACGAGGCGCTCGCGGCACTCGCGACGTTCGTCGAGCACCGGCTGCCGACGTTCGGTCCGTACGAGGATGCGATCCTCGCGGGCGACCCCGCGATGGCGCACAGCCTCCTCTCCGCGCCGATGAACCTCGGCCTCCTCCACCCGCTCGAGGTGGTCCGCGCGGCGGAGGCCGCGCTCGACGCCGGCACCGCACCGATCGCGAGCGTCGAGGGCTTCGTCCGCCAGGTCCTCGGCTGGCGCGAGTACGTGTGGGGCCTGTCCTGGTGGTTCGACGAGGCGTACCGATCGAGCAACGCCCTCGACGCCCGCGAGCCGGTCCCCGAGTGGATGGGATCGCTCGATGCGGGCGGTGAAGTGCGCGCCGCGTGCCTCGCGTCGGCGCTCCGCGACGTCCGCGAGCGCGGGTGGACGCACCACATCCCGCGCCTCATGGTCCTCGGCAACTACGCGCTCCAGCGCGGGATCGATCCGGCCGCGCTCACCGACTGGTTCCATCGGGCGTTCGTCGACGGCTACGACTGGGTCATGCTCCCGAACGTCGTCGGGATGAGCCAGTGGGCAGACGGCGGCGCGATGGCGACGAAGCCGTACGCGTCGGGCGGTGCGTACATCGACCGCATGAGCGACCACTGCGGCCGCTGCCCGTACGACCCGAAGGTGCGCGTCGGACCGACCGCCTGCCCGTTCACGGCGGGCTACTGGTCATTCCTCGCGCGCAACCGGGAGCGCTTCCGCGGCAACCACCGGATGGCGCAGCCGCTCGCCGGCCTCGCGCGGCTCGCCGACCTCGACGCGGTCATCGGGCAGGAGGACGCCCGGGGCACCGCGGCGCCCTGACCCCGGGCTCCGGGGCTATCGTGGGGGCATGACGCGCATCCCCGACCTCGGGCCCCGCGGCGAGGGATGGGTGGTGCTGCAGTTCCTCCTCTTCGTCGCGATCGGCGTCGTCGCTGGGTTCGCCGAACCGTGGGACGACGGCCTGGCCCCGACGCTCCGCGCGCTCGGCACGCTCGCGATCTCGGCGGGGTTCCTCCTCCTCGCGATGGCGTTCCCGAAGCTCGGCATCTCGACGACGGCGTTCCCGAAGCCGGTCGAGCACGGGCAGCTCCGCACCGACGGCATCTACGGGCTCGTGCGCCACCCGATCTACGGAGGCGTGTTCCTGCTCGCCCTCGGGTGGTCGTTCCTGCGCGGACCGATCGCTCTCGTGCCGACCGTGGCGCTCGCCGTGCTCTTCGTCCTGAAGTCGATGCGCGAGGAGGCCTTCCTCATCGAGCGCTACCCCGACTACGCGAGGTACCGCGAGCGCGTGCGCAAGCGCTTCATCCCCGGCATCGTCTGACCTGCCGAGGCGGTTCAGCCGAGGAGGCCGCAGTCGGGCAACCCGAGCGGATCGGGGCCCCACCCCTCGACCGTCGATCCCGTCCAGCAGAAGCCGTCGAAGACGAGCGCCTCGAACTCACCCGAACGATCGAAGCGCAGTTCGGACCGGATGCCGTACGGCGTCGTACAGGCATGGCAGTCCTCGTGCATGCGCCACTCGAGCGGCACGGCGTAGCCCTCCGAGGTCGCGGTCGGCGCATCCATCCCGACGTCCCACCACATCTGGGCCTCGAGTGGCGGATCGGCGTCGTGGAGCGCGCGGATCTCGGCGAACATGTCGGTAGCCTCGATCGCCGCCCAGAACGCCCACAGTTCCTCCGACGGAAAGGCATCGCGGAGATCGAGCATCCCGGCGGGCGTGAAGACGAAGAGCCCCCACGCGTCGTTCACGTAGCGCTCGTCCTGGACGGCTCCGCGACCGACGGAGACCGGTCCGACGGAGGTCATCGCGCCGATGACGATGCTCGTCCGGACGAAGAGCGCGATGGTCGCCTCCGGAACGCTCCGCGACCGCAGGTAGGGCTCCATGCAGACCGCATCGAACCAGCGCTCGCGCTTGAGGAAGAGGACCGGATCGTCGATCAAGCCCCTCTCCGCACACCACTCCGCGAAGTCGGGGAGGCCGGGTTGGAGTCGATGTCCGTAGTAGAAGTAGCTGTACGGCGTGTAGTCGTCCTCTGTGAGGTCGGCGGGCCAGACCTCCGGTGTCGAGGGAAGGTCGAGGAACCTCGGCTCCGCGGTCAGTTCGATCGGTGCGGTCTCGACAGCCTCCGTCGGAGCCGTGGAGAGATCGGCTGGCGTCTGCGCGGCCGACCCCCCGCAGGCCGCCGCCGCGAGGAGCATCGAAAGCGCGAGTGCCTTGCGGCGCATGCGGCGGAGTGTAGGGGCTGGTGGAGACGACCGGGATCGAACCGGCGACCCCCTGCTTGCAAAGCAGGTGCTCTACCGCTGAGCTACGTCCCCACCCGAGTGTACGCACCGCCCCGGTAGGGTTCGTCCCATGAGCGACGGCGAGGGGTCGCCCGCGGCGCCCGTCCGGCGGCGCCTCGACTGGCTCCCGCCCGGCGCCCGCGCGATCGGCGTGGCGTCGTTCTTCTCCGACCTCGGCCACGAAGTCCCCACCTCGCTGCTGCCGAGCTTCCTCACGAGCACGCTCGGGGCACCCGCCTCGGCGCTCGGCCTCATCGAGGGGGTCGCCGACGCCGCATCCGGCGTCGCGAAGCTCGCGGGTGGCGCGATCGCCGACGAGCCGCGCCGGCGCCGCAGCGTGGCGATCGGCGGCTACCTCACGACCGCCGCCCTCTCCTCGGGGATCGGTGCCGCGACGAGCGCCGTGCAGGTCGGGCTCCTGCGCGCCGGAGCCTGGTCGGCGCGCGGCATCCGGACGCCCGCGCGCAACGCGATCCTCGCCGACCTCGTCGAACCGGAGGTGTACGGACGCGCGTACGGGTACGAACGCGCGCTCGACAACCTCGGCGCGATCCTCGGCCCGCTCCTCGCGACCGTCCTCGTCGCCGTCGTCGGCGTCCGGGGCGCGATGGTCGCCTCGATCGTCCCCGGCATCCTCGCGGCGGTCTCGATCGCGTACGCCGCGCGCCACGTGCGCGTCGAACACCGCGGCGAGCGCCGGCCGCTCCGCCTCCACGTCCGGCCGGTGCTCCGCGGGCGGCTCGGTCGCCTCTTCGTCGGGATGGGCGCCTTCGAGTTCGGCAACGTCGCCGCGACGCTCCTCATCCTCCGCGCGACCGAGCTCCTCGCGCCGCAGCTCGGCACCGACGGCGCGGCGCGCACGGCGCTCCTCCTCTACGTCGGCTACAACGTCGCCGCGACGCTCGCGAGCGTCCCCGGTGGGCACGTGAGCGACCGGCGGAGCTCGCTCCTCGCGCTCACGATCGGGACGTCGGCGTTCCTCGCGAGCTACCTCCTCCTCGCGGACGGTTCGACGTCGATCCCCCTCCTCCTCGGCGCGTTCGCGCTCGCCGGCATCGGGATCGGCTTCGTCGAGACGGCCGAGGCGGCGGCGGTCGCGGCGGAGGCCGACGACGCGGTCCGGGGCTCGGCGTTCGGACTCCTCGCCGGCCTCCAGAGCCTCGGGAACCTCGCGGCGAGCGGCGTCGCCGGGTTCGTCTGGACGCTCGTCTCGCCGCGTGCGGCGTTCCTCGTGTGCGCCGCGTGGATGGCGATCGCGCTCGTCGCGTTCGCGACGGCCCGTGTCGAGCCGGGGGACCGGAGCGGGAGCGCCCCGCCGGCCTAGCGGCCGCGGATCCGCGCCCGCCGACTAGCGGAAGAGGCGCAGGAGCTCGTCGATCGCGTGTCCCCGCTCGGCCGGGTGGCGGAAGCGACCCCCCTTGCGGAGCAGGTAGTGGTTGCGGCGGCCGACGCGCTCGCGCGCGAGGTACTCGCCGCGCTCGAGGTCGTCGAGGATCCCCTGGACCGCCCGCTCGGTGATGCCGACACGCTCCGCGATGTCGCGGACGCGGGCCTCCGGATCGGTCGCGACCGCGATGAGCACGTGCGCGTGGTTCGTGAGGAACGTCCACGTCGGACGCGCCTCGACCGCTGCCCGCGCGCTCACGCCGCGGCCTCCTGGGGCTCACGCGTCGCGCGGAGGCTGAGGACGATCGACACCGTGATGACGAGGAGGACGACGCCGAGCGACAGGAGCGTCGGGATCTTCACGACCTCGAGGAGGAGCATCTTCACGCCGACCCACACGAGGACGAGCGAGAGCCCGATCTTCAGGTACACGAACCGGTGGACGAGGTCGGCGAGCAGGAAGTAGAGCGCGCGGAGCCCGAGGATCGCGAACGCGTTGCTCGCGAACACGAGGAACGGCTCGCGCGTCACCGCGAAGATCGCCGGGATCGAGTCGACCGCGAAGATGATGTCGGTCACCTCGACGAGGACGAGCACCATGAGGAGCGGCGTCGCGAGGCGCTTGCCGTTCACCTTCGTGAAGAGGTGGCCGTTCGCCCAGTCGTCGGTCATCGGGATGAAGCGCTTGAAGAGCCGAGCGGTGCGGGTCTGGCTCGGGTCCTTCGCGTGGTCGTCCTGCCGCGCCATCTTGATCCCGGTGAAGACGAGGAACGCCCCGAACACGTAGAGGATCCACTGGTACTCCTCGATGAGCGCCGCGCCGAGGGCGATGAAGATCGCGCGGAAGAAGAAGGCGCCGATGACGCCGTAGAAGAGGACCCGGTGCTGGTACTCGCGCGGGACCTGGAAGTACGTGAAGAGCATCGCGAAGACGAAGATGTTGTCGACGGCGAGCGACTTCTCGATCACGTAGCCCGCGAAGTACTGCGCGGCGAGTTCGCCACCGAACTTGAAGGCGATGAGGCCGCCGTACGCGAGCCCGATCGCGATCCAGACCGCGGACCAGATCGCGGCCTCGCGCGTCTCGACGACGTGGTTGTCGCGGTGCGCGAAGAGATCCACGAGGAGCATGACGACGATCGCGCCGATCGTCGCTGCCCAGAGCCAGACGGGAACGTCCATTCCTGCATCGTACTTCCGGTGCAGGGACTCCGCAAGTCCTCGGGCTCGATCCCCTCGGGATCGGCGTCAGGCGAGGCCGGCTGCGCGGAGCTTCGCGGTGAGCTCCTCGTCGGAGGGCTCGGTGAGATGGCTCCCGTCCGGGAAGACGATCACCGGGATCCGCTGCTCACCACCGTTGTAGCGGAGGATCGCCTCGATCGCGTCCGGATCGTTGTCGGAGTCCACCTCGACGTACGCGACGCCGAGCGCCGCGAAGACCTTCTTCGCACGGCGACAGTCGCCGCACCAGTCGGCCCCGTACATCGTGACCTCGGCCATCCCTGCCTCCCGTCCCGGCTTCCCCTACCCCCGGGGGTAGGCGTACCATCCGGCGCGGGCGCCGCCGGCGCCCACCGGGAGGGTACCCATGGAACCGGACCCGCGGATCGTCGAGGAGGCGCTCGTGCGCCTCGCGAAGGTGGAGGGGCAGGTGGCCGGGGTCGCGCGGATGCTCCGCGAGGGCCGCGATTGCCGGGAGGTCATCGCGCAGCTGAGCGCCGCGGGACGGGCGCTCGACCGCGTCGGCTTCCGGCTCGTCGCGAGCGGGCTCCGACGCTGCGTCACGGAGGGCGGCGCGGACGCCGAGGCCTCCGCCGAGGAGCTCGAACGGCTCTTCCTGCAGATCGGATAGGAGGCGACATGGCGATCGACTACGAGGTCTTCGTCACGGCGGGGCTCGGGGACAACACGTTCCTCGTGGCCTCCGGCGACGAGGCGGTGCTCGTCGACCCGCAGCGCGACGCGTGGCGGTTCGTCGCCGCCGCCGAGCGCCGGGGGCTCCGGATCCGGGGCGTGCTCGAGACGCACGTCCACAACGACTACCTCTCCGGCGCGCACGAGGTGCGCGCCGCGACGGGCGCCGACATCCTCGCGCCGGCGAAGGGCGGGTACGCGTTCCCCCACACGCCGTCCGAGGAGGGCGTCGAGATCGCGATCGGCGACCTGCTCCTGCGTGCGTGGGACACGCCCGGCCACACGTACGAGCACATCGCGTGGGCGGCGTTCCGACCGGGCGATGCGGGCGACGCGACGCCGCTCGCGGTCTTCTCCGGCGGGTCGCTCCTCGTCGGGAGCGCCGGCCGCACCGACCTCCTCGGCCCCGACCACACCGCGGCCCTCACCGACCTCCAGTTCGCGACGATGGCCCGGTACCGGGCGCTCCCCGCCGCCGTCGACCTCCTGCCGACGCACGGCGCAGGGTCGTTCTGCGTCTCGACGCTCCCGACCGCTGCGCGTGTGTCGACGATCGGCGAGGAGCTCGGTCGCAACGCCGCGCTCACCGCGAGCGATGGCGCGACGTTCGCCGAGCAGCAGCTCACCGGGGTCTTGGAGTACGCGCGGTACTACGCGGCGATGGCACCGCGCAACCGCACGGGTCCCCCCGTCCTCGGCTCGACGCCTCGACCGCCGCGCCTGGACGGCGCGGCGGTCGCGGAGCACCGGAGGCGGGGCACGGTGATCGTCGATGCGCGGGACCGCGAGTCCTTCGCCGCGGCCCACATCCCCGGCGCGCTGAACGTCGAGCTGAACGAGGGGTTCTGCACGTACGTCGGCTGGGTCACGCCGTTCGACTGCGAGCACGTCCTCGTCCTCCCGGAGAGCGACGACGCGGAGCGCGAGGCGATCGACCAGCTCATCCGGATCGGGTACGACCGGACGGTCGGGATCCTCGAGGGCGGCATGGCGTCGTGGGCCGGGGAGACGCGCTCGTACCCGATCGGCACGACGAAGGAGCTCCGCGAGCGGCTCACCGACGGCGAACCGACGACGGTCCTCGACGTCCGGCAGCCCGGCGAGTGGGAGAGCGAGGGCGTCGTGCCGGGGAGCATCCGGATCTTCGTCGGCGACCTCCCCGAGCGCCTCGACGAACTCGACCCTGGCGCGGAGCACTGGATCTTCTGCACGAACGGCCACCGGGCGTCGCTCGCCGCGAGCCTCCTCGACGCCCGCGGGATCCGCGCGCGGCTCATCGCGAAGAGCGGCGTCCTCGGGCTGCTCGACCACCTCGAGCCGCTCGGCGCGGCGCGGTAGTCAGCGTCCGCGGCGCGAGCGCGGCGCGCCGCCCTCGCGCCGCGGGGCGATCGCCCGTCGGCGGAGGTTGCTCGCGTCCTCGGCGACCAACGTGACGCCCGGCGCCGCGGCGAGCGTCCGCTCGACGACCTTCGCGGCCTGCGGCGGGACGTCGACGACCTCGACCTCGATGCCCGCCGCCTGCGCGCCCGTCACGAGGTCGCGGAGCGCGAGCGCGCCGGTGAGATCGACGCGACCGAGCCCACCGAGGTGGAGGACGAGCCGCCGGATGCCGGGGTGGCGCGCGACGAGGGCGTTCACCTCATCCTGCAGCGCCGGCGCGGACGCGAAGAAGAGCACGCCGTGCGGCTCGACGTGGAGGACGTCGCCCTCGACGCGTTCGTCGAGCGGGACCCGGACCTCGCGCCAGAGGTGGGCGGCGATGCCCACCCCGATGCCGAGGAGCACGCCCTCGTCGACGCGCGGCGAGAGCGCGATCGTCGCCGCGAACGTCGTCACCGCGACCCAGAACTGCGCCCGGGCGAGCCGCCGGTACTCCCGGAACGGCGCGGGGTTCAGGAGCGAGACGACCGCCGCGATGACGATCCCCGACAGGACCGCGCGCGGGAGCGGCGCGATCGCGTCGGCGAACGGGAGGAACGCGAGGACGACGACCGCCGTGATGACGCCGCTCCAGCGGGTCTCCGCGCCGGCGAGGCGGTTCAGCGCGCTCCGGCTGAACGAACTGCCGACCGGGTAGGCGCGGAAGACCCCCGCGACGAGGTTCGCGAACCCCTGGCTCACGAACTCGCGGTCGGGCTCCCACGCGGTGCGGTCGGCCGCGGCGTAGTGCCGTGCGATCGCCGCGGGTTCGGCGAAGCCCACGATCGCGATCGTGAGCGCCGGGAGGAGGAGCTGACCGGCGAACGACCACGGGAGGTCGAGCGACGGGAGCGGCAGGCCGGAGGCCACCGCGCCGACCGTCGGCACGTCGATCCCACCGACCTCGACCGCGAGGATCCCGCCGACGACGGCGATGAGGACGCCGGGGAAGAGCGGATGGAGCCGTCGTCCGGCGAGCACGAGCGCGACGGTCGCGAGGCCGAACGCGAGCGCGGGGAGGTTCCACGAGCCCGGGGCGAGCGTCGCGCGCGCCGCCGAGGTAATCGGGTGCGCCGCATCCCCGGTCGTCCCGAGGACCGCCGGCAGCTGCGTCGCGACGATGAGCACGCCGGCGGCGGCGGTGAACCCCGCGACGACCGGCTGCGACATCAGGTAGGCGACGCGACCGATCCGCAGGAACCCGAAGAGCGCGCGGATGATCCCGACCTCGAGCGCGAGGAGCGCGGCGAGGGCGACGTACGGCGGTGCGAGGGGCATCGCGAGCCCCGAGAGCGCCCCGAGGGTGAGGAGCGAGGTGAGCGCGGTCGGCCCGGACTGGAGAGCGACGGAGGACGAGGTGAACGCCGTGATGAGCGGCGCGAGCGCCGCGGCGTAGATGCCCTGCTCGGGCGGCAGCCCCGCGAGCGCCGCGAGCCCGATCGCCTGCGGCACGATGAGCATCGCGACCGAGATCCCGGCGACGAGGTCGCCGGGTCTCGGCAGCGCGATGCGCCGACCCTCCAGGTCAGGCGCCCTTGCGGACGAGGAACATGAGCGCGCCGTCCTCCTCGCCGGACGACACGATCTCGTTGCCCGTGTCGTCGGCCCAGGCGGGGAAGTCCGTGAGCGACCCCTTGTCGGTCGCGAGGACCTTCAGCACCTGGCCCGCCTGCATCCCCTTGATCGCCTGGTTCGTCTTCACGATCGGGATCGGGCACTGGAAGCCCCGCATGTCGAGCGTCTGATCCACGTGGTCCGTCATCGTCCCTCCCTCAGATGAACAGCGTGACGTTGGCCTTGCGCGCCTCGGAGAGGAACGCCGCCGCGCCGCCGTACTCGACGCCGTCGATGAAGTCCTTCTCCGTGTACCCGAACACGTCCATCGTCATCGTGCAGCCGATGAGCCGAACGCCGCTCTCGAGCGCGAGCGCCCGGAGCTCCTCGACGTCGGCGACGCCCTTCTTCTTGAACTTCTGCTTCATCATCCACGTCGCGCCCGGCACCATGCCCGGGATCACCGTCGCGAGCTGGGGCATCGGGATCGGCATCGGCATCGCCGGGTTGCCGGTCGGACCGACCCGCACCGTGCGCCCGAAGTTCTTCTTCAGGATGTTCAGGCCGTAGAACGTGAAGAAGACCGAGCACTCCATGCCCGCGGCCGCCGCGGCGTTCGCGAGGATCAGGGGCGGGTACGCCCAGTCGAGCGTGCCCTTCGACGCGATGATCGCGGCCTTCTTCGACCCGGGATCCTTCGCCTTCGCGAGCTCGTCGCGGACGATCGAACGGATCTGCTCCTCGGTGAGACCGGCGAGCGAGCGTTCATCCTGCAACATGCGCCGTCACCTCCTCGGTGATCGTCCGCGCGGTGCGTTCCGCGCGGGCGAGCCACCATCCTGCCACGGCGTCCGCGTCGACCGGACCGACGCCGTGGATGACCGCCTGTCGGGCGGCCTCCTCGCCGAGCCACGCGACCGTGGCCCGGAGGTCCTGCTCCGCCATCGCCCGCAGGGCGTAGGCGCGCTCACCCATGCGGATGCCGACGCCGACGGCGCGCGCGCCACGGACGACGTCGGTGCGGGTGAGGACGATGCCGGTGCGCACCGGGGCGGTCGCCACGGCGAGCACGCCGGCGGCGTCGGCCGGCGGCGGGGCCGCGGCGCGGAGCGCGACCGGCAGGAGGTCGGGGCGGCCGAGGTCGTCGGCCTCGGCGGCGAGCGCCGCGCGGACGGCGCCGGCCCACGCGACCTGGTGGTCGGTGCCGACGCGCTCGACGGCCGCGAGGAACGGACCGGTCCACGCGAGGAGGTGCTCCCACAGGAGCGCGCACCGCGCCTCGCGGCGCAGGAGCCGCTTCGCGGGATCGTCCTCGCGGTCCTCGAGATCGGCGAGCGACGCGAGGAGGCCGAGGAGCGACGCGAGGTGGTCGGGTTCGGCGGGCGGGACGAGGCCGAGCGCGCGCCAGAACCCCGCGATGCGGTCGCGCGCCTCCCCGCCGAGCATCCCCTCGTCGCCGAGGTAGACGGAGGCGAAGGGGTAGACGTCGAAGAGGAACGTCGCGGTCTCGTCGGCGGGGTCGCCGGGCGCCGGGAGCTCGAGCGCCTCGGTGAGCCGCGCCGTCTCGGGACCGGGACGCTCGCAGAGCGCGCCGAGCCCGCGGAGGAGGTCGGCGCGGCTCACCGAGGCTCCGGGATCGCGAAGACCTCGCGCGCGGGCTTCAGCGGACGCATGAACCAGTACGGACGTCGCGTGCCGTCGGGGGTGAAGCCCCGGACGTCGCGCGTCTTCTCGAGCCACTCGCGGTAGATCGCGTGCGAGCGCTCGGTGTCGACGTGGATGTCGCCGTACGCCTCGTCGGGTCGCGCGCGACGCACGCGGACGGCCTGGTGCCAGCAGTGCTGGCCGGAGATCGGGTCGGGGTGCACCGGGAACGTGAGGTTCTGGTGGACGCCGACATCGGTCCACCAGATGCGGGCGGTGTCGGGGTCGCTCGAGGCGAACGGGCGGGTCCCGGAGACGCGACGCATCCCCCAGCGCTCCCCGGCGCGATCGAGGTCGACCGTGGCCATGAGCTGGCGCTGCCCGTCCTCCGCGCCGCGGACCTTCCACCGGCCCATGTGGTGGCTGCACGCGACGACGCCGGGGCGGATGCCCTCGGTGACCCACGCCTTCACGACCATCGAGCCGGAGTGCGTCTCGACGGCGACGAGGTCGCCGGTGCGCACGCCGACGCGCGCGGCATCGCTCGGGTGGAGCCAGAGCGGGTTCGTGTGCGCGATCTCGTCGAGCCACTTCGCGTTCGCGCTGCGGGTGTGGATCTGCACGGGGAGGCGGAACGTCGAGATGAGCGGCATCTCGCCGTCCTGGAGGGCCGACGGGTGGACGTGGCTCCGGATGTAGCCGGGGAGCACGTGCTCACGCCAGCCCCACGCGGCCATCGTGCCGGACCAGAACTCGAGCTTGCCGGAGGGCGTCGGGAACCCGCGGAGCACCTCACCGTCGACGCGCACGCCGACGGGACGACGCCCGGCGTCGTCGGGGTCGGGCGCGCCCATCGGCACGACGTTCGGATCGTCGGGCTTCGGCGTCCGCGTGTACACGCGACCGAGGGGGGACTCCGCGACGTCCTCGAGCGCGGCGACGTCGACGGGTTCCTCGAAGATGCGGCCCATCCCCTTGCGGATCTCGAATGCCCCGTAGCGACGCATGTACCCGAGCGGCGTGAGGCCTTCCGCGGCGGCGGCCTCGGGGAGCCCCGGCACCGAGTGCTCGAACATCCAGCCGTAGTACTCGTCGACGGTGAGCTTCGTGCCGGGCTGCGCCTTCGACTCGTGGAACCTCCGGATACCGAGCGCGCCGTCGGGGTCGATCCGCCACGAGAGCTCGGTCCAGAACTCGTTCTCCTCCCAGACCTCGCCGGGGTTCGCCTCGCGGGTGTCGGTGACCGGGTGACCGAGCCGCTCGCGCGCGGTGCGCAGGACCGGCTGGCGGAACCCGATCCACTGCCCGTCGTACTGCTCGTACGAGTGCGTGTCGTGCCGCTCGGACCCGAGCCCCATCGGGAGCACGTAGTCCGCGAAGTGCGAGGTCTCCGACCACGTCGGGGTGAGCGCGACGTGGAGCCCGACCTTCGCGGGGTCCGTGAGGACCTCGATCCACGTGAACCCATCGGGGTTCGTCCAGACGGGGTTGTAGACGCGGCTGAAGTACACCTCGAGCCGACCGCGGCCCTCCTTCAGGAAGTGGGGGAGCAGGTACGAGAGCTCGTTGAGCGCGAGCGGGTACTCGAGTGGCCACGTGAGCTCGTTCCACGTGTGCGGGTGCGGTGGCGTGTGGATCGGCTTCGGCACGAACTTGTTCCAGGCGTTCGGGTAGAGCCCACCCGGCGTCGCGACCGCACCGAGGAGGGCGTTCAGGAGGAAGAGCGTGCGCGAGACCTGCCAGCCGCCGAGGTTGCCGGCCGCGGCCGAGCGCCACGAGTGCGTCGAGAACCGCGTCCCGGCACCGGCGACCGCCTCCGCGACGCGCGCGATCTGCGCCTCGTCGACGCCGGACTCCGCGGCCGCGAAGGCGAACGTGTAGGCGGCGTAGAGCCCGCGGAGGAGTTCCTCGAATCGCTCGAAGGTGCCCGGCCCGCCGGCGTCCTCGTTCGCGAGGTACTCCTCCCAGTTCCACCAGCGGCGGACGAACTCCCGGTCGTACGCGCCGGTCGCGATCACGTGGTTCGCGATCGCGAGGAGGATCGCGGCCTCCGAACCCGGCCACGGCGACACCCACTCGTCCGCGTGCGTCGCGCTGTTCGACAGGCGCGTGTCGAAGACGATGAGCTTCGCGCCCGCGCCCTTCGCGTCCATGATCCGCTGCGCGTGCGGGTTGAAGTAGTGGCCCGCCTCGAGGTGCGACGAGACGAGGAGGATCACGTCGGCGTTCGCGTGGTCGGGGCTCGGGCGGTCGATGCCGGTCCACAGGTGGTAGCCCATCCGGGCGCCGGACGAGCAGACGTTCGTGTGGGAGTTGTGCCCGTCGACGCCCCACGACGCGAGGACGCGCTCGGTGAACCCGTCCTCGCCGGGTCGGCCCACGTGGTACATGACCTCGTTCGGTCGGCCCTCGGTGATCGCGGCACGGATCCGCGCGGCGATGTCGTCGAGCGCCTCGTCCCACGTGATCTGCTCCCAGCGACCGCCGCCGCGCTCCCCCGCACGACGCAGCGGGTGGAGGATGCGGTCGGGGTCGGTGACCTGGTTCATCGTCGCCGGCCCCTTCGCGCAGTTGCGCCCGCGCGAGCCGGGGTGCTCGGGGTTGCCCTCGAACTTGCGGACGGTGAGCGTCTCGGGGTCGACGTACGCGAGGAGCCCGCACGCGGACTCGCAGTTGAAGCACGTCGTCGGGACGAGCATCGAGCGCTGCTCGACGCGACGCGGCCAGGCCTTCGAGTCGAGCTCCACCCAGTCGTCCCAGCGCTCCTTCGGCGGGAACGCCGCGAGGTGGATCCGCGAGGCGCCGGGGTAGAACGTCTCGCCACGCGCCTCGGTGTCGCGGCGCGCGGCGCTCACGCGCTCGGCGGCGCGCTCGACGTCGTCGCGGCGACGGGTGCGGTCGGCGCTCATGCGAGCGGCACCGACTGGCCGGCCTGGATGAACGCGTGCTCGTGGGCGAACAGCCCGACGAGGGCGGTGATCGCGGCGCCCGCGGCGCCGAGGCCGGCCGGGACCGGCAGGACGAGGAAGCCGAGCGCCGCGAGCGCGGCGACGACGCCGAGGCGGAACCACCACCGGTACCGCCCGCCGGTCATCTCGTGCGACGCGAGCCGCGCGTGCGCGGTCGGATGCGGGAGCGTGACCTCGCCGAGGACGAACGCGAGGTGCGCGACGAGACCGACCGCGAGGGCGAGGGCGGAGGGACCGATGGGCTCGCCGGTGGCCGCCGCGACGAGGATCGTCGCCGCCCCGCCGGCGAGGACCGCTTGGACCGCGATGTGCGGGGCGAGGAGCGGGCTCTGCCAGAGGTCCCGCGCCTTCGACTTCGCGAAGAGGAACGCCGTGTACACCGCGGCCATGAGCGCGAGCGGCCCGCCGGCGATCGCGAGCGGCAGGAGGAGGTCGTCCCGCCCGAGGATCGTCGCGAGGACGTGCGCCGATGCGACCGCGCCGTAGCCGAGGATGATGAACCCGCCGCGGACGAGCCAGCTCCGCCACTGCGGGCGCGTGAAGATCATGTAGAAGCGGAGCGGATGCTCGAGGTCCCAGATGAGGACTCCGCCGGTGATCGCGAGGAACGCGAGCCCGAGGACGGGGCCGATCCACGTCCAGAGCGGGCTCGACGCGTCGAGCCGGCCGAGGAGGACGAGGAGGAGCGGGACGAGGTACGCGCCCGCGGCGACGTTCTTCGTCCAGGTGTAGAGCGCGACCCGCCAGTCCCACGGGATCGAGTGGGCGACGTCGTACGCGAGGACCGCCGCCGCCGAGGAGTTCCGACGTTCGCCCGCGGGCATCCCCGAGGTGACGGCGTGGGTCCCGGAGGGCTGCTCGGACCACATGAAGATGCCCCCCGTCGGTCGCTCGGCGGCGAGCGGGTCGAGCGTGAACTGCGTCGCCCCCGTGTAGAAGAGCTTCGGATGCGTCTCCTTCTCCGGACGCCGGACGGCGACGGGCTCGCGCTGCGCGATCTGCGCCGCGAACGAATCCGGGTCGTGGAGGTCACCGACGAGGATCGCGTTCACCGGACACACCGTGACGCAGGCGGGCTCGAGCCCCTGGTCGATCCGGTGCGCGCAGAGGTTGCACTTCTCCGCGGAGTGGTCCTCGGGGTTGATGAAGATCGCGTCGTACGGGCACGCGGCGATGCACGCCTTGCACCCGATGCAGATCGACTTGTCGAAGTCGACGATGCCGTCGTCGCGACGGTGCATCGCCGAGGTGGGGCACGCGGCGACGCACGGCGCATCCTCGCACTGGTTGCAGCGCGTCACCTGGTACGCGCGGCGCGCCTGGGGGAAGACGCCGACGTCGACGTACTTCACGTACGTGCGCGTGACCCCGAGCGGCACCTCGTTCTCCGCCTTGCACGCGGTCGTGCACGCATGGCACCCGATGCACCGCGACTGATCGAGGACCTTGATCCACTTCGGGGGCGCGGACGGCCCGGACCGCGAGGGTGCGACCGGCGGGTCGAGCTCCGTGACCATCAGCCGACCGCCCGTGCGGCGATGCTCCGGCACATGGCGTCGCAGAGCCCCTCGATCGTCGGGTCGGCGATCGCGTAGCGGACGGACCGACCGTCGCGCCGACGGCGCACGACGCCGCCGTCCTGGAGGCGGGAGAGGTGCTGCGAGACGTTCGGCAGGGAGGTTCCGACGAGGCGCGCGAGCTCGCCGACCGTGGCCCCGTCGTGCTCGAGGAGCGCGCGCACGACCCGCAGACGCGTCGGGTCGGACAGGAGCGCGAACCTGCGGGCCGCCTCGTCGAGGACGGCGTCGGGGACCCCGTGCATGCGCACGACCCTACGCCTCGTTTCAGCGGTCGGTCAAGCGTCGAAATGAACGCGGGGCGGGCGGGGTAGCCTCGGAGCGTGGCCGACGTGCTCCGCTTCGACGGGTGGATCCTCGGCGCGTCGTTCGCCTCGGGGCACACGCTCGTGTTCGGCCGCTGGCACGACTCGCCGTTCGGCGGGTTCGCCGACCTCATGCGGCTCGATCCCGACGGGGCGCGCACGCTCGTCGCCCCGCTCGCCGAGGTCGAACGGTTCGTGGACGCGCACTACCGGTTCGATCGCGTCGAACGCGCGCCGGTCGCGGTGGAGCGCGAGGGCGACCGGATCGTCGCGACCGCCGGCGACCTCACGCTCGAGCTCGACGTCGAGGGCGCGGGCCTCGTGTCGCTGCTCCTTCGGCTGCGACCGCGTCCGCTCCGCACCTGGCCGGCGTGGATCGGCATCGAGGACCGCGTGTTCCGGCCGCTCGTCGCCCCGTTCCTCGGTGGCGGCGGGATGGGCGGCATCCACGCCCGGGGCACGACGCGCGCGGGCGCGCGCCAGTGGTACGGGATCCACGACCTCCGGTGGGCGCGCGCCCGCGCGCGGATCGGCGATCGCGACCTCGGAGCGTCGGTCGCGCCGACCGGACCCGCGGGCTTCGGGGCGAGCGAGTTCCCGGGCCGTCCCGCGCTCGTGCGCGTGACGTCGCTCATCGAACGCGTCGGCGCGGACGGTTCCTAGGAGGGGTCGGCGGGGTCGGCGGGTTCGGCGCCCGAGACCGCGCGCGGTTCGGCGGCGGCGACGTCCTTCGGCAGCACCTCGGGGATCGTCACCATCGGCGCCCCCTTCGCGTCGAGGAACTGCAGGACCGGTGTGCCGTCGGTCGTGAGGCCCACGATGCCGCGGAGCTCGCCCTCGGCGTTCAGGAGCCGCAGGATCGGCGCCCCCTCGGCGGTGAGCCCGAGCCGCGCGCGGACCTTCCCGTCCTCGTCCTGGAGGGAGATCGTCGGCGACCCCTGCTGCGCGAGCGAGTAGACGAACCCGAGCTCGCCGTTGCGGTTGCGGAGCGCGAGCGTCGGCGCGCCCTCGGTGCCGAGCCCGAACTTCGCGCGGACCTTCCCCTTGCGATCCACCATCGCCATGCTCGCGGAGCCGTCCGAGAAGAGCCCGAACGTCGCGCGGACCTTCCCGTCGTCGTCGGCGATCGCGAGGCCCGCCGAGCCGTCGCCCTGGACGCCGAAGCGCGCGCGCAGACGTTCCTCGGCGCCGTAGAAGGAGAGGAAGGGGCTGTCGTCGGACCCGACGCCGAAGCGCGCGCGGACGCGCCCCTGGCTGTCCTCGATCTCGATCTCGGATGCGCGGATGCGCTTCTTCGACATGGGGCGCCTCGCCGTCGGGGGGCGAACCCCGCAAGTGTGCCTCCCCCGGGGAGCCTTGTCCACGCTCCCGGCGTCGCCGCGGGAAGCGTCGGGAGGGTCAGCGCGCGATGCGCTCGAGGTGGACGGTCGTCGCGGCGAGGCGTTCGGGGATCGGCTCGACCCCGATCCCGGGACCGGTCGGGACGGCCATCGTGCCGTCGGGCGCGACCTCGAACGGTTCGGTGAGGTCCTCGTGGAAGTAGCGCCGCGAGCCCGACGTGTCGCCGGGGAGCGTGAACCCCGGGAGCGCGGCGAGCGCGACGTTCGTCGCGCGCCCGACGCCGGTCTCGAGCATCCCCCCGCACCACACCGGCGTGCCCGCGGCGCGTGCCGCATCGTGGACGCGGACGGCCTCGGGGACGCCGCCGACGCGCCCCTGCTTGATGTTCACGATGCGGCACGCGCCGAGCTCGATCGCCGCGCGCGCGTCGGCCGCGGATCGGATCGACTCGTCGAGGCAGAGGTCGGTGCGGACGAGCGCCTGGAGTCGCGCGTGCTCGACGAGGTCCTCGTGGTGGAGGGGCTGCTCGACCATGAGGAGGTCCGCGTCGTCGAGCGCGCGGAACACGTCGACGTCCGCGAGCCGGTACGCGGCGTTCGCGTCGACCGACAGGAGGATGCCCGGGTTCGCGGCGCGGACCGCGTGCACGGGCGCGATGTCGAGACCGGGCTCGATCTTCAGCTTGATGCGCCGATAGCCCTCCGCGAGGTAACCCGCGACCTGCTCGAGGAGCTGCTCGGTCGTCGGGGCGATGCCGATCGACACGCCGCACGCGACGCGGTCGGCCGTCGCGCCGAGGTGCGCGGCGAGCGAGACGCCGCGCGCGCGGAGCTCGGCGTCGAGGACGGCGTTCACGAGCGTCGCCTTCGCCATCGGGTTGCCGCGGACCCCGCCGAGGACGCGGTCGAGGTCGTCGGTCGTCACGTCGCCGGCCGCGAGGAGGGCCGGGACGAGGAACGCCCGGAGCGCCTCGAGCGCCCCCGCGTTGAACTCCGCGGAGTAGCCGGGGGCGGGCGAGGCGACGCACTCGCCCCAGCCGTGCGCCCCGTCGGTCTCGACGCGGGCGAGGATGCACTCCTTCGCGTCCTCGACCCCGAAGCTCGTGCGGAACGGCCGTACGAGCGGGATCCGCACGACGCGGAGCTCGACGGCGTGGACGCGGGTCACCGGAGCGACCCCGGCGGCGCGAATCGGTACGCGGAGGTCGCCGCGTCGAACCCGGCCGCGACGAGGCCGTCGGCGAGGGCTGCCTCGATGCCGCTCGCGACCTCCTCGCGGACGGCGGCCGCGGCCTCCGCATCGGTCGCACGCACCGCCGCGTAGTCGGCGGTCACCGGCACGATCCGCGCGCCCGCGGCGAGGCCGCGCGGTCCGGGCGCGCGGTCGAGATCCCAGCGCGCGACGAGCCGATCGCTGCGCTGGCCGACGTTCATCGCGTCACCCATGTCGCCGTAGAAGTGGCGGTGGAACCGATCGGCGACCGCGCCGAGGCGCTCGAGGTTGAAGACGGCGTTGCGGGTCACCATCGGATCGAAGGTCCAGCGCACGACGTGGATGTCCTGGTCGAGCGCCTGGGCGCGCTGCGCGAACTTCAGCGCCGCGCCGATCCCGCGACCGCGATGCGACGGGGCGGTCGCGAGCATGTGCGAGTGGACGTGGAGGCCGTCGGCGTCGACGCCCGCCCACCCGAGGACGAACGCGACGCACGCCGCGCCGTCGAACGCCGCCCACGCGCGGTTGCCGGAGTGCGCGAGGGCGCGGATCGTCTCCGGCGGGAGGTCCTGGCCGCCCCAGGTCGAACGGATGAGCGCGCGGATGTGCGCTGCCTCATCGACGCGCTCGATCGGACGGAGCTCGACCCCCGCGGCGCGCGCGGTGGCGTGTGCGAGCTCCCAGGGCGTTACGCGCTCGGCGGCGGCGGGAGTTCCTGCCACTCGTCCTCGTCGAGGTCGAGGCCCTCGCGTCGGCGGACCACCGACACGATGGCGCCGATCACGGCGGCGAAGAACGCGAGTCGCACGAGCCGACCGAAGAAGCCGCGCTTGTCCTCGGACATCGTTCCCTCCTCGTGACGTCGCGGCGCCCCGCTGCGCGGCACGCCGCTTCGGACACTCTACCCTTGCCCCGGGGACGACCGTTCGCCGGGCCCATCGGGCCCGCGGTCGCCGCGGAGGGACGCGGATGCACCGGGACCCGGGCACGTTCGGCGCCTACGCGCGCGAGCACCTCGCGCGGATCGAGGAGGCGAACGCCGCGACGATCGCGGCGGTCGCGGAGCGCGTCGCCGCGACGGTCGAGGCCGACGGCGTCCTCTACCCCGCGGGCACCGGCCACTCGCTCGCGCTCGTCCTCGAGACCTTCTCCCGCGCCGGCGGTCTCGCGAACGTGCGACCGGTCCACCACCCCGCGCTCCTGCCGCTCCACGGCGGCCCGGCCTCGACGCTGCTCGAGCGGGTCGAGGGCTTCGCCGCGCTCCTCCTGAAGGATCTGCCGATCGGACCGAGCGACACCGCGATCGTCGTGTCGAACTCCGGGGTGAACCCCGTCCCCGTCGAGCTCGCGCGGGGGTTCCGCGCGCGGGGTGCGCCGGTCGTCGCGATCGTGTCGCTCCCGCACCACGCGGAGGCACCGCGCCGCTCGTCGACGACGCTCGTCGACGAGGCGACGTGGATCCTCGACACCGGGAGCCCCGTCGGCGACGCGGCGCTCGAGGTCGGGTCGACGCGCGTCGCGCCGCTGTCGAACCTCGCGGGCATCCACCTCTGGAACCTCGTCCTCGCGGCGGCGGTCGGCATCCTCGACGCGCGCGGCGTCGTGCCCCCGGTGTGGCAGAGTTCGAACGCGCCGGGCGGCGACGAACGCAATGCCGTGCTGCGGGCGCGCTTCGAGGGACGGATCCCGACCTGATGGCGCGCGACGGCGTGGAGGTGACGCGGTGACGAGGCTCGGCGTGGCGGCGGCGCTCGTGGACGGCGAGATCGTCCCGGGCGACGTCGAGGTGGACGGCGGGGCGGTCGCGGCGGTCGGCGTCGCTCCGGCCGGCGCCGCGGGGCTCGCCGCACCGGGGTTCATCGACGTCCAGGTGAACGGGTACGCCGGCGTCGACTTCCTCGCGACGGACGCGGCGGGGCTCCTCGAGGCCGGTGCCGCGATGGCGCGGGCCGGTGTCACCGCGTACCAACCGACGCTCATCTCGATGCCCGAGGGCGCGTACGCCCCGGCGCTCACGGCGGTGCGCGACGCGCGCGACGCGCGCGACGCGCGGCCTCGCGGAGCGCGCGTCCTCGGCGCGCACCTCGAGGGACCGTTCCTGTCGCCGAAGCGCGTCGGAGCCCACAACCCCGCGAACGTCGTCGCGCCCGACCTCGCCCTCGCCGCCCGGCTCCTCGACCTCGGGCCGATCACGCACATGACGGTGGCGGTCGAGGAGCCGGGCGGCGAGGACCTCGTGCGGTTCCTCGTCGGTCGCGGCGTCGTCGTCGCGCTCGGCCACAGCGACGCGGACGCGGATGCCGCGCGACGCGGGTTCGATCTCGGTGCGCGGGCCGTCACCCATCTCTTCAACGCGCAGCGGCGGTGGGAGTCCCGCGATCCCGGACTCCCGGGCGTCGCGCTCACCCGCGACGACGTCTTCGTGACGCTCATCGTCGACGGGTTCCACCTCGCGCCCGAGACGACGCAGCTCGCGTGGCGCGCCGCGGGCGGACGGTTCGTCCTCGTCACCGACGCGATCGAGGCGGCGGGGATGCCCGACGGACCGTACGTGATCGGCGACCGGCAGACGGTCCTGCGCGACGGCGCCGTCCGGCTCGCCGACGGCACGCTCGCGGGGAGCGCGCTCACGATGGATGCCGCGGTGCGGAACCTCGTCGACCTCGGCGTCCCCGCGCCGGACGCCCTCGCCGCCGCGTCACGCGTCGCCGCCCGGCTGCTGCGCCGCGAGGACGAGTTCGGCGACCTGCGTCCCGGGCTGCGCGCGGACGTCGTCGTCCTCGACGATGCGCTCAGGGTGCGGCGGACGCTCGTCGGCGGCGACGAGGTCTTCGCCGCCTGACGCGACGTCGGGCAGCGCGTCGCACCCCACGTCGAGCGCCTCGTCGGAGTCGCGACCCGCGCGGCCCCGTCCCAGGTGTCCCCGTCAGTGCGTGAGGGTGATCTTCGTGAGCCCCGCGGGGGCGTCGGGGTCGAGTCCGCGCAGGAGCGTGAGGGCGCGAGCGACCTGCGGCGCGCGGACGGCCGCGGGGATCGTCGCGAGCGCCTCCGCGAGGTCGGTCGGGACGGGGAGGTCGCCGTCGGCGGGACCGACGACCGCGACCCGACCGCCGCGCCCGCGGAGTTCGGTGACGAGGTCGACCATCGAGGTCTTCGTCGGCCCCTCGCCCGCGAACGCGAGGACGGGGAACCCGTGCTGGACGACGGCGACGGGTCCGTGGAGGAGGTCGGCGGCGGAGTACCCCTCGGCGAGGAGGAACGCCGTCTCCTTGAGCTTCAGCGCCGCCTCGAGCGCGATCGCGAAGAGGAACCCCCGCCCGACGGTGATGAGCCCGCGCGCATCGCCGATCGACGCCGCGACGCGGTCCGCCGACGCGGTGTCGTCGAGGACGCGCGACACCGCGCCGGGCAGCGCGGCCCAGTCCGCGTCGCCCCACGGCACCTCGCCGAGCGCCTCCGCGATGACCGCGAGCGTCGCGACCTGCGCGGTGAAGGTCTTCGTCGCGGGGACCGCGACCTCCGCCCCCGCGCCGAGGTCGATCGCGAGGCCGGCGGCGGAGGCGAGCGGGCTCGCGGCGTCGTTCGTGAGGGCGATCGTCGCGGCGCCCGCGCGCGCGGCGGCCTCGAGGAGCGTCACGATCTCGGGCGTCCGACCGGACTGCGACACCGCGATCGCGAGGTAGCCGCGGTAGTCGCTCCGCGCGCCGTACACGGTGTGGAGGCTCGGCGCGGCGAGCGCGACCGGTCGTCCGCACGCCAATTCGAACGCGTAGCGTCCGAAGATCGCGGCGTTGTCGGAGGAACCGCGGGCGATGAGGAGGATGCCCGAGAGGTCGCGGGGCACGACCGCGCGCACGGCGGCGACGAGCTCGGCGCGACGCGCGGCGATCGCGGCGAGCACGCGCGGCTGCTCGGACATCTCCGCGAGCATCCGTTCGCCGGCCATCGGTGGAGCCTAGCCCGCGACCGGACCGGCGAGGCGCGTCGCGCGGTCGACGAGCGTCGGGTCGCCGAGGTCCTCGGCGACCGCGGCGAACCGCGGCTCGGGGCCGCGCCACACCCAGGACGCGACCGTCCCGACGTCGCACGTCGCGTCGAGCGTCGCGATCCTGCGGAAGAGCATCGCGTCCTCGCGGGCCCCCGCGAGCGTCGCCGCGAGCTTCGCGGCCCCGCGGACGACGACGCCGTCGGCGGCCCACCGCGCCGGGTCGTCGGGGATCGCCGCGATCGTGCCGTAGCGCGTGAGGACCGCGGTCGCGGACTTCGCGCCCCATCCGGGGAGCCCGGGGAACCCGTCCGATGCGTCCCCGACGAGCCCGAGCCAGTCGGGCACGCCCTCGGGCCCGACGCCGAACCGCGCGCGGACGTCGTCCTCGGTCGTCTCCGCGCCGCTCCGCCGGTCGACCTGGATGACGCGCGACCCGCGGACGCACTGCCCGAGGTCCTTGTCCGGCGAGAGGATCCGCACCTGCTCGACGCCCGCGTCGGCGTCGGCGACCGCCGCCGCCGACGCGAGGCCGTCGTCGGCCTCCTCCCGGCCCATCGCCCAGACCGTGACGCCCATCGCGCGGAGCGCCTCCTCGACGATCGGGATCTGCTCGAGGAGCTCGGGTTCCATCCCCTCGCTCGACTTGTAGCCCGGCCAGAGGTCGTTGCGGAACGACTCGATCACGTGGTCGGTCGCGACCCCGAGGTGCGTCGCGCCATCGGCGATGAGCCGGAGCGTCGAGCGGAGCACGCCGACCGTGGCCGCGTACGGCGCGCGGTCGGCGCCCGGCTGCCCGTAGTGCTGCCGGTAGAGCTCGTACGTGCCGTCGACGAGGTGGACGGTGATCCCCATGGGGAGATGGAACCACGGACCGCGGCGGTGGGGACGGGGAGCGGGACGCCCGTGCCCGGGCGGGGTGGGTCAGCCCGCGATCGTCAGGGTGTGACGGTGCAGGCGTTCGGCAACGTCGCCGACCCGACGCTGAGGTCCCAGACGGGATCCGCCCCGGCCTTCTTGCGCCCGATCGTGAGCGTCGCCGTGATCGTCGTGTCGCTCACGACGACGACGTTGCGGAGCGAGGGTGCCGGACCGTTGCCGTTCGCGAAGGAGACGGCGATGCCCGAGGTGAACCCGGTCCCCGTGATCGTGACGGCGACGGAGGTGCCGATGCGCGCCTGCGTGGGCGAGATCGAGGCGAGGGTCGGCGCCACGGGCGCGTCGCAGCTGTTCGCGTTCAGGACCTGGACGGTCCTCGCGGCGACCCCGATCCGCAGGAGCACGCACGACCGGTTGTCGGCCTCGCTCGCCTCCGTCAGCCGGTTCTGCGGATCGACGTCGACGAAGAGCTTGTAGTCGCCGTCGGCGAGGCCGGTGAGGTCGATCGACTGCCCGGCGAGCGTGGAGCCGTACCGGTCGCCCCACCCGACCGACATCCCCTGCGTCGAACTCCCGCACGTCGTGTAGAAGCCGCTCGTCGGCGACCCCGCGAGCGTCCCGTCGATGCGGTTCGTGTCCATGACGCAGAAGGTCGTCTTCTGCGACGTGCGACCCGACGCCCCGGTCGCGGCGGCCGGCTGGAGCGTGTAGACCGCGTACCCCTCGAAGTGGAAGTGGTTGTGGAGCGGGTGCCACACGAACGACCCCGCGAGGCGCTTCGCCTCGCCCCCGCCCTCGAGCTTGATCCACTGCCAGACGTCCTGGCTGTTCGTGGTGCTGTCGGTGCTGCCCGCGACGAGCGTGAGCGGACCGGTGCCGGCGTTCCAGGAGATCGTCGAGAACCGGAGCTGCGGCGCCCCCGCGGCGTCGACCGCGATCGAGATCTCGCGCGCGGGGAGCGCCTGGAGGTTCGGGAGCATCTGGTCCCCGACCGCGGCCTCCGCGCGCCACGTCGGGACGAGCACCGTGCCCGCGAAGGCCGCCGTCACGGTGACGAGGCCGACGGCGAGGGCGATCGCGACGCGGGGGCGGTGGGCCATCGGCGGAGGATACCGGGGGGCGGGCCTCGCGCCCGCAGGTAGCCTCTCCGGGTGCGCCGCAGCTCCGTCCGCGACCTCACCCGCCTCGCGCTCGTGTCCGCGCTCACGCTCGGGCTCGTCGGGTTCGGCGTCGTCCGCGGCGAACGGGCCGACGCGGCGGTCCCCGCGGGGTTCGCGCAGACGACGGTCGTGAGTGGCCTCGCGAACCCGACGGCCATGGCCTTCGCGCCCGATGGCCGGCTCTTCGTCGCGACGCAGGGCGGGGCGCTCCGGGTGGTGAAGGACGGAGCCCTCCTCCCGACGCCGTTCCTCACCGTGACGGTGAGTTCGAGCGGCGAGCGGGGGTTGCTCGGGGTCGCGTTCGACCCGAACTTCGCGTCGAACCGCTACGTCTACGTCTACTACACGGCCACGACGCCGGTCGTGCACAACCGCGTGAGCCGCTTCACGGCGGACGGCGACGTCGCGCTCGCGGGGAGCGAGGTCGTCCTCCTCGACCTCGATCCGCTGTCGAGCGCCACGAACCACAACGGCGGTGCGCTCCACTTCGGCACCGACGGCAAGCTCTACATCGCGGTCGGCGACAACGCCTCGGGCGCGAACGCCCAGAGCATGAGCACACTCCTCGGCAAGATCCTCCGTCTGAACGCCGACGGGTCGATCCCGAGCGACAACCCCTTCTTCCTCACCGCGACGGGCCTGCGCCGCTCGATCTGGGCGACGGGCCTGCGCAACCCCTACACGTTCGCCGTGCACCCGGGCACCGGTCGCATGTTCGTGAACGACGTGGGGCAGTTCACGTGGGAGGAGATCGACGACGGGATCGCGGGGGCGAACTACGGCTGGCCGAACTCCGAGGGGCCGACCTCGGCGATCGGCGTGACCGGCCCGCTCTACTGGTACGGGCACGGGACGGGCGCGACGCTCGGGTGCGCGATCAGCGGTGGCACGTTCTACGCCCCGGTGACGCCGGTCTTCCCCGCCGAGTACGTCGGTGACTACTTCTTCGCCGACTACTGCGGGAACTGGATCAACCGCGTGGACCCGGCGACGGGCTTCACGGTGGCGACGTTCGCGACCGGCGTCACCGCGCCGGTCGACCTCGACGTCGCGGCGGACGGCAGCCTCTACTACCTCGCGCGGGGCGGCGGGTCGTCGACGGGTGTCGTCGGTCGCATCGCGTACACCGCGAGCGGCGCGCCGACGATCGCGCAGCAGCCCGCGAGCCTCACCGTCTCCTCCGGTGCCCCCGCGACCTTCTCGGTCACCGCGTCGGGGACCGGTCCGCTCACGTACGCCTGGCAGCGCAACGGCGTACCGATCCCGGGTGCGACGGGTGCGACGTACACGCTCGGATCGACCGCGCTCGCCGACTCGGGAGCGACGTTCCGCTGCGTCGTCACGAACGGCGAGGGGTCGGCGACGAGCCTCGCGGCGACGCTCACGGTCGTCACGAACACGGCGCCCGTCGCGTCGATCACCGCGCCGACGGCGTCGACGTACCGCGCGGGCTCGCAGATCTCGTTCGCCGGGACCGCGACCGACGCGCAGGAGACGCTCGCGGGCACGCGGTTCACCTGGGAGATCGTCCTCCACCACGACGCGCACACGCATCCCGCCCTCGGACCGGTGACCGGGACGAGCGGGACGTACACGATCCCGAACACGGGCGAGACCTCGACGAACGTCTGGTACGAGCTCCGTCTCACCGTGACGGACTCCGGCGGCCTCGTCGGCACCGCGAGCCGCGCGATCGTCCCCCTGACGGTCACGCTCACCCTCGCGTCGAACCCGGCCGGCCTCGCCCTCACGCTCGACGGACAGCCGTGCACCGCGCCCTGCGTGGTCGGGAGCGTCGTCGGGATGCTCCGCACGATCGGCGCGGTGACCCCGCAGACCGCATCGGGGACGAGCTACGTCTTCGGGTCGTGGTCGGACCGGGGACGGGCGTCCCACACGATCACCACGCCGTCCACGTCGACGACGTACACCGCGACGTTCAAGCGCGCGAAGGCGTAGGCCGGACTCAGCCGACGACCGTGAAGGTCGTCGCGTCCTCGGCGACGAGCGCACCGTCCTTCGCCGAGTACTCCGCGGCGCGGAACGTGTACGTGCCCGGCGCGAGCGAGCCGAGGTCGACCGACCAGGGCGAGCGCACCGGACAGGCCTCCGCGGCCGTCGTCGCGCCCCCGTCGATCCTCGCGCCCGCGGCATCCGTGAGCTCCCACGCGACGTTCGCCTCGAACGTGCACGCCTCGCCGCGGACGACGACCGGTGCGGCGACCTCCGCGTCCTCCCGGGGTTCGAGCACCGCGACCGGTGCGAGCACCGCGTCGTCGGGCCCGAGGACGAACGTCCCCGTCGCATCGACGTGGCCCGCGAGCGTCTCGACCGTCCGCCCGTCGACGGTGATGCGGAGCGCCTCGATCTCGGGGTCGGCGAACGCGATCGTCCACAGGAGCTGGTCGATCGCCCGGAGTTCGCCCTCGGCGCCGACGTTCAGTCGGCCGAGGTGCAGGTCGAGCACCGCGCTCTCCGCCGACCGCGTGAGCGACCGGACCCTCGATCCGGACCCCGACCACGGCGACGCGTGGGCCCGATCGAGGGGCGCGATCCCCTCGTCGAGCAGCGCGCGGAGCGCGGCGAGCGCGAGATCATCGTCCACGGGGATGCTCCGCACCTCGGGGAAGAGCCGGAGCCCGAGGGCCGTGTCCCCGACGAAGAAGATCGTGAGGTCGGTCTGCGGCGGTCCGCTCGGCGACACCGTGACCGAGGGGGTCCGCGACGGCGCGGGGGTCGGCGCGACCGCACCGGTCCCGCACGCGCCCGCGATGAGCGCCGCGACGAGGAGGAGCGGGACGAAGCGGCGGGTCGCGATCACGTCGAACCTCCTTGCTCCTCCAGTACACCACTAGAGTCGGAGGCCTGGATCCCACCGCGTCGCTCGTCGCCGCAGCGTGCGGCTACCTCTCGGGTTCGGTCTCCTGGACCCGGGTGCTCGCGCGCTGGGCCACACCCGGCGCCGACCTCTCCTCGACGCGCTACGCGGTGAGCGCCGACGAGGCGATCGCGTTCGATCGGGTGAGCTCGACCTCCCTCACCGTGCGGGGACGGGGGCGCTGGGGGTTCGCCGCGATGCTCGGCGACCTCCTGAAGGCCGTGATCCCCGTCCTCCTCGCGCGACGCTGGGGCGGCGACGCGGCGGCGCTCGCGGCGGGGGTCGCCGCGGTCGTCGGCCACGTGTGGCCGGTGTTCCACCGGTTCCGCGGCGGGTTCGGCGTCACGACGACCCTCGGCGCGCTGCTCGTCCTCGACCCGCTCGCGCTCGTCGGGGCGATCGCCGCGTCGCTCGTCCTCGGCGTCGTGGTCGCTGACCGCGTGGTCGCGTACGACGGGTGGCTCCCGCTGCTCCTCCTCTGGTACGTGGTGGGGGGCGAGGTCGCCGACGCCGTCGCGATCGCGGTCCTGTTCGCGGTCTCCGCGTGGGTGTCGCGGGAGGAGTGGCGTCGGCACGTGCGGGATCGACGCGACCATCCGCGACCGTGGCGCGAGCGGCTCCGCGACGTCACGATGGGCTACGTCGGCAGGCGCTGACCGCCCCGTGGAGCGGCGACCGTCGCGCCGTCGGCCGGGGCTCGGCTAGCGGATCGCCGTGACGAGCTGCGTGAGGAGGGGCGCGACGACGAGCGCCGGCAGGAGATCGCCGACCGGGACCGCACGCACCTCGAGGATCCGCAGGCCGACGCCGAGGAGGAGCACGCCGCCGGTCGCGGTGAGCGCGGCGACGGCCGAGGTCGAGAGCGCCGCGCCCGCGAGGATCGCCCCGATCGTCACCGCCCCCTGCCACACCCCGACGGGAAGCGCCGACGCCGCGACGCCCCAGCCGAGCGAGGCCGCGAACGCGAGCGATGCGAAGCCGTCGAGCGTCGCCTTCAGCGCGAGCTGATCGATCCCGCGGCCGAGGCCGTCGCTGATCGCCCCGAGGATCGCGAGCGGGCCGATCGTGAAGATGAGCGACGCGTCGACGAACCCCTCGACGAACCGCGCGCGCGACAGGTGCTCCGCGCCCTCCGGGGCGAACCGTCGCTGGAGGGCACCCCCGAGCGCCTCGAGCCGGGCCTCGATCCGCAGCGCCGAGCCGACGATGCCGCCGAGCAGGAGCGCACCGAGGACGACGAGGAGCGTCACGCCGCCACCGACCGCGTCGACGAAGTCCGCGTCGCGGAGCGCGACGACGTTCAGCCCGCCGATGACGAGCGTCACGAGCCCGAGCCCGTCGGTGACCGTCCGCGCGGTGCGCTCGGGCAGGCGGTTGCCGAACGCGATGCCCACCGCCGACCCGACGAGGATCGCGAGGACGTTCAGGACCGTGCCGAGACCCCTCACGCGTCGCTCCCCGGTGCCCGCATGGGCCGGATGCTACCGGCGCGGTCCCTCACGCCTCGAGCTCGGGGAACACGGGGTCGTGGGGCGCGGCGACCGTGTCGCCCGCGGCCGCCGCCCCGCGCCCGACGACCCCGATCGCGCGGAGACCGAGCCCGACGGACGGACCGATGAGCAGCGCGAACGCGAGGGTGCCGAGCCCCACCGTCCCGCCGATGAGCCACCCCGTCGTGAGGACGACGACCTCGATGCCGAAGCGCACGCGCGCGACCGGCCACCCCGTGCGGAGGTGGATCCCCGTCATCCACCCGTCGCGCGGCCCGGGACCGACGCCGCAGGTCAGGTAGCACCCCGACCCGAGCCCGACGAGCGCGATCCCGACGAGGAGCCAGACCGCGCGGGTGATCGCCCCCTCCGGGTGCGGGAGGAGTTCGACCGCGACACCGAGCGTCGTCGAGATCACGAGGATGTTCAGGAGCGTCCCGGGGCCGGGCCGCTCGCGGAGCGGGATCCACAGCAGGAGCACCGTGCAGCCGACGAGGAACGTCGCCGCGCCGATGCTCCACCCGAGCTGGATCGCGAGGCCCTCGGCGAGGACGGTCCACGGGCTCTGGCCGAGGCCGGCGACGACGACGAACGCCTCGCCGAGGCCGAAGATCGCGAGCCCGACCACGAGCACCGCGAGCGTCGAGGGCCTCGGACGCCACCGCGACTCGGCGCGCCAGCGCACGTCGGGGATCCGCCGCGACGGGGCGAACCACCGCGCGAGCGTCGAGAGCGGTGTCGCCCTGGCCATGCGCGAACCCTACGTGATGGGCCCGGCGCGGATGCACCCTCGCGGACGCTCCCTACACTCGACGGCATGGCCGTCACGATCCGTGCCCTCACCGCCGAGGAGGCGCGATCGCTCGCGCACGAGCTCGCCGCGCTCGGGACGCGGTCGAAGGGCGCGTGGGGCTACGACGACGCGTTCATGGAGCGGTTCGGGGCGCAGATGGGTCCGTGGGTCGAGGGGTTCACCGCGGGCATGGCCGACGACGACGGCCGCCTGCTCCTCGTCGCCGA
>JBJTIF010000079.1:0-3552 GCA_046094825.1 Actinomycetota bacterium
TCCTGGGGATCGCCGATCGCGCCGCCGGGGAGGCCGCCGGGGTCGTGCTCGGGATGGCCGGGGCGTCGAGGTCGCTCCCGGGGGCCATGCGGGCGACGCTAGCAGGGGCGGCGGGGGGGGGGGGGGGGGCGCCGGGGCCCCCCCCGCGGCCCCCGGGACGCCCCCGCGTTGACACGCACGAGACGTGCCTAGTAGGTTCTCACTCCTTGCCGGGCGGGTCTGCCGTCCGGTCCAGAACCCGAGGGGGCTCTCGAAGGGACGACTGCGCTCACCAGGCAGTTCCCCTGGAGCCGGACCTGCGGTCCGGCTTTTTGTTCGGCCCCGACGAGTCGTACGACGAGGACGGAAGACGCCACATGCCCACGATCGAGCAGCTGATCCGCAACGGACGGCAGCGTCCGCGCGTGAAGACGAAGAGCCCGGCGCTCAAGGGCTCTCCGCAGCGCCGCGGCGTGTGCACGCGCGTCTACACGACGACGCCGAAGAAGCCGAACTCCGCGCTCCGCAAGGTCGCGCGCGTGCGGCTCACCTCCGGGGTCGAGGTCACCGCGTACATCCCGGGCGTCGGTCACAACCTCCAGGAGCACTCGATCGTCCTCGTCCGCGCCGGACGCGTCCGTGATCTCCCGGGCGTCCGCTACAAGATCATCCGCGGCACGCTCGACACCGCTGGCGTGAAGGACCGCAAGAAGGCGCGCTCCCGCTACGGCGCGAAGAAGGGCGCCTGATGCCTCGCAAGGGAGCCGCCGGCCACCGCGACGTCACGCCCGACCCGGTCTACCAGAACGTGCTCGTGACGCAGCTCATCAACAAGGTGCTGCTCCACGGCAAGAAGTCGATCGCGGAGCGCACCGTGTACAAGGCGCTCGAGATCATCAGCGAGCGGACCGCGAACGATCCGGTCCTCACGCTGAAGAAGGCCGTCGACAACGTGCGCCCCTCGGTCGAGGTGCGGTCGCGCCGCGTGGGGGGTTCGAACTACCAGGTGCCGGTCGAGGTGCGCCCCGGACGCGGCACGACGCTCGCGCTCCGCTGGCTCGTGAACAACTCCCGTGCCCGCAAGGAGCACTCGATGGCGGAGCGCCTCGTCGCCGAGCTCATGGACGCCTCGAACAACCAGGGTGTCTCCGTGAAGCGCCGCGAGGACATGCACAAGATGGCCGAGGCGAACAAGGCGTTCGCGCACTACCGGTGGTGATGCGCTGATGTCGACGCCCGCGGAGAAGGTGCAGGAACAGCCGAAGGCTTCGAAGGACCTGCTCGTCCGTGAGTACCCGCTCGCGCGCACCCGCAACATCGGGATCATGGCGCACATCGACGCGGGGAAGACCACGACGACCGAGCGCATCCTCTTCTACACGGGCAAGGCCTACAAGATCGGCGAGGTCCACGAGGGCACGGCCACGATGGACTGGATGGAGCAGGAGCGCGAGCGCGGCATCACGATCACCTCGGCCGCGACGACCTGCGTCTGGACGGACCACTGGATCAACATCATCGACACGCCCGGCCACGTCGACTTCACGGTCGAGGTCGAGCGCTCGCTCCGCGTCCTCGACGGTGCGATCGCGGTCTTCGACGCGGTCGCCGGCGTCGAGCCCCAGACCGAGACCGTCTGGCGGCAGGCCGATCGCTACAGCGTCCCGCGCTTCTGCTTCGTGAACAAGATGGACCGCACGGGCGCGAACTTCCAGCGGACGGTCGACATGATGGTCGACCGCCTCGCCGCGAACCCGCTCGTCCTCCAGCTCCCCTGGGGTGCGGAGGCGGACTTCCTCGGGGTCATCGACCTCGTCCACATGCGCGGCCTGCGCTGGAGCGGCGAGATGGGCGAGGACTGGGAGGAGCAGCCGATCCCGGCGGAGTTCGAGGCGCAGGCGAAGCAGGCGCACCACGACCTCTTCGAGAAGCTCGCCGAGCACGACGAGGCCCTCATGGAGAAGTTCGTCCACGAGCAGGAGCCCACGGTCGACGAGCTCTACGCCGCGATCCGTCGCGCGACGATCGCGGGCACCGGCGTCCCGGTCCTGTGCGGCAGCGCATTCAAGAACAAGGCGATCCAGCCGCTCCTCGACGGCATCGTGCAGTTCCTCCCCTCGCCGCTCGACGTCCCCGCGCTCACGGGCCACACGCCGAAGGGGGATGAGGTCGTCCGCGACCCCGACGACACGGCCCCGTTCGCCGGGCTCGTGTTCAAGATCATGTCCGACCCCTACGTCGGTCGGCTCACGTACGTCCGCGTGTACTCCGGGCAGCTGAAGTCCGGTTCGCACGTCGAGAACTCGACGAAGGACCGCAAGGAGCGCGTCGGCCGGATCCTCCAGATGCACGCGAACCACCGCGAGGACAAGGACGCCGCCTTCACCGGTGACATCGTCGCGGTCGTCGGTCTGAAGCACTCGACGACGGGGGACACCCTCTGCGATCCGTCGAACCCGGTGGTCCTCGAGTCGATGAGCTTCCCGACGCCGGTCATCTCCGTCGCGGTCGAGCCGAAGACGAAGGCCGACCAGGACAAGCTCGGCAACGGCCTCCAGAAGCTCTCCGACGAGGACCCGACGTTCGTCGTGAAGTTCGACGACGAGACCGGCCAGACCGTGATCTCCGGCATGGGCGAGCTCCACCTCGACATCATCGTCGACCGCCTCCGCCGGGAGTTCAGCGTCGAGGCCAACGTCGGCAAGCCGCAGGTCGCGTACCGCGAGACGATCCGCAAGCCCGTCCACAAGGTCGAGGCGCGGTTCATCCGCCAGACCGGCGGCCGGGGGCAGTTCGGCCACGTCTACATCGACCTCGAACCGACGGGCGAGGGCGGCGGCTACGAGTTCGTGAACAAGATCGTCGGTGGGTCGATCCCGCGCGAGTACGTGCCCGCGGTCGACCAAGGCATCGAGGAGGCGATGGAGAGCGGCGTCCTCGCCGGCTACCCGCTCGTCGACGTCCGCGCGACGCTCGTCGATGGCTCGTACCACGAGGTCGACTCGAGCGAGATGGCGTTCAAGATCGCCGGTTCGATGGCCCTGAAGGAGGCCGCGCGCCGCGCGGACCCCGTCATCCTCGAGCCGGTCATGGAGTTCGAGGTCACGACGCCCGAGGACTTCATGGGCGACGTGATGGGCGACGTGACCGCGCGTCGCGGTCGCATCGAGTCGATCGATGAGCGGGCCGGCCAGAAGGCCATCCGCGTCATCGTCCCGCTCGCGGAGCTCTTCGGCTACGCGACGGATCTGCGCTCCCGCACCCAGGGTCGCGCGGCGCACAGCCCCATGCAGCTCAAGGCGTACGCGGAAGTCCCCGCGAACATCTCGAAGGAGATCATCGCCCGGGTCAAGGGCGAGTAGGAGGAGATCGACGATGGCCAAGCAGAAGTTCGAGCGGACGAAGCCCCACGTGAACATCGGCACGATCGGGCACATCGACCACGGCAAGACCACCCTCACGGCGGCGATCACGAAGGTCCAGGCCGGCAAGGGCTTCGCCGACTTCACCCCGTTCGACCAGATCGACAAGGCGCCGGAGGAGCGCGAGCGCGGCATCACGATCGCGATCGCC
>JBJTIF010000080.1:0-8736 GCA_046094825.1 Actinomycetota bacterium
GTCGCGGACCTCGCGCGACCGGACCGCCCCTCGACGCCGACGTCGGCCGGTGCCACGGCGCCGCAGACGACGGGTGATCGCGCGATGCTCCGGCTCCTGCGCCGGGTCGGGGCCATCGACCCCACCTCGATCGACGACTACGCGGCCGCGGGGGGCTGGCGCGGCCTCGCGCGGGCCCGGTCGCTCGGCCCCGCCGCGACGATCGCCGAGGTCGAAGCTTCCGGGCTCCTCGGCCGCGGCGGGGCGGCGTTCCCGACGGGGACGAAGTGGGCCGCCGTCGCGGCGCAGCCGGCCGGCCCGCGCTTCGTCGTCGCGAACGCCGATGAGTCCGAACCGGGGACGTTCAAGGATCGGACGCTCCTCGAGCACGACCCGTTCGCGCTCGTCGAGGCGCTCGCGATCGCGGCGTTCGCGGTCGGTGCGGAGCGCGGCTACGTGTACCTCCGCGGGGAGTACCCCGTCGCGCAGGCCCGGCTCGCGACCGCGATCGCGGCGAGCCGCGACGCCGGGTTCGTCGGCCCCGAGGCGTTCGGCCCCGGCGCGGCCTTCGAGATCGAGGTCCGTCGTGGCGCGGGCGCGTACGTCTGCGGGGAGGAGACCGCGCTCTTCGCGTCGATCGAGGGGCATCGCGGCGAGCCGCGGAGCAAGCCGCCGTTCCCCGTCGCGCGCGGGCTCTTCGGCCGTCCGACCGCGGTGAACAACGTCGAGACGCTCGCGAACGTCCCGTGGATCCTCGCCGAGGGAGCGGCGGCGTACCGAGCCGTCGGCACCGAGGCGTCGACCGGGACGCGCCTGTTCTGCGTGAGCGGCTGCGTCGCGCGTCCCGGCGTCTACGAGGTCGCCTGCGGCACGACGCTCGGTTCGGTGCTCGATCTCGCCGGCGGGGTCCGCGACGGCGGCGCGCTCCGCGCGGTCCTCCTCGGGGGGGCCGCGGGTTCGTTCGTCGGCCCCGACGTGCTCGACCTGCCGCTCACGTTCGAGGACGCCCGCGCCCGCGGCGTCACGCTCGGATCGGGGGTCGTCGCGGCGTTCGACGACGACGTCGATCTCGTCGCCGTCGTCCGACGGATCGCGGCGTTCTTCCGCGACGAGTCCTGCGGGCAGTGCGTCCCCTGTCGGATCGGGACCGTCCGCCAAGAGGAGTCGCTCGCGCGGCTCGTCGCCGACGGCGACGCGTCGCGCGAACTGCCGCTCCTCGACGACGTGCAGGCCGTCATGCGGGATGCATCGATCTGCGGCCTCGGGCAGACCGCCGGTTCGGCCGTCGCCTCCGCGATCGCGCTCGGCCTCGTGGGGACGCGTCCGTGAGCCGCGTCCCGCTCGACCCGCCGGTCCGCCTCCTCGACCTCGAGGTCGACGGTCGCGCGGTCCGCGTCCCCGAGGGCGCGACGATCCTCGACGCGCTCCGAGCCGAGGGCACGGACACGCCGACCCTCTGTCACGCGCCGAACCTCACGCCGCAGAACGCCTGCCGCGTCTGCGTCGTCGAGGTCGAGGGCGCGCGGACCCTCGTGCCGTCGTGCGCGCGGAAGGCCGAGGACGGCATGCGCGTCCGCACGGACAGCGAACGCGTGCGACGGTCGCGTCGACTCGTCCTCGAGCTCCTCGGCTCGGCGTCCGACCTCTCGATCGCCGAGCGCGTCGCGGGGTGGATGCGCGAGTACGGAGCCGACCCCGCGCGCTTCGGCCCGCCCGCGCCCTCCGCCGCGGCGGGGGTCCGCGACGCTCGCGTCCCGGGACACCACGGGGAGGTGCGCGGGGACGTCGCGGCGACGGTCGCCGAGCCGGTCCGCGTCGACAACGACCTCTACGTGCGCGACTACGCGAAGTGCATCCTCTGCTACAAGTGCGTCGAGGCCTGCGGCGACGACGCCCAGCACACGTTCGCGATCGCGGTCGCGGGGCGCGGGTTCGATGCGCGGATCAGCACGGAGTTCGCGGTCCCGCTGCCCGACTCCGCGTGCGTGTACTGCGGCAACTGCATCGGGGTGTGTCCCACGGGGGCGCTCATCCCGACGAGCGAGCACGAGCTGCGGCAGGCGGGGGCGTGGGATCCCGCGCGGCAGCGGGTCACCGAGACGATCTGCCCGTACTGCGGCGTCGGGTGCACCCTCGAGGTCCACGTGCAGGACGACGCGATCGTGAAGGTCACCTCGCCGGCGGATTCGTCGGTCACCGCCGGCCACCTGTGCGTCAAGGGTCGCTTCGGCTACGCGTACGTCGGCACCGGCGTCGGCCGCCGCGGCCGCACCGATGGCTGAGATCGCGTGCCGCGCGCTCGTCCTCGCGGGCGGGCGGGCGACGCGGTTCGGGTCGGACAAGCTCCGTGCGGTCGAGCGCGGCCGTCCGCTCCTCGCGCACGCGATCGCGGCGGCTGCCCCGCACGTCGACCGCGTCACCGTCGTCCTCGGTCCCCTCGGCGAGGTGCCGCCGCTGCCCCCCGGGGTCGACATCGTCCGCGATGCGGAGGCCGCGCTCGGGCCGCTCGCGGGACTCGCGACCGGCCTCGCGGTCGCCGGCGATGCCGAGCGCGTGCTCCTCGTCGCCGGCGACATGCCGGAGGCCGCGTCGGGGGTCCTCGCGCTCCTGCTCGCCGCCCTCGACGCCGCGCCGCTCGCGGCGCTCGGCGAGGAGCCCGACGACCGCCCGCGTCCGCTCCCGCTCGCCTGCGTCGCGGGCGCGGTGCGCCCCGCGGTGACCGCGCTCCTCGCCGCGGGGGAACGTCGCCTGCGCGCCGTCCTCGACGCGGCACCGCTCGCGGTCGTGCCATCGGCCCGATGGGCACCGCTCGATCCCGGACGCGGCACGCTGCGCGACGTCGACCGCCCGGAGGACCTCCGCGGCGACGATCCCGCGACGGGGTAGGCTCGGCGGCGAAGAGCGGCTCCACCTCGGACGCCCGCGCATCACATCGACCCCTCGGAGGGACCCGTATGCCTCGTCGTGTGCTCATCATGGGTGCGGCCGGTCGCGACTTCCACAACTTCAACGTGGCGTACCGCGATGACCCGCAGGTCGAGGTGGTCGCCTTCACGGCGACGCAGATCCCCTTCATCGACGACCGCACGTACCCCGCCGCCCTCGCGGGCGCGCGCTACCCGTCGGGTATCCCGATCCACGGGGAGGAGGAGCTCGCCCGCCTCATCGCGGACCTCCGCGTCGAGGAGGTCGTCTTCGCGTACTCGGATGTCTCGCACGAGTACGTCATGCACAAGGGGAGCGAGGTCCTCGCCGCAGGGGCGGACTTCACGCTCCTCGGCCCGACCCGGACGATGCTCCCCGCGACGGTCCCCGTCGTCGCCGTGTGCGCCGTGCGCACCGGCTCCGGGAAGAGCCAGACGACCCGCGCGATCGCCGAGCTGCTGAAGGGCGCCGGGCGACGCGTCGTCGCGGTGCGCCACCCGATGCCCTACGGCGACCTCGTCGCCCAGCGCGTGCAGCGCTACGCCGAGCTCGCCGACCTCGACGCGAACCGCACGACGATCGAGGAGCGCGAGGAGTACGAGCCGCACATCCGCACGGGCACGATCATCTACGCGGGCGTCGACTACGGGGCGATCCTCGAGCGCGCGCAGGCGGAGTGCGACGTCCTCCTGTGGGACGGTGGGAACAACGACCTGCCCTTCTACGCGCCCGACGTCCACGTCGTCGTCGCCGATCCGCTCCGCGCCGGCCACGAGCTCGCGTACCACCCCGGGGAGGCGAACCTCCGGATGGCCGACGCGATCGTCGTGAACAAGATGGACTCCGCATCGCCCGAGCAGGTCGCCGGGCTCCTCGCGACGATCGACCGCGTGAACCCCCGTGCGACCGTCGTCCGGGCCAACAGCGCGGTCCGGCTCGATGACCCCGAGGCCGTCCGCGGCAAGCGCGTCCTCGTCGTCGAGGACGGCCCGACGCTCACGCACGGCGAGATGAAGTTCGGCGCGGGCGTCGTCGCCGCCCAGCGTGGCGGGGCCGCCGAGATCGTCGACCCGCGTCCCTGGGCGGTCGGGACGATCCGCGAAACGTTCGAGAAGTACGACGTCGGGCCGGTGCTGCCGGCGATGGGCTACTCCGACGGGCAGCTCGCCGAGATGGCGGAGACGATCGCGGCCGCCGACGTCGACGTCGTCGTCATCGGGACGCCGATCGACCTGCGGAGCGTCGTCGCGATCGACCGCCCGGCGGTCCGGGTCTCCTACGACCTCGACGTGCTGCCGGACTCGCCCTCCCTCGCCGACGTCCTCGCGCCGGTCCTCCGGTAGGGGCCGACGTGGACCGCGTCGTCATCGCGCTCGGGGGCAATGCCCTCCTGCGTCGCGGGGAGGAGGACACGCCGGCGAACCTCGTCCGCGCGGCGCGCCTCGCGGCCGAACGGATCGCCGACATCGCGGCGGCCGGCTGGGAGGTCGTCGTGACGCACGGCAACGGCCCGCAGGTGGGTCGGATCCTCCTCCAGCAGGAGGCGGCGGCGGACACCGTGCACCCGATGCCCCTCGACGTCTGCGGCGCGCAGAGCCAGGGCCAGATCGGCTACGTCCTCCAGGCGGCGATCGGCGACGTCTTCTACGAGCGGAGCCTCGAGCGACCCGTCGTCGCGCTCCTCACGATGACGCGGGTGCGGCGCGACGATCCGGCGTTCGCCGAACCGTCGAAGCCCGTCGGACCGTTCTACGAAGAGGCGGAGGCGCAGGCGATCGCCCGGGACCGGGGCTGGGTCCTGCGGCCCGACGCGCGCGGCGGCTTCCGCCGCGTCGTCCCGTCACCGCGGCCGTACTCGATCGTCGAGGGACCGATCATCGCGTCGCTCGTCGGCGCCGGCGTCATCGTGATCGCCGCGGGCGGCGGGGGCATCCCCGTCGTCGAGGAGGGTCCGCGGCTCGTCGGGGTCGAGGGCGTCGTCGACAAGGACCTCACCGCGGCGGTGCTCGCCCGTGACGTCGACGCCGCGACCCTCCTCATCCTCACCGACGTCGACCGCGTGGAGGTCGGGTTCGGCACGCCGGCGGCGCGGCCCCTCGCGCGCCTCCGCGTCGCGGAGGCGCGCGAACTCCTCGCCGCCGGCGAGTTCGGCGCGGGATCGATGGGGCCGAAGGTCGAGGCCGCGGTCGGATTCGTCGAGCAGGGCGGACCGAGGGCGGTCATCGGGTCGCTCGACGGTGCGACGGACGCGCTCGCGGGGACGGCCGGGACGGAGATCGTCGCCTGAACCGTCGCCCCGCCCGGCGCTCGGCGCCTAGCGTCGACCTCGCCGGGCCGGGTTCACGAACAGCCGCGACCCGATGTAGAGCACGATGAGCCCCGAGACCCCGAGGATGACGACGAGCAGGATCGCGAACGTCCACTGCAGGAGGTCCCACGCGGCGAGCATGGCTGCAGCCTACCGTGCCCGCCGGCCCCTAGGATGACGCCCGTCATGGGCGGGGTGCGGCGCATCGGGGTGCTCACGGGCGGTGGCGACTGCCCGGGGCTGAACGCCGCGATCCGGGCGATCACCCGGAGCGCGACCGAGCGGCACGGCCTCGAGGTCCTCGGGTTCCGCAACGGATGGCGCGGGGTCCTCGAGGGCGATGCCGAGCCCCTCGTCCGCGCGCGGATCGCGGGGACGCTGCCGCGCGGCGGCACGATCCTCGGGAGCTCCGGCGAGGACCCGACGCGCGGCGACGGCATCGCGCGGGTCCGCGCGACGCTCGCGGCGCTCGGCGTCGACGGCGTCATCGCGATCGGCGGCGAGGGGACGCTCGGCGCGGCCGCGCGGCTCTCCGCCGAGGGCGTCCCGGTCGTCGGCGTGCCGAAGACGATCGACAACGACCTCGCCGGCACCGACCAGTGCATCGGGTTCGCGACGGCGGTCCAGGTCGCGACGGACGCGATCGACCGCCTCCACACCACGGCGGAGAGCCACAACCGCGTGATGCTCCTCGAGGTCATGGGGCGCTCCGCCGGCTGGATCGCGACCGATGCGGGGATCGCGGGGGGCGCGCACTTCGTCCTCGTCCCCGAGCAGCCGTTCGTCGTGGCCGACCTCGCCGCGGCGATCCGCCGCCGCCACGACGCGGGGCGCTCGTACTCGATCGTCGTCGTCGCGGAGGGTGCACAGCCTGCGCCCGGGACGTTCGTCGCGCCCCCGCCCCGGCTCGACGAGCGGGGATTCCCGATCTTCGGCGGGATCGCGAACGCGCTCGCGCCCGTCCTCGAGGAGGAGACCGGCTTCGCGACGCGGGTGACCGTCCTCGGGCACCTCCAGCGCGGCGGTTCGCCGGTCGCGAGCGACCGCATCCTCGCGACGCGCTTCGGGCTCGCGGCCGTCGACCTCGTCCTGCGGGAGCGGTGGGGGAGCATGGTGGGCCTGCGCGGCGGCGAGGTCGTCGAGGTGGACCTCGCGACCGGGTCCGGCGAGCGCCCGGTGCCCCCCGAACGCTTCGCGATCGCGCAGGCGTTCCCGAGCTGACCGGCTCCTATACTCGCGGCATCGTGGCGTTCCGCATCGACCTCCGCTCCGACACCGTCACGACGCCGTCTCCGGCGATGCGTCGCGCCATGGCCGAGGCCGAGGTCGGCGACGACTGGTACGGCACCGACCCGACCGTGCAGCGCCTCCAGGAACTCGCGGCGGCCCGCGTCGGCAAGGACGCCGCGCTCTTCACCCCGACCGGGGTCATGGCGAACCAGATCGCCCTGCGGCTCCACCAGCGCGGTGGCGGGCACCTCGTCGTGACGGAGTCGCGCACCCACGTCTGCGGGACCGAGATGATGTCGTCGGCCGTCCTCTCCGGGGTCACGTACCGCACGGTCCCGGGCGACGCGCGCGGGCGGATCTCCGCGGCGCAGGTCGAAGAGGCGCTCGCTCCCGACGCGATGTACGACGTCGAGATCGTCGACCTCGTCTCGCTCGAGAACACCCATGGGGCGTGCGGCGGCACGGTCATGGACCCGGAGGACTTCCGCGGGATCCGCGCGGTCGCCGACCGTGCGGGCGTCCCCGTCCACCTCGACGGGGCGCGGCTCTTCAACGCGGCCGCCGCGACCGGCGTCGACGCGCGCGCCTGGACGGACGAGGTCGCGACGGTGAGCTTCTGCCTGTCGAAGGGGCTCGGCGCGCCGATCGGATCGATCCTCGCCGGCCCCGCGGACGCGATCCGCGAAGCGCGGCGCCTGAAGATCCTCTTCGGCGGCGCGTGGCGGCAGGCGGGCATCCTCGCCGCCGCGGGCATCCTCGCGCTCGAGGAGGGCCCGCGACGGCTCCACGAGGACCACGCGCGTGCCCGTCGGCTCGCCGAGGGTATCGCCGAGCGGACGCCGGGGGCGATCGACCCGACGACCGTCGAGACGAACATGGTGTTCGTCGACACGCGCGGTGCGCTCGGTGCGGCACCGCTCGCGGTCGCCGAGCGGCTCGCCGAACGCGGGATCGGCGCGACGGTGCTCTCCGACCGGCTCCGCGTCGTCACGCACCTCGACGTCGATGACGCCGCCATCGCGGCGTTCCTCGAAGCCTGGGCGGAGCTCGCGGCGTGAGGGACCTCGATCCCGAGCTCGCGCGCCGCGTCCCGCCGAACCAGCGGCTCGTGACGACCTGGCCCGTCCTCCACCTCGGTGGGGTCCCGCGGTTCGACGAGAGGACGTGGACCTTCGAGGTGCGCGGGCTCGTCGAGCGGCCGTTCGTCTGCACGTACGCGGAGCTGCGGGCCCTCGGCCCCGTCGACGTCCGCGCGGACTTCCACTGCGTGACCGGGTGGAGCGCGCTCGATCTCGACTGGACGGGCGTCCCCGTGCGCGTCCTCGCGGAGCGCGCGGGCCTGCTCCCGCAGGCGAGCTTCGTCGTCGCGCACTGCGACGGGGACTACACGACGAACCTCTCGCTCGAGGCGGTGCTCGACGACGACGTCCTCGTGGCGTGGGCCGAGGGCGGCGCCGATCTCACGCCGGACCACGGGTTCCCGCTGCGGCTCGTCGTCCCGAAGCGCTACGGGTGGAAGAGCGCGAAGTGGCTCCGCGCGCTCGAGTTCACCGACCGCAACCGCCGCGGCTTCTGGGAGGTCCGCGGCTACCACGTGCACGCGGATCCCTTCCGCGAGGAGCGCTACGCGCACGACGAGGGACCGGACGCCGACCTCGAGCCCTGAGCGCCGCCTATACTCGTCCTCGCAGGGGAGCTCGGGGGACCGGGCTGAGAGGCCGGCTGGGAGAGCCGCCGGCGACCCACGGACCTGATCCGGGTAATGCCGGCGGAGGGAACGCGATGCGCGAACCGCACCGTCTCGCGACGTACGCCGTCACCGCGGCGATGGCCGGGCGCACCCACCTCGAGGTCGCCCGCGCGGCGATCGCCGGCGGCGCGACGACCGTCCAGCTCCGCGCCCCGGAGCTCGACCCCGCGGCGCGGACCAGGATCGCGTCGGAGCTCGCGGCCGACTGCCGCGCCGCCGGGGTGCTGGCGATCGTGAACGACGACGTCGAGGCGGCGCGCGCCGCGGGCGCGGAGCGCATCGTCGGGGTGGGCGTCGGAGCGCCGGCGGGGGCCGCGGGGGCGGCCCCCCCCCGGCTCGGCGCGGAGCGCATCCTCGGCGTTTGCGTCGGATCGCCGGCAGAGGCCGCGGTCGCGGCCTCCGCCGGCGCCGACTACCTCGGCGTCACCGTGTGGGCGACCCCGACGAAGCCCGAGGCGCGCCCGGCGGGGCTCGCCGGCGTCGCGGCGACCGACCTCCCGGTCGTCGGCATCGGCGGGATCGACGCCCGCAACGCCGCGAGGAC
>JBJTIF010000081.1:0-6407 GCA_046094825.1 Actinomycetota bacterium
CGAGATGGTCATGCCCGGGGACAACGTCGAGATGACCGTGGACCTCATCGCCCCGATCGCCATGGAGGAGGGGCTGCGCTTCGCGATCCGCGAGGGCGGCCGCACCGTGGGCGCCGGTCGGGTCACGAAGATCCTGAAGTAGGGGCGACGATGGCGAAGAAGGAAGGCAACCGTCCGAAGATCACCCTCGCCTGCAACGAGTGCAAGCGGCGGAACTACAACACGGTCAAGAACCGCGTGAACGACCGTGAGCGGATCGAGATGCAGAAGTACTGCCGCTGGTGCCGCACGCACACGCTGCACAAGGAGACGCGCTGACCCCGTGAACCCGGCCCTCGAGGGCAAGGTCTACCCCGCGGTCCGGGTCACGGTCACCGAGGACGACGTCCGGCGCTTCGCGGCGGCCGTCGGGGACGATCGCCCCGGGGTCCCGCTCACGTTCGTGGCCCGCGCGGAGATCGCTGCGGGCTGGGGGCCGATCGCCGGCGACGCGGACCTCGGGATCGACTTCACCCGCGTCGTCCACGCCGAGCAGGACTACCGATGGATGCGCCCCCTCGAGGTCGGGGACGTCCTCGCGGCCACCACCTCGATCGAGTCGATCCGCGAGCGCGGCGGGCACGGGTTCCTCACGATGCGGACCGAGCTCCGCGATGCGCAGGACCGCACCGTCGTCGTCGCGCGCTCGACGCTCCTCGTGCGGGGTGGCGCGTGAGGCCCGGTCAGGAGCTCCCGCCGCTCGTGCGCCGCGTCGAGCGTGAGGACTTCGCCGCGTACGCGGAGGCGTCCGGGGACCGCAACGCGCTCCACCTCGACGACGCGTTCGCGCGGTCCGTCGGGTTCCCCTCGGTGATCGGGCACGGGATGCTCACGCTGGGGCACCTCGGGGCGGCGCTCCGCGGCTGGATCGAGGACGGGGAGGTGCTCGCGCTGCGCGCGCAGTTCCGCTCCCCGGTGCTGCCGGGGGACACGATCGTCGCGCGGGGCACGGTGCGCGAGGTCACGGGTGAAGTCGCGACCCTCGACGTCTGGGTCGAGGTCGAGCGCGACGGGACGATCGAGCAGCCCGTCCGACGCGGCGAAGCCGAGGTGCGGCTGGCCTAGCGGGACCCGGACCCGCTCGCGCGGAAGATCCGATCCCGCTGGTCGAGCGCCGAGGCGACGTCGCTCGCGAGCGAGGCCTGGAGTTCCTTCGCCGCACGGAGCACCTCGCGTCCGATGCCGATCTCGGCCTCGAGGCGCGCGGAGATCCGCTCGTTGTCCGAGCGGACGAGGCGGGCGAGCGCCTCCATCCGGTCGTCGATGAGTCGGACGAGTGTCTCCTGGTCCTCCGAGCGCATCGCGTCGGCGGCCGCCTCGAGGGATGCGACGGCCGATCCGAGGCGCTCCTCGATCGCGTCCGCGAGCTTCAGCACCGCACCGTCGATCCGCGCGATCGTCTCCTCGACGGAGGCCGAGATCCGCGCGCCGTTCTCCTCGGTGAGCCGGTGGACCTCGGCGAGCGCGACGTCCTGCTCCTCGGCGATCCGGTGGACCTCGTCCCGGAGGGCGTTCGAGTCGGACCGCACGAGGCGCGCGAGCGCCATGCTCCACTCCTCGAGCGCGGTCGGGTCGTTCGGCGACGGCGCGGGCACCGCGGGCGAGGCGGACGCCGCCGCCGTCGCGGGACGATCGGCGAGTTCGGCGAACCGGCGCTCGAACGCGTCGAGGCGACCGGTCATCGATTCGAGCCCGTCGGCGACCCGACGGGCGAGCCATGACACCTCGCGGGCCGCCTCGGCGAGGGCGCGGTCGGCCTCGTCGCCGGTCGCCGCGACCGATGGCGAGGTCGAGGCGGAGGCGGCCGATCGCGCGACGACCGATGCGGGGACGGGGAGCGGATCCTGTTCGAGCGCCGCCGCGGGCATCGCCGCGGCGGCGGGAACGCCCGTCATGTCCACGTCATCCGGCGGAGCGACCGCGGCGTCCGCGCGGACCTCCGGGAAGGGCTGCCAGACGTCGTCCTCCTCGGCGACGTGCGCCAGGTGGTCCGTCGCCTCGTCGGTGCCGCCCGCGTTCGCGCCGACGCCGGCAGCCGCGAGGAACGCGTCGCGCTCGACCGGCTCCGGCGCGAGGTCCGCGAACGGCTCGGGGAGCTCGACGAGGGGGATCTCCGGGATCTCGAAGCCGAGGTCGGGCTCCGGCATGTCGGGGAGGGCGACGACGACGAACCCGTCTTCGAGGTCCTGCTCGGGGGTGAGCGGGGCGTCGGGCTCGAACGCGAACTCGTGCACCGGCGTGAGCTCGGCGAGGGCCGCGTAGGGCGAGGGGGCCGTCACGGCCGGGATCTCGTCGTGGGGGGTCTCGGCCGGCTCGTCGGCCGCGAGGACGGCGGGGACGGCGTCGGCCGGATCGGCCGCACCATCGTTGCCCTCGACGAGCCGTTCGCGCGAGCGTCGGAGCTGGTCCTCGAGCCGCGAGAGGGGCTCGAGGGGGTCCTTCGAGGCGGGTCGGTCTGCGGAACCGTTTGCGGGGAAGAGGGTTTCGGTCATGCCCAGCAGGGTAGGGTGGGCCGAGCACGGATTCCAGCACCCCGAGCGCCTTTGCCGTGCCCGGAGGCCGCTCCTATACTGGCGCTCCGTTCGACCCCGATCGACCGGAGGGGCGTAGCTCAACTGGCAGAGCAACGGTCTCCAAAACCGTAGGTTGGGGGTTCAAGTCCCTCCGCCCCTGCGAGCACTCCTGGCAAGGAGCCCCATGAACCGACAGATGAAGCGAGCCCAGCAGCGCCAGGGCGCCGCGGCCCCCGAGCGGGACCTCGCGGCGGCCTCGACGCGCCGTGCCGCCGCGCAGGGCGAGCGTCGGCGGGGCGGGTCCCGCGCGTTCCTGAAGGAGGTCCGCCAGGAGCTGAAGAAGGTGCTCTGGCCGACCCGTTCCGAACTCGTCACCTACACCGTCGTCGTGCTCGTCACCGTCGTCGTCCTCACGGCGTACGTGTTCGCGCTCGACGTGGCCTTCTCGAAGGCCGTGCTCACCCTCTTCACGAACGGATGACCGACCGATGACCGAGACCTTCGACCCGACCTCCGCCACCGGCCCCGGCATCGAGGCGTCCGACCTCGAGGACCTCGCGGGTGGCCTCGCCGTCCCCGGCGTCGAGGACGAGGACGCGCCCGACCTCCCGATCGAGGGGGAGACGACCCTCGGCCTGACCGATGCCGCGCCCGCGGCGGACCTCGAGGTCGAGGAGCGCGGTTCCGCCGTCGCGGTCGCCGTGGCGGAGGAGGAGCCCGTCGACATCCACGACCCCTTCGCGGGGCCCGGCGACTGGTACGTCGTCCACACGTACTCCGGCTACGAGAACAAGGTGAAGCGCAACCTCGAGACGCGCATCGAGTCGATGCAGATGCAGGGGAAGATCTTCGGCGTCCACATCCCGATGGAAGACGTCATGGAGATCAAGGGCGGCAAGAAGCAGGTCGTCCAGAAGAAGGTCTTCCCCGGCTACCTCCTCGTGAAGATGATCTACGACAACGACTCCTGGTACTGCGTGCGCAACACACCGGGCGTCACCGGCTTCGTCGCCGCGGGCACCGGCAGCAAGCCGACGCCGCTCTCGCGCCGCGAGGTCGAGAAGATCCTCGCCGTGAAGAAGGAGGAGACGAAGCCGCAGTTCCGCCTCGGGTTCGAGGAGGGCGACGTCGTCCGCATCATCAGCGGCCCGTTCGCGGACTTCAACGGGACGATCAACGAGATCAACGTGGACCAGAGCAAGCTGAAGGTCCTCGTGAACATCTTCGACCGGGAGACCCCGGTCGAGCTCGGCTTCGACCAGGTGGCGAAGGTCTAGCCGCGACATCCGCAGCACGCGGGAGGCCCACCCGGGCCGCTCGGACCGCATGGAGGTGAGGGCAGTGGCACCGAAGAAGGTCATGGCCGTCGTGAAGCTCCAGATCAAGGCCGGACAGGCGACCCCGGCACCGCCGGTCGGTACGGCGCTCGGCCAGCACGGCGTGAACATCATGGAGTTCTGCCGCCAGTACAACGAGGCGACGCAGGCCCAGTCCGGTCAGGTGATCCCGGCCGAGCTCACGATCTACGAGGACCGCTCGTTCACGTTCGTGACGAAGCAGCCTCCCGCCGCCGAGCTCATCAAGATGGCCGCGGGGCTCGAGAAGGGCTCCGGCGAGCCGAACAAGACGAAGGTCGGCCGCCTCACGTCCGACCAGGTCCGTTCGATCGCCGAGCAGAAGATGCAGGACCTGAACGCGAACGACGTCGACCACGCGATGCGGATCATCGCGGGGACGGCGCGGAGCATGGGCGTGGAGGTGGGCGCATGAGCGGCAAGCGCTACCGCGAGGCCCTCGCGAAGGTGGACCGGGAGCGGGAGTACCTCCCGGCCGACGCGATCCGCCTCCTGAAGGAACTCCCCACGACGAAGTTCGATGAGTCCGTCGAGGTGGCGTTCCGCCTCGGGGTCGACACGAAGCTCGCCGACCAGGCGCTCCGCGGCACCGTCGCCCTCCCGCACGGGACCGGCAAGACCGTCCGCGTGGCGGCCTTCGCGAACGGCGAGAAGGCCCGCGAGGCGAAGGAGGCGGGTGCCGACGTCGTCGGCGGCGACGACCTCGTCGAGCGCGTCCTCGCGGGGGAGATCGACTTCGACGCCGCCGTCGCGACGCCGGACATGATGGCCGCGGTCGGCAAGGCCGGCCGCGTCCTCGGTCCCCGCGGGCTCATGCCGAACCCGAAGACCGGAACGGTCACCTTCGACATCGCGAAGGCCGTGACTGCGATCAAGGGCGGTCAGCTCGAGTACAAGACGGACAAGAGCGGGATCGTCCACCTCATCATCGGGAAGCGCTCCTTCGGTGAGCAGCAGCTCCTCGAGAACCTCCACGCGGTCGTCGATGAGGTCCTGCGGGCCCGTCCGTCGAGCGCGAAGGGGAAGTACGTGATCAGCGTGAGCGTCTCGACCACGATGGGACCGGGGGTGCGCCTCGATGCGGCGCGCCTGCGGGACGCGGAGGCCGCGACGGCGTAGTCCTTGGGGTGGGCGCGGCGCCTCCGGCACCGCGCCCGCCCCTTGTCGTTCCACCCCGGGGCCCGGTAGCCTCCGGAGAGCCGCAGACCGCAGGGGCGCCGCACAATCCGGCCACGCCGGTACCTGCCGAGGCGAAGGGTCCGTCCGCATCCCCGCGATGCGTCCGCGCCCCCGCAGCCTCGCTGCGGGGGCGTTCGTGCGTTCGGGACGTAGGGCAGGGAGACGAGATGGCGAAGCAGGCGAAGGTCGATCGGGTCGCGGACCTGAAGGAGCGGATCGAGGGCGCGCAGGCGCTCCTCGTGACGAGCTTCCAGGGCCTCTCGGTCGGCGACACCTCGAAGCTCCGGCGTTCGCTCGCGGACGTCGCGACCTTCGGGGTCGTGAAGAACACCCTCATGCGGCGCGCCGCGGACGCCTCCGGTCTCGGAGACGAGATGGCGGCGCTCCTCACGGGTCCGACGGCGGTCGCGTTCGTGACCGGCGACGTGGTCGCGGCGGCGAAGAGGATCGCCGACGCGGCGAAGGAGCATCCCGACGTCATCGTCCTGAAGGGCGCGTACCTCGACGGACGCGTGCTCGAGGCGGCGGACGCGAAGGCGCTCGCCTCGCTCGACTCGCGCGAGGTCATGCTCTCGAAGATCGCCGGGATGCTCCAGTCCGAGATGGCGCGCGCGGCGTCGATGTTCCAGGCGCTCCAGTCGCAGTTCCTCGGGCTGCTCGAGTCCTACAAGGAGAAGGTGCCGGCGGGCGATGCGCCCGCCGTGACCGCGGCGGCCGAGCCCGTCGCGGAGCCGGCGGCGTCGTCCGACGCGGCCGGCGAGGAGGCATCCGCCGCGGTCGAGGAGGCGGCGCCCGAGGCGCCCGCCGCCGAGGCCCCCGCGGAGGCTGCCGCCGAGGATGGTCCGGTCGGAGCTGGAGAGGAGTAGGACATGGCGAAGGTGAACACGGACGACCTGCTGGAGCAGTTCAAGGGCATGACGCTCCTCGAGCTCTCCGACTTCATCAAGAAGTTCGAGGAGACGTTCGACGTGAAGGCCGCCGCGGCGGCGCCGGTCATGATGGCCGCGCCCGCGGGCGGCGGCGGCGGTGGCGGCGCGGACGAGGAGCAGACCTCGTTCACGGTCGTCCTCGCGTCCGCCGGTGACCAGAAGATCCAGGTCATCAAGGAGGTCCGCGCGCTCACGAGCCTCGGCCTGAAGGAGGCGAAGGACCTCGTCGACGGGGCCCCGAAGCCGGTCCTCGAGGGCGTGGCGAAGGAGCAGGCGGACAAGGCGAAGGAGCAGCTCGAGGGCGCGGGAGCGACCGTCGAGATCAAGTGAGCCATCCGATCGGCTTCGGCCGGTCGGCGACCGGACCGAGGGGGGGGGGGGGCGGCCGCGGC
>JBJTIF010000082.1:0-11314 GCA_046094825.1 Actinomycetota bacterium
CGCGCCCCCCCCCCGCCCCGCCGGGCCCGCGCCCCGCCCCCGGCGAGCCGCCCCGCGCCCGGCGCCGGCCCCCCCCCCCCCGCGAGGTCGAGGGTGAGGTCGCGACCGAAGACGCCGCGGACGCCGTCGGTGCCGAAGAGCCGCGCCACGGCGTCAGGCTAGCCGACGTCGCGCGCGGCGGGAGCCGGGGGCCGTAGCATCGACGGCATGGAGGGGCGGCTCGTCCTCGTGCGCTCGTTCGGGTCGGTCCCCGAGGGCTTCCTCGCGCGGGCGCGGCTCGAGGCGGAGGGCATCCCCGTCCTCGCGAAGGGCGGGGACGGTCCGTACCGGATGGGCCCCGTGCACCTGTTCGTCCCGGAGGACCTCGAGGTGCAGGCTCGGCTCGTCCTCGAGTCGCCGGACGTCGAGGTGACGGATGCGGACCTCGAGGCGGAGAGCGCGGCGGACGATCCGGCGGGGGACCCGGCGGACTAGCGCTTCGAGAACTGCGGCGCCTTGCGGGCCTTCTTCAGCCCGTACTTGCGGCGCTCCTTCTCCCGCGCGTCGCGCGTGAGGAAGCCCTCCTTCTTCAGCTGCCCCCGGAGGGAGGGGTCGGCCTCGATGAGCGCACGGGCGATGCCGAGCCGGAGCGCGCCGGCCTGGCCGCTCGTCCCACCGCCCTCGATCGAGGCGATGACATCGGTGTCCTTCTCCCGACCGACGAGGCGCAGCGGCGCGGAGACGATCATCCGGCTCGCCCGCGTCGGGAAGTACTCCTCGAGCGGACGGCCGTTCACCGTGCAGACGCCCGAACCGGGAACGAGTCGGACGCGCGCGACGGCCTCCTTGCGGCGGCCGGTGAACAGCGGGAGACGGACGGCGGTCTTCGCCACTTACTTCCCCTTCTTCGTCGTCGGCTTCTTCGCGGTGGACTTCTTCGCGGTGGACTTCGCGGTCGCGGCCTTCTTCGGCGCGGCCGTCGCGGTGGCCTTCTTCGCGGTGGGCTTCGGCGCGGCGGGCTTCGCGGTGGCGGACCTCGCGGCCGGGGAGTCCGTTGCGGCCGGAGCGGCGGCCCGCTTCGCCGCCGGCTTCGCAGCCGGAACCGCTGCGAGCTTCGGGGTCGGCAGCCCATCCCACGGCGGTACCGCGCCGGCCGCGAGCGCTTGCGGCTGCTGCGCGCGGTGCGGGTGCTCGGGTCCGTCGTAGACGTGGAGCTTCGAGAGCATCTGGCGCCCGAGGGAGTTCTTCGGGAGCATCCCGCGGATGGCCTTCTCGACCGCGCGGCTGGGCCGCTCGGCGAGGAGGTCGGTGTAGCGGGTCTCGGTGAGTCCGCCCGGGTAGCCGGAGTGGCGGTACGCGATCTTCTTCTCCGCCTTCTGACCGGTGAGGACGACGCCCTTCGCGTTCACGACGATCACGTGATCGCCGGTGTCCGCGTGCGGGGCGAAGATCGGCTTGTGCTTGCCGCGGAGGATCGCCGCGACGTGCGACGCGAGGCGCCCGAGCACGACGCCGTCGGCGTCGACGACGTACCAACGACGCTCGATGTCGCGCGGGCGGGGGGCGAAGGTCCTCATGATGGAAGTGTCGGCCGCGAGGCCGACGGCGCACTCTACCTGCGGGAACGCTCCTGCGTCAAAGGAGCGCCGACGCCCGGCCGTCGGCGCCCGTAGACCACCCGCTCGAGGGTGAGGCCCTGGGCCGGGGCCGGCCCCGGGGTCCGGGACCGGTCCCCCGCCGCGAGGATCGCCCCGACCTCCGCCGGGTCGATCCGCCCCCGCCCGACCTCCACGAGCACCCGGACGAGGCTGCGGACCATCTGGTGGAGGAAGGCGTTCGCCCGCGCGCCGACCTCGAACCCCTCGGGCGATCGGACGACGGTGAGCCGCTCGAGCCGGCGGACGGTCCCGCCCGTCGGCGGGCGGCGGCAGAACGCGGCGAAGTCGTGTTCGCCGACGAGAGCCGCCGCCGCCCGCCGCATCGGGACGAGCGCGAGCTCCTCCGGCAGCCACCACGCGAAGCGGTGTCCGAAGGGGTCGGGGGCGCGGTCGGTGCGGATCCGGTAGCGGTACTCGCGCGCGGTCGCGGAGACGCGCGCGTGGAAGTCGTCGGCGACGGGGCGGATCGCACGCACGGCGATCGCGGGACCGACCATGCCGTTCACCGCACGGGCCGCGCGATCGGGGTCATCGACCATCCCGCGGAACGACGCGACCTGCCCGGCGGCGTGGACGCCCGCGTCCGTGCGCCCGGCGACAGCGAGGCGGACCGGTGCGCGGAGCGCGCGTTCGAGTGCGGCTTCGAGCGTCGACTGGATCGTCGGCAACTCGCCCTGGCGGGCCCAGCCGTGGAAGTCGGTGCCGTCGTACGCGAGGTCGATGCGGAACGTGCGGGCGGCGGACCGGGCGGGCGACCGCCCGGCCGCGCCGACCACCGCTACTCCTCGCCGACGAGTTCGATCCGCGCCATCGGCGCGGCGTCGCCCTGCCGGGGGCCGAGCTTCAGGATGCGGGTGTAGCCGCCCTGACGCTCCGCGTACCGCGGGCCGATCTCGGAGAAGAGCTTGTGGACCACGTCCCGGTCCGGGATCACCTTCAGCACCTCGCGCCGCGCGGCCACGTCGCCCTTCTTGGCGTACGTGATGAGCCGCTCCGCGAGCGGACGGACGGCCTTGGCCTTCGCCTCGGTCGTCTTGATCCCCTCGTGCTGGAACAGCTGCGCGGCGAGCGTGCCGAGCAGGAGGCGCTGGTGCGCCGGTCCGGAGCCGAGACGGGGTCCCTTCTTCGGGCGCATCAGTCCACCCGGAGGGACAGGCCGAGCTCCTCGAGCTTCGCCTTCACCTCGTCGATCGACTTCTGGCCGAAGTTCCGGATGTCCTCGAGCTCGCGCTCCGACTTCTGCACGAGGTCCCCGACCGTGTCGAGCCCCTCGCGCTTCAGGCAGTTGTACGAGCGCACGGACAGGTTCAGCTCCTCCACCGAGATCGCGTGGTCCGACGGCGCCGAGGCGTCCTCGGCCTCGCGGACGGTGACGCTCGAGGCCTCGGCGAGGTCGCCGAAGAGCCCGACGAGCTCGAGGAGCGTGCCGCCGGCCGACGCGAGCGCCTCGGCGGGGGTCACCGCACCGTTCGTCTCGACGTCGAGGATGAGGCGGTCGCGGTCCGTCATCTGCTCGACCCGCGTGTCCTCGACGGCGTAGGAGACCTTCAGGACCGGCGAGAAGAGCGAGTCGACCGGGATGACGCCGATCGGGTCCCGCGCCTTCTTGTTCCGGTCGGCCATCCGGTAGCCGACGCCTCGCTCGACGGTGAACTCGATCTCGAGGGATCCGCCCTTGCCGATCGTCGCGATCGGGTGGTCGGGGTTCAGGACCTCGACGCCCGCCGGCGGCGCGATGTCGCCGGCCTTCGCGATGCCCGGGCCGCTCGCCTTCAGGTACATCGTGATGGGCTCGTCGAGGGCCGAGCGGAGCACGAGACCCTTCACGTTCAGGATGATGTCCGTCACGTCCTCGGTGACCTTCGGGATGGTCGAGAACTCGTGCTGGACGCCCTCGATCCGGACCGACGACACGGCGGCGCCGGGGATCGACGACAGGAGGGTCCGGCGGAGGGCGTTGCCGACGGTGTAGCCGAAGCCCGGCTCGAGCGGCTCGACGACGAACTTCGAGCGGGTCGGGCCGAGCACCTGCTCCTTGATCTGCGGTCTCGCGACGATGAACACGTGCCTTCCTCCTCCCACGGGGGATCAACCAGTGCTGCCCCGCGGCTCGTGGCCCTCGCGGGCCGGGACCGACGCGCTAGACGCGGCGGCGCTTCTTCGGCCGGCACCCGTTGTGCGGGACCGGCGTCACGTCCTGGATCCCCGCGACCTCGAGCCCGGAGGCCGCGAGGGAGCGGATCGCGGTCTCGCGGCCGGAGCCGGGACCCTTCACGTACACGTCGACCTTCTGGAGCCCGTGCTCCTGCGCGCGGCGAGCCGCCGCCTCGGCGGCGAGCTGCGCCGCGAAGGGGGTGGACTTGCGGGACCCCTTGAACCCGACGTTGCCGGAGCTCGCCCAGGAGATCGTGTTCCCCTGGAGGTCCGTGATCGTCACGATCGTGTTGTTGAAGGTCGACTGGATGTGCGCCTGACCGTGGACGACGTGCTTCTTCTCCTTCTTGCGGACCTTCTTCGCCTTCGGCTTCGCCATGGGGGTCTCCCTACTTCTTCGTGGCCTTCTTCTTGCCGGCGACGGTCTTCCGCGGACCCTTCCGCGTGCGCGCGTTCGTGTGCGTGCGCTGACCCCGGACCGGCAGGCCCCGGCGGTGCCGGACGCCCTGGTACGAACCGATCTCGATCTTCCGCTTGATGTCCTGCGCGACCTCGCGGCGGAGGTCACCCTCGACCTTGTACGTCCGATCGATGAACTCGCGGATGCGGGCGACCTCCTCCTCGGACAGGTCGCGGACGCGGGTGGACGCGGCGATCTGCGTCTGGCGCACGATCTGCGCGGCGCGGGTCGGGCCGATCCCGTAGATGTACTGCAGGCCGATCTCGACGCGCTTGTCGCGCGGGAGGTCGACGCCGGCGATGCGAGCCACGAGTGCCTCCTACCCCTGCCGCTGCTTGTGCCGCGGGTTCGTGCAGATGACGCGGATCACGCCGTGGCGACGGATGACCTTGCACTTCTCACAGATCTTCTTCACCGACGGTCGGACCTTCATCGCGTCCCTCTGCTCACTTGTACCGGTACACGATCCTGCCGCGCGAGAGGTCGTACGGCGAGAGTTCGACGAGGACGCGGTCCCCGGGGAGGATCCGGATGTAGTGCATCCGCATCTTCCCGGAGATGTGTGCCAGGACCTGATGGTCGTTCTCGAGCTTCACGCGGAACATCGCGTTCGGCAACGGTTCGGTGACCGTTCCCTCCACCTCGATCGCGTCCTTCTTCGGCAAGTCCTGGAGCGCTCCTTCGTCTTCCCACGCACGACGACCCGCCGCAGGCGAGCCGGATCCCGCCCCCGGATGGAGGCGGAGGGGAAGGATACGGGAACCCGGGCGCCGCCGTCCACGGGACCGCGGCGCCTGCCCACCGAGCCCCTGACCTGCGGGAACGCCCGCGCCGACCCTCGCCCGTCAGCCGCGGGCGGTGAGGACCTCGTGCCCGTCCTCGGTCACGGCGATCGTGTGCTCGAAGTGGGCCGAGAGGCTGCCGTCCGCCGTGACGACGGTCCACCCGTCCGCGAGGAGCGTCGTCTCCCATCCCCCGAGGTTCACCATCGGCTCGACGGCGATCACGAGCCCGGGTTTCAGCACCGGCCCGCGCCCGGGGGGACCGAAGTTCGGGATCTGGGGATCCTCGTGGAGCTTGCGGCCGACGCCGTGGCCGACGTACTCGCGGACGACCTCGAACCCCGCGCCGCGGGCCACCTGCTCGACCGCGTGCGAGATGTCGGAGAGCCGTGCGCCGGGCCGGATCTGCGCGATCCCGGCGTCGAGGGACTCCTCCGTCGCCCGGACGAGCTTCTCGGCCTCGTTCGACGGCGGCTCGCCGACGAAGACGGTCACCGCCGAGTCGGAGTGGAACCCCTCCCAGATCGCCCCGAAGTCGAGGGAGATGAGGTCGCCCTCCGCGAGCTTCCGGCGCTTCGACGGGATGCCGTGGACGATCTCGTGGTTCAGCGACGCGCAGATCGTCGCGGGGAACCCGTGGTAGCCCTTGAAGGAGGGGATGGCGCCGCGCTCGCGGATCTTCGCCTCCGCGACGGCGTCGAGATCGGCCGTCGTGATGCCGGGGCGGACGGCCGCGAGCACCGTCTCGATCGTCTCCGCGGTGATCCGCCCGGAGACGCGCATCTTCGCGACCTCCTCCGGCGACTTGTAGACGATCATCAGGACCAGCTCGCGTCGCGGAGGTCCGCGATCGCCTCGATCGTGCGGTCCGCGACGACCTCCTCGGGCGCCTCGGCGTCGATGTCCCGCAGGAGCCCCCGTTCCCAGAAGTACAGGACGAGGGGCTTCGTCTGCTGGTGGTAGACGCCGAGCCGGTGCTGGATCGTCGTCTCGTCGTCGTCGGACCGCGACACGAGCGACGAGCCGCAGACGTCGCAGTCGCCCCGGGCGCGGGGGGGCTTGAACTCGAGGTTGTACGACCGCTTGCACGACGGACAGACGAGGCGACCCATGAGGCGCTTCACGGCGACCGCGTCGGAGATCTTGAAGTTCAGGACCGCGGAGAGCGGCCGGCCGGCCTCGGCGAGCGAGCGCTCGAGGTCCTTCGCCTGGTGGATCGTCCGCGGGTAGCCGTCGAGGATGAAGCCCTCGCGCGCATCGTCGCGGTCGAGGCGCTCGAGGACCATCCGGGTCGTCACGTCGTCGGGGACGTACTCGCCGCGGTCGACGAACGCCTTCGCCTGGAGGCCGAGCGGGGTCGCCTCGGCGATCGCGTCACGGAAGAGGTCACCGGTCGCGACGACGGCGAGACCGTACCGGTCCGCGAGCCTCCGCGCCTGCGTCCCCTTCCCTGCGCCCGGCGGGCCCAGCAGGATGATGCGCATCGCGCGCCTACTTCAGGAAGCCTTCGTAGTGGCGCATGAGCAGCTGGGACTCGAGCTGCTTCATGGTCTCGAGGGCGACGCCCACGGTGATGAGCAGGGACGTCCCGCCGAACGGGAACTGCTGGATCACCCACACGGCGAGGACGATCGTCGGCAGGAGCGCGATGAGCGCGAGGAACAGCGACCCCGGAAGGGTGATACGCACGAGCACGTTGTTCAGGTAGTCGGCGGTCGGCTGCCCGGGGCGGATACCGGGGACGAACCCGCCGTACTTCCGGAGGCTGTCCGCGGTGTCGACGGGGTTGAACGCGATCGCCGTGTAGAAGTACGCGAAGAAGACGACGAGCAGACCGAAGACCGCCATGTAGACGATGCTCCGCTGGTTCGTGAGGTAGTTGTTCACGACGTTCTGGAACCAGTCCGCGTGGTAGACGCTCGCGAGGAGCGTCGGGAAGTACAGGACCGAGCTCGCGAAAATGATCGGGATCACGCCCGCCTGGTTCACCTTCAGCGGGATGTACGTGCTCCCGCCGGTCGTCATCCGCCGGCCGACGACGCGCTTCGCGTACTGGACGGGGATCCGACGCTGGCCCTGCTCGATGAAGATGACGGCGACGATGATCGCGAAGCCGAGCGCGACGAGGACCGAGAACTTCAGCGCGCCGCCCTGGACGAGGATCGCGCGGCCCTCCTGGGGCAGCCGCGAGATGACGCTCGAGAAGATGAGGATGCTCATGCCGTTGCCGATCCCGCGCTGCGTGATGAGCTCGCCCATCCACATGATCGTCGCGGTCCCGGCCGTCATGACGAGGACGATGAGCGCGATGTTCGGGGCGGTGAACGTGCCGGGCGGGAAGATGTCGACGCCGAGCCCCTGCGTCGGCGACGGGGAGTGGAAGAGGAACACGAGCCCCGTCGCCTGCAGGAGCGCGAGGAGCACCGTGACGTAGCGGGTCGTCTGGTTGATCTTCTTGACCCCGGACTCCCCCTCCTTCTGCCACCGCTCGAGCTTCGGGATCACGACGGTGAGGAGCTGCATGATGATCGAGCTCGTGATGTACGGCATGATCCCGAGCCCGAAGATCGCCATCCGGGTGAGCGCTCCGCCCGAGAAGAGGTCGATGAAGGACAGGAAGCCCGATCCGCCCTGCGCCTCGAGCGCCGCGGAGAGACGGGTGATGTCGACGACGGGGACCGGGACGTGCGAACCGAGCCGGTAGACGGCGATGATCGCGAGGGTGAACAGGATCTTCTTGCGGAGATCCGGGACCTTGAACGAGTTGACGAAGGCTCTCAGCACGAGAGACCCATCCTATCCCTCGAGGACTTCGGCCCGACCGCCGGCGGCCTCGATCTTCGTCCGGGCGGCCTCCGAGAAGGCGTGCGCGCGGACGGTGATCGCCCGGTCGATCTCCCCGCGCGCGAGGACCTTCACGGGGCGACCCTTGCGCACGAGGCCACGCTCGAGGAGCGCAGCGGGGTCCACGTCACCCTTCGGGAACGCGGTCGCGAGGACCTCGACGTTCACGACGGAGTACTCGACCCGGTCGGGGTTCTGGAAGCCCTTGAGCTTCGGCACCCGGCGCTGGATCGGCATCTGGCCACCCTCGAAGCCCATCCGGGGGTTGTGCCGCGCGCCCCAGCCCTTCGTCCCGCGACCCGCGGTCTTCCCGCGCACGCCGGCGCGACCGCGGCCGACGCGCGAACGCTTCGTCTTCGAACCGGGGGCGGGCTTCAGGTGGTGGAGCTTCATCCGCGCACCTCCTCGACGGTCACGAGGTGCGCGACCTTCGCGATCATGCCGCGGATCTCCGGGCGGTCCTCCTGGACGACGGAGTCGTTCAGGCGGTGCAGGCCGAGCCGGCGCACGGTGTCCTTCTGGTCCTTCGGACGATCGATCGCGCTCTTCACCCACGTCACGCGGAGCTTCGTCACGACGTGCTCCCGTCCTGCGTCGCCATGTCGCCGTAGACCTCCTGGAGGGCCTGCGCGCGGCGGGCCTGGAGGGTCTCGCGGGCCGCGGCGACCGCCTCGACCATCGGCTTCGGTGCGACCTGGTGGAGCTCACGGTTGCGGATCGCCGCGACGTCCTCGGGGCGCTTCAGGTCGCGGAGGCCCGCCATGGCGGCCTTCACGATGTTGATCGCGTTCGAGGACCCGAGGGACTTCGACAGGATGTCCTTGATGCCCGCGCACTCGACGAGCGCCCGGACCGGGCCACCCGCGATGACGCCGGTCCCCGGTGCGGCGGGCTTCAGGAGGACGCGGCCCGCGCCGTCCTCGCCGATGATCTGGTGCGGGATCGTGGTGCCCATCATCGGCACCTCGAACATCTTCCGCTTCGCCTCTTCGACGCCCTTCGCGATCGCGGCGGGGACCTCCTTCGACTTGCCGTAGCCGAGGCCCACCCGGCCGGCGCCGTCGCCCACGACGACGAGGGCCGCGAAGGAGAACCGACGCCCGCCCTTCACGACCTTCGAGACGCGGTTGATCGAGATCACCCGCTCCTCGTAGATGCTCTTCTCGCCCTGCGTGTCGTAGCGTCGCATCAGATCCGGAGTCCCTTCTCGCGCGCACCGTCGGCGATGGCGGCGACGCGACCATGGTAGAGGCGACCGCCCCGATCGAACACCGCCGTCTCGACGCCCGCCGAGCGAGCCCGGTCGGCGAGGAGTTCGCCCACCGAGCGCGCGACGGACACCTTGCCCGATCCGGCGCCGACCTCGCGGTCGGACGCGGCGACCACGGTACGACCCGCGACGTCGTCGATGAGCTGCGCGTAGATGTGACGGTTCGAACGGAACACCGCGAGGCGCGGACGCGCCGCGGTGCCCGAGACCTTCTTCCGCACCCGGAGGTGGCGGCGGATCCGGCCCTCGCGCTTCGTGGTGACGCTCATGCGCTCCCCTTCGCGGCCTTGCCGGCCTTCTTCCGTACCTGCTCGTCCTCGTAGCGGATCCCCTTGCCCTTGTAGGGCTCCGGCTTGCGGATCTTGCGGATGTTCGCCGCGACCTCGCCGACCTGCTCCTTGTCGCTGCCCCGGACGACGATCTGCGTGGCGCTCGGGGTCTCGAACTGGATGCCCTCGGGGGCCGTGACGACGACCGGGTGCGAGTAGCCGACCGCGATCTCGAGGTCCTTGCCCTTCATCGCGGCGCGGTACCCGACGCCGACGAGGGCCAGGCGCTTCTCGTAGCCCTTCGTGACGCCCTCGACCATGTTCGCGAGGAGCGTCCGCGTGAGCCCGTGGAGGCCGCGGTGGAAGCCGTCGTCCGACGGACGCTCGACGCGCACGGTGGCGTCCTCCCGCACGATCTTCATCGACGGGTGGAGCCGGCGCGTGAGCGAGCCACGCGGCCCGGTCACGGTGACCGCGGCCTCGTCGCCGAGCTGGAGCTCGACCCCGCTCGGCAGTTCGATGGGCTGACGTCCGATCCGACTCATCGCTCCCTCACCACACGTAGGCCAGGACCTCGCCGCCGATCCCCTTGCGGGAGGCGTCGCGGTCGGTCATGACACCCTGCGAGGTCGACAGGATCGCGATCCCGAGGCCGCCGAGGACCCGCGGGAGGCGGTCGCGCTGGGCGTAGATGCGCCGGCCCGGGCGCGAGATGCGCCGCAGACCCGTGATCGCCCGTGCGCGCTTCGCGCCGTAGCGGAGCTCGACGCGGAAGGCGCTCTCGAGTCCCTCGCCCTCGCGCGCGTAGCCGGCCACGAAGCCCTCCGTCGCGAGGATCTTCACGATCGCCTCGTTCATCTTCGACACCGGCACGAGGACGTCGTCCTTCGCCGCGATGTTCGCGTTGCGGATCCGCGTGAGGAGATCGGAGACCGGGTCGCTGACGTTCGTCGCGAGTCTCACCATGACGCCTTCGTCACCCCCGGCAGTTCGCCCGCGTGGGCGAGTTCGCGGAAGCAGATCCGGCAGAGGAGGAACCGCTTGTAGACCGCGCGCGAGCGGCCGCACCGGCGGCACCGCGTGTAGTCACGGACGCGGAACTTCGAACCCCGCTGCTGCTTCTCGATGAGTGCCTTCTTCGCCATGTCCGTCCCTCTACGAGGCCCTGCTCACGGCCGGGGCACCCTCGAAGGGGAACCCGATCGCGAGCAGGAGCTTCCGTCCGTCGTCGTCGGTCTCGGCCGTCGTGACGACCGTGATGTCCATGCCCCGGACCTTCAGCACCTTGTCGTAGTCGATCACCGGGAAGATCAGCTGCTCGGTGAGCCCGAGCGTGTAGTTGCCGTGGCCGTCGAACGCCCGAGCGTTCAGGCCGCGGAAGTCGCGAATCCGCGGGATCGAGAGCGAGATGAGCCGGTCGAGGAACTCCCACATCCGGTCGCCCCGGAGCGTCACCTTCGCGCCGATGGCGCTGCCTTCGCGGAGCTTGAAGCCCGCGATCGACTTCCGCGCCTTCGTGACGATCGGCTTCTGGCCGGTGATCGCCTGGAGGTCCGCGACGGCGGCCTCGAGCATCCGGCCGTCCTTCAGCGCGTCGCCGATCCCCATGTTCACGACCACCTTCACGACGCGGGGCACCTGCATCACGTTGTCGAGCCCGAGCTCGCGCTGGAGCGCGCCGCGCACCTCGTCGCGGTAGCGGGCCTTCAGGCGGGGCGTGTAGTCGCTCACAGTTCCCCCTCGCACTTGCGGCAGACACGGGCCTTCGACCCGTCCGCGCGGACGACGTGGCCGCCGCGCGTCGGCTTGCCGCAGGCGCGACAGACGATCTGGACGTTCGACGCGTCGTGAAGGTGGTCGTGAACATGGGGATCGGCGACGCGCTGAAGGACGGCCGG
>JBJTIF010000083.1:0-9394 GCA_046094825.1 Actinomycetota bacterium
ATGGGCTACCCCCTCCACGGGAGCGACATCGGCCCCGATCGCACGCCGCTCGAAGCGGGGCTCGCGTGGGCCGTCGCGATGGACACGGGCCCGTTCGTCGGCCTCGCGACCGACGAACGCCGGCACATCCCGCGCGCGCACCAGCCGGTGCTCGTGGGCGAACGGACGGTGGGTGCGGTCACGAGCGGAACGTTCTCTCCGACGCTCGGCACCGGGATCGCCCTCGCCTACGTCGCGCCCGCCGACGTCGTCGCGGACGGCGATGTCGTCTCGATCGATGTCCGGGGGCGGCTCGCGCCCGCGCGGGTCGTGCGACCGCCGTTCGTCGACCGCTCGCCGCGCTGATCCGCGCCGCCGCCGTCGCCTAGGCGACGGCGGCGGCGACGAAGTCCGGCATCGTCGCCCCGCCGAACGCCGTCCCCGTGAGGATCCGGCGGAGCATCGCCTCGACCCTCGGACGATCGCGCAGGACCGCGACGACGACGTAGAGGCCGGAGTTCGGGATCCCGATCGCGCGTGCGGCACCGAAGCCGGGGGCGACGACGAACGCGCGCCACCGCAGTCGCACCTCCTCGCCGGTGCAGCGACCGCTCGTGTCGGCGATGAAGTCGCCCGGTGACGCGACCCCCGTGAGCGCGTCGGGCGCGTGGTCGACGTGGATCCGCTCGCGTCCGACGGAGCAGGTCGCGCCCGCGGGCAGGAGCGATGCGACGGCCCGCGTCGCGACGACGTAGTAGTAGTCCGACGCCACGCCGACGCGCGCTGCGTCGATCCACAGCGCGGCCATGCCCTCGAGCCCATCGCGCGCGGGGGCGGCGAGCACGCCGACCCGCGGGTCCGCGCCGTCGCCCGCGCTGCTCACGGTCCATCCGTCGGGGATCACCGTCCGGACGTCTCCCGCGGCGATCCGTTGGAACGGGCTCGGGAGGTTCCGCACGGAGATCGGGGGCGTCCCCTGCGTGGCGGGGGACACGGTGCCGCAGCCGCTCGCGAGGAGCGCGAGGAGGAGCGTGCCGACGACGTGCGGTCGCCGCATGGGCGCACGATAGCCCCGCAGCGGCGTGCGGTCGAACCGGCGTTCCGCCCGGCCCGCTGCCCGCTGCCCGCGGCGCGGGACTACACTCCGCGCGACAACCGAAGATGCTTCGTCCCCGCGGTGGCGTCACCCGGATCTCCCGGGCGGCGCCGGAGCGGCCTCGGTCCACGCCGGGTGTCGCGAAGCGGGAAGCCGGTGGGAATCCGGCGCGGTCGCGCCACTGTGACCGGGGAGCGGATCCGCGGAAGGCCACTGGGAGCGATCCCGGGAAGGCGCGGACGAGCGACGATCCGGGAGCCAGGAGACCTTCCGCGGGGACAACGGCACCTCCTTCGCCGAAGGGAGACCGCCCGTGCTCCGTCGTTCCGCGGCCCTCGTGGTCGCCGTGTCCCTGTTCGCCGCCTGCGGCGGTACGCCCGCATCCGGACCTTCGCCCGCGGCGAGTCCCTCGCCCGCGTTCCCGCGCACGTTCGTCGACGACGACGGGGTCACGGTGACGCTCCCCGCACCCCCCGAACGCATCGTGACCTTCGCCCCGTCGATCACGGAGATCGTCTTCGCGATCGGAGCGGGCGATCGCCTCGTCGGGGTCTCCGGCCCCTACGACGACGTTCCGGCGGAGGCCACGGCCCTCCCGGAGGTCGGGGGCGCGGGGGAGTTCGGCGTCGATCCGAACCTCGAGGCGGTCGTCGCGCTCGAACCCGACCTCTTCCTCACGATCCGCGGGGGCGACGCGTGGAAGGACCGGCTCCGCGACCTGGGCGTCCCCGTCGTCACCGTGGACGCGACCGACCTCGACGACCTGCTCGCCGACATCGCGACGATCGGCGCGCTCGTCGGTGCGGACACCGCCGCCGCCGACCTCGTCGATGCGATGGCGTCGCGGATCGCGGAGCTCGAGGCGACCGCGGCGACCTCGCCGCGCCGCACGTGCTTCTTCGAGGTCTACTACCCGCCGCTCATGACGGCGGGGCCGGGGACGTTCATCGACGACCTCCTCGAACGCGCGGGGTGCGACTCGGTCTCCGCCGGTGCCGCGACCGCGTACCCGGAGTGGTCGATCGAGGATGTCGTCGCCGCATCGCCCGACGTGTACCTCGTCTCGTCGGAGTCGGCCGCGGACCTCGCGGCGGTCGCCGAGCGCGCGGGCTTCGATGCGATCGCTGCCGTCGCGGGCGGACGCGTCGTGCGGATCGACTCCGACCTCGTGACCCGGCCGGGTCCGCGCATCGTCGACGGTCTCGCGGCCCTCGTCGCCGCGCTCGCGGGGGACCCCGCGGCGTGAGCGTCCCTCGCCAGGGCCGCGCCCTCGCGGCGCTCGGGGTCCTCCTCGTCGCGACGATCGCGCTCGCGGTCGCGATCGGCTCGGTGTGGGTTCCCCCGACGACCATCGCGCGGCTCCTCGCCTGGAAGATCGGCCTCGCCGATCGACCGCTCGACGTCGCGCGTTCCGTCGAGGTCATCGTCCTCGAGCTCCGGCTGCCGCGGGTGCTCCTCGCGGCCGTCGTCGGCGCCGCGCTCGCGGCGTCGGGCACCGTGTTCCAGGCGCTCTTCCGCAACCCGCTCGCCGACCCCGCGATCATCGGGGTGTCCTCCGGCGCCGCGCTCGGCGCGGTCCTCGTCATCGTGACGGTCGGTGCGGGCAGCCTCGCTGCGTTCGGCGTCCCGCTCGCCGCGTTCGTCGGCGCGCTCGCGACCGGGCTCCTCGTGTACCGCCTCGCCCGGATCGGACCGAGCGTCCACGTCGCGACGCTCCTGCTGGCCGGGGTCGCGGTCGCGGCGGTGATCTCGAGCGCGATGTCGCTCGTGATGTCCTTCTCCGGCGAGCAGCTGCGCGACATCTACACGTGGCTCCTCGGCGGCCTCGTCGCGCAGGGGTGGCGATCGGTCGCCGTGACCGCGCCCGTCGTCGCCCTCGGCATCGTCGCGGCTGCGGTGACGGCGCACGACCTGAACGTCGTCGCGCTCGGCGAGGAACGCGCGGCGCAGCTCGGCGTCGACGTCGCGACGCTGAAGCGTCGCGCGCTCGCGTCGGGCGCGCTCCTCGCGGCCGCCGCCGTCTCGGTCGGCGGCATCATCGGCTTCGTGGGGCTCATGACGCCGCACCTCCTGCGGCTCGTCGTCGGCCCGGACCACCGGCGGCTCCTGCCGGCCGTCCTCCTCGCCGGCCCGACGCTCCTCGTCCTCGCCGATCTCGTCGCGCGGACGGTCCTCGCGCCGCAGGAGCTCCCCGTCGGCGTCGTGACGGCGCTCCTCGGCGGTCCGTTCTTCCTCGTCCTGCTCAAGCGCGAGGGCGACCGAGCGCGCGGGGCGGCCTGAGGTGTCCGTGGCCACCACCGACGACGCCGCCGGCGCCGGGCTCGTCCTGCGCGGGGTCGTTGCCGCGTACGGCGACGCCCCCGTCCTGCGCGGCGTCGACCTCGAGGTCGCACCGGGCGAGATCGTCGGCCTCGTCGGGCCGAACGGCGCCGGGAAGACCTCGGTCGTCCGCGCGGCCTCGCGCGCGCTCCGGCCGAGCGCGGGGACGGTCACCGTCGCGGGCCGCGATCCGTACGCGGTGAGCGCGCGCGAGGCCGCGCGCCTGCTCGCGGTCGTGCCGCAGGAGCTCCAGGTGGCCTTCCCGTTCACCGTCCTCGACGCGGTGCTCATGGGCCGCACCCCGTACCTCCCGGCGTGGGGCGGCGGCGACGCGGAGGACTGGTCCCGCGCCCGCGCGGCGATGGTCGCCGTCCAGGTCCAGCACCTCGCGGACCGGCAGCTCGCCGACCTCTCCGGCGGCGAGCGGCGCCGGGTCGTCCTCGCGCAGGCGCTCGCGCAGGATGCGCCCGTCCTCGTCCTCGACGAGCCGACGACGCACCTCGACCCCCGCCACGTCCTCGACGTCCTCGGCGTCGTCCGCGGGCTCGCCGATCGGGGTCGCGCGATCCTCGTCGTCCTCCACGACCTCGACCTCGCGGCGCGCTCGTGCGACCGGCTCGTCGTCCTCGACACCGGCGCGGTCGTCGCCTCGGGAACGCCCGAGGCCGTCCTCACTCCCGCGCTCCTCGCCGACGTGTACGGCGTCGACGCCGAGATCGTTCCCGACCCCGCGACGGGACGTCCGTCGGTTCGGCTCGTCGAGCCGCCGCGCGCACCGCACGGACGGCGCGCGCACGTCGTCCCCGGGGCGGGGCGCGCCGCGGCGATCGTGCGCGCGCTCGCGGCGGACGGGTGGACGGTCAGCGTCGGGGCGCTCCACGCGGGCGACACCGACGCCGACGTTGCGGAGCGCCTGAACCTCGAACGCGTGACCGTCCCGGCCTTCGCCGCGATCGACGGGGCGGGCGCCGCGGAGACGGCGGCGCTCATGCGCGCGGCCGACGTCGTCATCGTCGCCGATCCGCCGTTCGGCCCCGCGAACCTCCCGAACCTCGTCCTCGCCCTCGAGGCCGCGCGCTCCGGCGTCCCCGTCGTCCTCGTCGAGGCGACCCCGATCGGGGAGCGCGACTTCGCCGACGGAGCCGCCGCCGCGGCGTGGGACGCCCTCCGCGCCCTCGCGCGCGTCGCCCCCGACCCCGCGGCGGCGGCCGCCCTCGCGGGTACGATGACGGCGTGACCGACGACGTCCTCGAGACCGCTCCGGGTTCCTCGACCCCGGCGACGCACGACGGGCACGCGCACACCCACGCGCACGCGCCCGCTGCACCGGTCGAGACCGGCGGGCCCCTCAGCCGCGATCGGGTCTACGAGGTGCTGAAGGCCGTCATCGACCCCGAGCTCGGGATCAACATCGTCGACCTCGGCCTCGTGTACGCGGTCGAGATCGAGGACGGGGTCGTGCGGATCGAGTACACGCTCACCACGATGGGCTGCCCGATCGGGCCGCTCATCGAGCAGCAGATGCACGGGCTCGTCGGCACCCTCGATGACGTCCGGGGCGTCGAGCCGCAGATGGTGATCCGGCCGCCGTGGAGCCCGGAGATGATGTCCGAGGAGGCCAAGGCCGCCCTCGGGTACTTCTAGGCCCCGGGGCGACCCGGCGCCTCCTGCGCCGCACCGAGTCCCTCCGGCCCGTCGAATCCCTACCAATCCGGTCGACTTCGAGCGCCGCGCTCGGTATCCTGTGAGCGTGCGGGCGCGCCGACCGGCGCCCCCGGGACCTCCGAGAGGGGACACGATCCACATGGCCGTCAGCCAGGAAGAGCACCTCCGGGAACTCGCGAAGGGGTACCGGTTCGGCTGGAACGACGCCCGACAGTCCGTCATCGAGCCCAAGCGCGGGCTCTCGGAGCGGGTCGTCGAGGAGATCTCGGCACTGAAGGACGAGCCGGACTGGATGCGGAAGTTCCGGCTCAAGTCCCTGAAGCACTTCGACGCCCGCCCGATGCCGTGGTGGGGTGCCGACCTCTCCGAGATCGACTTCCAGAACATCTTCTACTTCATCCGGTCGACGGAGCAGCAGGCGAAGACCTGGGATGACCTGCCCGAGGACATCCGCGGGACGTGGGACAAGCTCGGGATCCCCGAGGCCGAGAAGAAGTACCTCGGGGGCGTCTCGGCGCAGTACGAGTCCGAGGTCGTGTACCACAAGATCAAGGAAGAGCTCGAGCAGATGGGCGTGCTGTTCACCGACATGGACAGCGCCGTCCGCCTCTACCCGGACCTCGTGCGCGAGCACTTCGGGACGCTGATCCCGCCGAACGACAACAAGTTCGCCGCTCTGAACTCCGCGGTCTGGTCGGGTGGGTCGTTCATCTACGTCCCGCCGGGCGTCCAGGTCGACATCCCGCTCCAGGCCTACTTCCGCATCAACCAGGAGAACATGGGGCAGTTCGAGCGGACGTTGATCATCGCCGACGAGGGCTCGTACGTGCACTACGTCGAGGGCTGCTCCGCGCCGATCTACTCGAGCGACTCGCTCCACTCGGCGGTCGTCGAGATCATCGCGAAGAAGGGCGCCCGCGTCCGGTACACCACGATCCAGAACTGGTCGAAGAACGTCTACAACCTCGTCACGAAGCGTGCCGCCGCCCACGAGGACGCGGTGATGGAATGGGTCGACGGCAACATCGGCTCGAAGGTGACGATGAAGTACCCGTCGATCTACCTGCTCGGCAAGGGCGCCCGCGGCGAGGTCCTCTCCGTGGCGTACGCCGGCGAGGGGATGCACACCGACGCGGGCGGCAAGGCGGTCCACGCCGCGCCGTACACGACGAGCGTCATCACCTCGAAGTCCGTCTCGAAGGACGGCGGGCGCACCGGCTACCGCGGCCTCGTCCGCGTCGAGCCGGACGCCCACCACGCGAAGTCGACGGTGAAGTGCGACGCGCTGATCCTCGACGAGGCCTCGCGCTCGGACACGTACCCCTACATCGAGGTCGAGGACGAGACGGCATCCCTCGGCCACGAGGCGACCGTGTCGAAGGTCGGCGACGACCAGCTCTTCTACCTCATGAGCCGCGGCCTCTCCGAGAATGAAGCGACGGCGATGATCGTGAACGGGTTCATCGAGCCGATCACCCGCGAGCTCCCGATGGAGTACGCGGTCGAACTCAACCGCCTCATCGAACTCCAGATGGAGGGCTCGGTCGGGTGACGCCCGGTCGACCCGAGGGTCGACCGGATCGCCCACCGACGCGACGATGACCGAGGATGTCCTCACCCGCGGGTTCGACGCCGCGTCCCTCGCGCGCCTCCCCGTGGCACCCGCCTTCCTCGCCGCGCTGCGCGAGCGCGCGTTCGGCGAGTTCGAGGCGCTGCCGATCCCCTCGCAGGAGACGGAGGAGTGGCGCTACACCGACCTCTCCGACCTCGACCTCGCGCTCCGTCCGCACGTCGAGGGGGCGCAGGCCGCGAACCTCGACGACGTGCCCGCCGAGATCCTCGCGGCGCTCGGCGCCCCGGGGGCCCGTGCCGGGATGCGGATCCAGCACGACTCGACGACGATGCTCGCGAACCTCGATCCCGCGCTCGCCGCGAAGGGTGTCGTCTTCGGCGACCTCGACCGCGCCGCCGCCGAGCACCCCGAGCTCGTCGAGCCGTACCTCCACGCGCTCGTGCCGACCGGTCGCACGAAGTTCACGGCGCTCCACGGAGCCTTCCGCACCGGCGGGACGTTCCTCTACGTCCCCGCCGGCGTCACGGTCGATCTCCCGATCCAGACCTTCACGTACCTCGACGCGGACGGAGCCGCGGTGTTCCCCCACACGCTCCTCGTCGCGGGCGAGGACTCCGAGGTGACCTTCATCGACCGCTACGCCTCGCCGCGCCTCGCGCACGCCCTCGCCGACGCCATCGTCGAGCTCCACGTCGGGCCCGCCGCTCGCGTCCGCTACGTCTCGATCCAGGAGTGGGGTGACGGGGTGACGCACCTCGCCGTCCAGCGCGCCCGCGTCGGTCGCGACGCCGATCTCCGGAGCGTCGCCGTCGGGTTCGGTGCGTCGCTCGCACGCGCCGAGGCCGAGAGCGAGCTCGCCGAACCGGGGGCGTTCAGCGAGATGCTCGGCGTCTTCTTCGCCGATGAGACCCAGCACTTCGACCACCGGACCGAGCAGGACCACGTCGCGCCGAACTGCTCGAGCGACCTCCTCTACAAGGGCGCCCTCCGCGACGCCTCGCGCGGTGTGTACTCGGGGTGGGTCCACGTCCGACCCGGCGCGCAGAAGACCGACGCGATGCAGACGAGCCGCAACATCATCCTCTCCGAGTCGGCGTTCGCCCGCGCGATCCCGAACCTCGAGATCGAGGCGAACGACGTCCGCTGCGGCCACGCGGCGAGCGTCGGACCGGTCGACGACGAGCAGCGCTTCTACCTCGAGAGCCGCGGGATCCCGCCGAAGCTCGCGGAGCGGCTCATCGTGTTCGGGTTCTTCAACGAGGTCCTCGAGCGGATCGCGCTCGAGGAGGTCCGCACGAGCGTCGCCGACGCGATCGAGCGTGAACTCGCCAGGGAGGACGCGTGAGCGGCATCGTCGTGCCCGTCCGCGAGGTCCCCGAGGGCGAGGCCCGCCGGTTCCGCACGGGGGATCGCGAGATCGCGGTCGTGAACCTCGGCGGCGGCGAGTTCCGGGCCATCGATGCGGTCTGCTCGCACGCGCACGCCTACCTCGACGAAGGCGACGTCGACGTCGAGGAGCGGACCATCGAGTGTCCCAAGCACGGGTCGGCCTTCGATCTCGGATCGGGCCGTCCGAGGACGTTGCCGGCCACCGCGCCGGTCCAGGTGTTCCCGGTCACGGTCCGGGACGACGAGCTGCACATCGAGGTGAGCGATGACTGACACGGGGAAGGTGGAGCTCGAGATCCGCGGACTGCGCGCGGAGGTCGAGGGCAAGGAGATCCTGCGGGGGATCGACCTCACGGTCCGCCAGGGTGAGACGCACGCGCTCATGGGGCCGAACGGGTCGGGCAAGTCGACGCTCGCGAGCGTCGTCGCGGGACGGCCCGGCTACACGGTCACCGGCGGTGCGGTGCGGTTCCGGGGCGAGGACATCCTCGACAAGAGCCCCGACGAGCGCGCCCGGATGGGGCTGTTCCTCGCGATGCAGTACCCGGTCGAGGTGCCCGGCGTGTCCGTCGTGAACTTCCTGCGCACCGCGTACCAGTCGGTGAAGGGCGGCGAGGTGAGCGCGATGGCCTTCCGCAAGCACATGAAGGAGAAGATGGAGCTCCTCGGTGTCGAGGACGCGATGGTGAACCGCTACCTGAACCAGGGGTTCTCCGGCGGCGAGAAGAAGCGCAACGAGATCCTCCAGCTCGCGGTCCTCGAGCCGGCGATCGCGGTCCTCGACGAGACGGACTCGGGCCTCGACATCGACTCGCTCCGCCAGGTGGCGACCGGCGTCGCGAAGCTCGTGGGGCCGAACCTCGGCGTCCTGCTCGTGACGCATTACCAGCGGATCCTGAACTACATCCAGCCCGACTACGTCCACGTGATGATGCAGGGCCGGCTCGTGAAGTCCGGCGGCCGCGAGCTCGCCGCCGAACTCGAGCAGAAGGGCTACGAGGACCTCCGGAAGGAACTCGGGGTGGAGGAGTCGGTCGGGGCGGGCAGGGAGTAGGCTCCCCGCCGATGGCGCGGTCGACCGTCTCCGGGGGAACGTCGCTCGACGTCCCTGCCATCCGTTCGGACTTCCCGATCCTCGCGACGCGGCCGGGCGGGCGCCCGCTCGTCTACCTCGACAGCGCGGCGACGACCCAGAAGCCCCGGCAGGTCCTCGACGCCGAACGCGACTACCTCGAGCACCGCAACGCGAACGTCCACCGTGGGGCGTACCGGATCGCGGAGGAGTCGACCGAGGCGTACGAAGGGGCGCGCGCGAAGATCGCGCGGTTCCTCGGCGCCCCGGACCCCGCGACGATCGTGAGCACCCGCGGGAC